>JAHEFD010000045.1 GCA_024640345.1 Woeseiaceae bacterium
GTGCCGTCGGGCAATTTCAGCAGCTGAAGAATCGTGGCCAGTGTGCCTACGTCATACAGGTCTTTGGGTGCCGGGTCGTCCATGTCGGCAGCCTGCTGCGCGATAAGGAGAATCTTCTTGCCGCTGTTCATCGCACGATCAAGCGCAACGATGGATTTTTCCCTGCCAACGAACAGCGGGATCACCATGTGTGGATAGACGACAACATCTCTCAGCGGCAGAACCGGCACGCCCTTTTGGTCATCCTCGATTTCGGCCGCGATGTCTTCTACATCGGTATCAACTGTCAGATCATTTTCAGACACTAAATTAAGCCCTCGCGCTCATAGCCCAGGTAGTTTGCTTGTCAGGAGCGGGACATGCGTCCAAAACGGCCAGATTCAAGCTTGCAGCTGACAAAAGGCACGAGGGATTACACACGTTGTCCACGTGTGTTCACCGATTCAGTCTGTCGGCCAGTTGCTGTCCCCGCTACCCAAGCGAAAAGGGACATGAAAAAGGATCAGGCTCCTTTTTCGATCTAATTGTCAGAGCCGGTCGCCCGTTCCTGTTGCTCGATATTGACCGTTGGCGGCTCATCAGATTCGTGAATGACATATGGCTTGGTCTCGCCATTGACCACGGCCTCATCCAGCACCACTTTCTTCGCCGTTGAAGACGACGGCAGGTCATACATCGTATCCAGCAATACGCTTTCGAGGATCGTTCTGAGCCCCCTGGCACCGGTCTTCCGTTTCATAGCCCGCTTGGCGACAGCACGAAGCGCGTCATCGCGAAACTCGAGTTCAACGCCTTCCATGTCGAAAAGCTTGCGGTATTGCTTCGTGAGCGCGTTCTTCGGTTCCTCGAGAATACATACCAGCGCATCCTCGTCCAGTTCCTCGAGCGTCGCTACGACCGGCAACCGGCCAACGAATTCCGGTATCAGTCCGAATTTGATCAGGTCTTCCGGCTCGACGTCATGCAGCAGTTCGCCGACGTTTTGCTGTTCCTGGTCGGTCTTTACGTCAGCAACGAACCCGATGCCACTCTTCGATGAACGATCCTGAATGATCTTCTCGAGACCGGCAAAGGCGCCACCGCAAATAAACAGGATGCTGCCCGTATCGACCTGCAGGAATTCCTGCTGCGGATGCTTGCGCCCACCCTGCGGGGGGACCGAGGCAATCGTACCTTCAATCAGCTTCAGCAGCGCCTGCTGCACACCCTCACCGGAGACATCGCGGGTTATCGACGGGTTGTCGGACTTCCGCGAAATCTTGTCAATCTCATCGATATAGACGATGCCCGTCTGTGCTTTCTCGACATCGTAATCGCACTTTTGAAGAAGCTTCTGGATGATGTTCTCGACATCTTCACCGACGTAACCGGCTTCGGTCAGCGTCGTCGCGTCCGCGATCGTAAACGGGACGTTCAGAAGGCGCGCGAGCGTTTCGGCAAGCAGCGTCTTGCCGCAACCCGTCGGTCCGATCAGGAGAATATTGCTCTTGGCAAGTTCGATATCATCCTTTCGATCACCGGCGCGATCTTCGAGCCTCTTGTAATGGTTATAGACGGCAACCGCCAGGACTTTCTTCGCCCGGGCCTGCCCAATGACGTATTCGTCGAGAATCGCGTTGATTTCGTGCGGCTTCGGCAGTTTGTCGTGCCCTGTCTCGCCGGAATCCTCAAGTTCCTCTCGGATAATGTCGTTGCAAAGCTCGACACATTCGTCGCAGATAAAGACTGACGGGCCCGCAATCAGCTTGCGAACTTCGTGCTGGCTCTTGCCGCAAAAAGAACAATAGAGGAGTTTGCCGTCCTCGTTCTTACCGCGGGAGTCATCGCTCATAGGTTTATGCCTCTGGCTACCAAAAATCAGTCTGTTACGACCGATTGTTTATATAACACGGGCACTTTAAGCGTGCAAAGCGCCATGTCTCATATGTGGGGAATAGCGGGCCCAAGCCGCTGATTTTACTTGGATTCGCCCTTCTTTGATGCGGTCATTTCAGTCCGATTACCCAACACTGTGTCGATCAGGCCATATTTCACAGCCGCCTCGCTGCTCATGAAATTGTCCCTCTCGAGGTCTTTTTCAATGGTTTCGACCGTCTGACCGGTGTTTTTCGCCATGATTTCGTTCAGGCGCCGTTTGAGTTCCAGAACCTCCCTGGCATGAATATCGATATCCGTCGCCTGCCCCTGAAATCCGGCACTGGGCTGGTGAACCATGATGCGCGAATGGGGCAATGCGTAACGCTTGCCTTTGGCGCCACCACCGAGCAACAGGGCGCCCATGCTGGCCGCCTGGCCTACACAGATTGTGCCCACGTCACAGTTAACAAATTGCATCGTGTCGTAGATCGACAGACCCGCTGTCACCGAGCCCCCGGGCGAATTGATATACAGCTGAATATCCTTGTCCGCGTTCTCGGACTCGAGAAACAGGAGTTGCGCCACAATCAGGTTAGCCATCTGGTCTTCAACCGGGCCGACGATAAAGATCAGCCTGTCTTTGAGGAGCCTTGAATAGATGTCATAGGCTCTTTCGCCTCGTGCGGTCTGCTCGACGACCATCGGGACAAGATTAAGGGCATTTGCGCTCATGGATATTCCTGTAGTCAAAGTAATGCCGCCATTCTACGCTGAAGGCTTCATGTATTCCTTGAAACTGATCTTCTTTTTCTTCTCTTTGCCGTTTCCGACCAGCCACTCGATCGCCTGCTCCTCGAGAATCATTGGCTCGATCTGGGACATAATCTGCTGGTTGCCCAGGTAAGTGGCTACCATCTCCTCGGCGTTTTCGTAGCCGGCGCAAAGCTGCTCAACCCTCTCCTTCAACCGGACAGCATCGACCTCGATATTGTTGTCATCGATGATCTGGCGAATAAGGAGGCTAAGGCGAACCCGTTTTTCAGCTGCTTCCTTGAAGTTGTCGATTGGCGGGGCCTGGTCGTGGTCCTCGATGCCGTATTGGCGCATGGCCTCATGCTGCATCGAGTGCGCTTCCTGGTGGACCATCGAACCGGGAACCTCAAGCGGATTGGTATCCAGGAGGCCAGTTAACGCCTGCTCCCGGACGTCATTGCGTTTTTTCTGTTCCGCCTCGCGCTTCATATTGTCAGTGACGTCCTGCTTGAGCTTTTCGAGTCCACCCTCCGAAATGCCGTAAAGCTCTGCCAGCTTGTCATCCAGCGGCGGCAATTCCCGCTCTTCGACCCGGTGGACCTTGATGGCGAAATCGACCTTCTTGCCTTGCAGCTCTTCGGCCTGGTAATCCTTCGGGAATTTCACCTTGAAGGACTTCTCGTCATCTGCCTTGATGCCAAACAGGGCTTTCTCGAAGTCAGGCAACATCTGCCCCTCGCCCAGAACAACCGGCACTTCTGACCCTTTGCCACCCTGAATCGGCTCGCCTTTCATCGTGCCATCGAAGTCGACGATCACGCGGTCACCCTCGGCTGATGCCCGTTCGACGGTGGTCCAGGTTGCCTTCTGACGGCGCAGGTTATCGAGCATTTCATCCCGATCCGAGTCGTCAATGCTGATATCGGGAATAGTGACCTGGATCTTTTCCAGGCCGCTCAGCTTGACCTCGGGCAGCACCTCGAAAGTCGCCGTGTAGGCAAATGCATCGCCTTTGGTCGACATGTCCGGCTCGATGCGCGGTTGCGCGACCGGATTCAGATTTTCCTGCTGCACCGCATCCCGATAGCTCTGCCCCATCAGGTCGGATAAGACCTCCTGGCGCACCTGCGATCCGTAGTGCTGCTTGATGACTCGCGCGGGAACCTTGCCCGGGCGGAATCCTTTTATCTTTGCCGTCTTGCCGACCCGCTTCAATCGCACTTCGACTTCTTTTTCGATGCGCTCGGCGGGCAGCTCGATGCGCATACGGCGCTCAAGTGTTCCTGTCGATTCGACTGTGACCTGCATTTTCCCTAGACCCTTAATCAAAGCCCGATCAAAACTGCCGCAACGTGCCAAAAACCCCTCAGGCGACGCGATTCTCCGTCAAATGTCGCTCAGAAAACTCGCGCATCGGCAGATACATTTCGTTTTCGCGCGTCGACTTGCGTTTTTCGCACTAGCCTGACAGCTTTTCAACAGGCTGCCCGCCTTGATCGAATAGCTAAATAAACCTTTTAAATCAGTGAGATACGTTTTCAGAAGAAACTGGTGCGAAAGGAGAGACTCGAACTCTCACGGGTTACCCCACTGGATCCTAAATCCAGCGCGTCTACCAATTCCGCCACTCTCGCCGTGTCTGCCGCCGCTCCCAGTTCAGCCGCGTAGTATAACGCGAAATACCCATTTGCCGAGCCTTTCATCGATGGCAATCAGGCGTTGCTATTCGTCTCCCGGCAGTATGGAATGACGGGCGGGTCCGGACAACAGAACTGAAGATCATGAGTGACAACAAAACACCACCCGGGGACGGCGGCACAGATGTCTCGTCTCTGCGCCGATCGGCCACCGGCCCGGAGCTCGAGCGCGAGGACCTCAACCCGGATCCCGTTCAGCAATTTGCAGACTGGTTCCGCCAGGCGTGCGACTCGGATGGCCTCGACCCGAATGCTGTCGCCCTCTCCACGGTCGACGAACAACGTCGTCCATTCACACGTACCGTATTACTGAAATATTTCGACAACCGGGGATTTGTATTTTTTACCAATCACGGCAGTAACAAGGCGGCGCAGATTGCCGGAAATGACAATGTCGCCATGCTTTTTTTCTGGCGCGAGTTTGGCCGCCAGGTGTCGATTCGGGGACGAGCGGAGAAGATTCCGACTTCGGAGACATTGAAATATTTCGCCACGCGGCCGCGGGGAAGCCAGATCGGCGCATGGGTGTCAGCGCAGAGCAGCGTCATCAGCTCCCGGTCATTTCTCGAAGCAAAGTTTGACGAAATGAAACGGAAATTCGCCGACGGCGAAGTACCACTGCCCTCGTTCTGGGGCGGATACCGCGTGGTGCCACAGGAAATCGAGTTCTGGCAGGGGCGGCTCAATCGCCTGCATGATCGATTCCTGTATTCGAAGCGCAACGGTGGCTGGGAAATCGAACGGCTCGCGCCGTGAGGAAGAATTGGTGGGCCCCCGGGGGCTCGAACCCCGGACCAAGAGATTAAGAGTCTCCTGCTCTACCAACTGAGCTAGAGGCCCAATTCGCCTTACTTTCTTTTGCATTTCCTTCGTCGGTGCGCCATCAAGGGCATCGTACTAAAGATCAATTCGCACCGACGACCTGCCGTCGGTCAGCATCGCGGCTGGCCACTGCGCCATCAAGGGCATCGTACTAAAGATCAATTCGCACCGACCAATCGCGTTTCAATTCGCCCGCTTCAACCATTTTCCTTCAGCATCGCGGCTGATAATCGCACTATTGCTGTCACTGCACTAAAGATCAATTTTCACCCGCCATTTTCTTTCGTCCGAAGGACGAGGGAAAATTGGGGTGGACGATGGGACTCGAACCCACGACGACCGGAATCACAATCCGGGGCTCTACCAACTGAGCTACGCCCACCATAATTTGTAAATCTTACTCATTTCCCACCCATCAATCGACTGTTGGCCGATTGAAAAGTGGCGCGCCCGGCAGGACTCGAACCTGCAACATTCGGCTTAGAAGGCCGATGCTCTATCCGGTTGAGCTACGGGCGCAAATTCACTGTCCTTCCCGATAGCATCAGCTATCCCGAATCACCGGCACTTCGCAGACACCGCTGCTCTTTGCCGAATTGGATATTGGTCGGGGCAGAGAGATTCGAACTCCCGACCCTCTGCTCCCAAAGCAGATGCGCTACCAGACTGCGCCATGCCCCGATTCCAGAATCCTGCCCCGCCTGAGGCCGGGGCCCGGCGGGGGCACGATAATACGGCCGGGTACCAGAGCAGTCAATCGCGGTCCGCCATTAATCCATTGCAAAATTCGCGTGAATTCCGCCACTTAATCACCGCTTTAGTGAAACGACGGGCTTTGGTATCGTGCGCCACAGGTACCCTAATCGAGATTCCAATGAAAAAGCTGCTTTCGATCGTCCTCTTATTAACACTGGCTCCCTGGTCACTGGCACAGGAAGAAGTTCCGGCACACCCCTACGTCAAGCTCGAGACGACCGAAGGCGACATCCTCCTTGAACTGGATGGTCGTCGCGCCCCGGTGACCGTGGCCAATTTTCTGAGTCTCGTTGCAAGCGGCTACTATGACGGCACGATTTTTCATCGCGTCATTCCGGATTTCATGATCCAGGGCGGCGGGCACACACCCAACCTCGAGCTGAAGGAACCGGGTGGCTTTATCTTCAACGAGTCGGGTAATGGCCTGACGAATATGCGCGGTACGATCGCGATGGCAAGAACTGCGGACCCGCATTCTGCAAAGGCCCAGTTCTTCATCAACGTGAAAGACAACACCGCTCTCGATCCACAACGGGATCGGTGGGGCTACGCGGTATTTGGAAACGTCGTTGAGGGCATGGATGTCGTGGACAAGATTGTGAATGTGCGAACGGGACCTCAGGGACCGCTTGCCCAGGACGTGCCGTTAGTCCCGATCGTCATCAAGAAAGCCTCCCGATTCGAATACGAATGAGTTCATGACCACGCTATTTGTATCGGACCTTCACCTCGAAGCGGACCGGCCTGACATCGCGGACCAGTTTCTCAAGTTCCTCGAGACCGAAGCGCTGCACGCCGATGCGCTTTATATTCTTGGCGACCTTTTCGAATCCTGGGTTGGCGACGATGACCCGAACGAACACTATGCCTGGATAAAGCAGGGTCTCCGAAAATTATCCAGGAAGAATATTCCTGTTTTCTTCATGCATGGCAATCGGGACTTCATGATCGGCGCGGACTTCGCAGCAGAAACTGCAATTACCATTCTTCCCGACCCCTGCATCACCGAAATCCACGGCCAGAAAGTCCTGCTGAGTCATGGCGACGCCTACTGTACCGATGACGTCGAATACCAGGCCGTTCGGAAAATGACGCGTGATCCACAATGGCAGGCGATGATGCTCGCGAAGCCGCTCGAGGAACGCCTGGCGTTTGCCGAACAGGCTCGTGCCGCCAGCCAGGCACACAGCGGGAATATCGATCAAAACATTGCTGATGTTAATCAGAACGCTATCGAAAACGCGTTACGTGAGGCCGAAGTCAGCCTGATGTTGCACGGACATACACACAGACCGGCTGTTCACGAATTTGAAATCGACGGCCAGCCCGCCGGGCGAATCGTGCTTGGCGACTGGTATGAACACGGAAGTGTCGTGCGTTGGGATGACGACGGACCCGCTCTGAATTCACTGGAGCGTTAGCACCCGGGATGCAGCATCCGCACCTGGCCCTGACGCCTCAAGCCCGTTAAGGCGTCGCGGGAATTCCCGAATGAAACCTGAACTGGTCGTCCGGCCCGGCGATCAGGTCCGCTTCAATTCTTTTGAGTTCGGCAAGACGTTGCTCAAAAGCCTCGCCCTCGACGCCGGTCTCTTCGCGGGCAAAATTCAGATAGTGCTCAAAATGTCGCGCTTCCGAGGCCAGCAGACCTGCGTAAAATTTGCCGATGTCCTGCGGCAGATGCGGGACAAGCGCTGCAAAACGCTCACAAGAACGAGCTTCGATCAGCGCGCCGACGAGCAGCATATCGAGTAACCGCGCAGGTTCTTTTTCCCGGACTTCGCGGCGAAGCTTGCCGGCGTAGCGCGATGCCGACACGTGCTCGAACGGTATCGACATTTCCGCGAGAATCTTCCTGACTTGCTCGAAGTGGCGCAATTCTTCGCGGGCAAGCCGCGACATTCGGTGCGCGAGCTCCGCCCGATCCGGATAACGGTAAATGAACCCGAGCGCCGTCGATGCCGCTTTGAGTTCGCAGTTCGCATGATCATGCAGAAGTTCAGGGAGTCGCCGACAGGCCTCCTCGACCCACGCCTCCGGCGTACGGGTATCCAGAAACGAGGCGATGGGCTCCGGGACAGTCGCTACAGCCAATCAAGCACCTCCCTGGCAGTCTGTAAGCGATCTTCGGGCCGTTTGGCGAGCAACATGTTGAGCAATGCCTGGTGCTGACTCAGCCGGTGCGGCAGCACGGGCACCGGCGACTTGGTGTGTTTAAGAATGATACTCATCGCGTCGGCCCCGACGAATGGTTTCTGTCCCGTCAGCATCTCGTAGAAGATAACGCCGAGCGAATAGATATCGCTTCGCTCATCAACCTCTTCCGCGTGTCCCTGCTCCGGACTCATGTAATACGGAGTTCCGAAGATCTCACCGTGGCCCGTGATCTCCTGCTCCAGCCGCATGCGCTTCGCCAATCCAAAATCGATCAGCGCCAGGCTGCCGTCTTGTCGCACCATGATATTTCCGGGCTTCAGGTCCCGATGCAATATACCCAGCGAGTGCAGCCGGTCCAGCGCGCTGGCGATCTGCCGTGTGTATTCGACCGCGCCGGACTGTAGAACGCCATGCTCGATTCGTTGCTTGAGATCACCGCCGGGCACAAACTCCATCGCAATGTGCGCGTGGTCGTCGCTGACACCCAGGTCGTAAATTTTCACGATGTTTGGATGATCCATCTCGGCGATCATCTCGTATTCCTGCAAAAAGCGGTCGAAAGCACCGAGCCCGTCGGAAAAATCTGGCACCTGCCGCAACACTTTCAACACCATGTTGACGTTAACCGACTCTTTTTTCGCCAGGTAGACAGCTGAGTGCTCACTTACCGCGAGTCTCTTTATGAAGCGATAGCCCTTGATAAGCGGGTGAATTCCGGTCGCCATATCCCCCACAAAGAGAGAGTCGGTCGACGACACTCGTCTGCGACTGCGAAGCAGGTCGCTCATGCGAACAACCAATGCATTGTGGCGAATTTCATCTTTCTGGAAGTAGGCGCTGGCGCCGGCTTCAAGCGCCTGCGCCTTGTTGTCATCGCCGAAATAAATAATGGCCGGAAATCCCGTCGTCTTCGCAAACAGTTGCAAGGCGAGCAACGAATCCCGCTCTCCGTAGCTGTCGCCCAGCAATACAATGTCATTGCCGGCGCCGGAAAACTCGTCGGGAAGTGTACCCGCCATAATGGGATCGTAGGCAGAGATGATGGCGTCCGGCCAATGCGTCGTGACGTGGTGCATGAGCAGTGACCTGAAATCGGCATGCCCGTCAATAATCATGACTTTAATGCTCATGCCTGATTCATTCCTGTCCCGCCCGCCAGGCGGGCTTCGCGGGGTTATGCGTTAACGGCGCGGTCCGCATCCTGCGGTTCGTCCCCGACTGCCATATCCGGCATCGTCCACTTCGCATTCTGTCGGGTCTTTGCCTCGTCCGACCGTGCTTTTTCGAGGGCCTGGAGATAAGCGGGCGTCACTTCGCCGGTAACATACTCGCCGGAGAAACAGGACGTATCGAACTGGCTGATTTCCGAATTATCGTGCCGGACTGATCGAATGAGTCCGTGCAGGTCCTGGTAAATGAGCCGATCCGCACCGATCAGTTCTTCAATCTGAGCCACGGTCCGGCCATTCGCGATCAACTCGGAAGCTGCCGGCATGTCGATTCCGTAGACGTTCGGGTATCTCACGGGCGGGGCCGCGGAAGCAAAATAGACCCTTCTGGCGCCGGCCTCGCGCGCCATCTTGATGATCTGCCGGGATGTCGTGCCACGTACAATCGAGTCGTCCACCAGCAGGACATTCTTGCCCCGAAACTCGAGATCGATAGCGTTCAGCTTCCGCCGAACTGACTGGGTACGTTCTGCCTGCCCCGGCATGATGAACGTGCGTCCGATGTAGCGATTCTTGATGAAGCCCTCCCGGTATTTTACGCCGAGATGGTAGGCCACCTGGACCGCTGCAGTGCGGCTCGTATCGGGGATCGGTATAACGACATCAATATCGTGATCCGGCCACTCACGCACAATCTGGCCAGCCAGCTGCTCGCCCATTCTGAGTCTCGCCTTGTATACCGACAGGTTGTCTATGATCGAATCCGGCCGTGCAAAATAGACAAATTCAAAAATGCAGGGCGAGTAGCTGGTCTTGCCGGAATACTGGCTGGTGTGTAATTGGCCATCGTTCGTAATGAAGACCGCTTCACCGGGTCGTAAATCGCGCGCCTTCTTGAATCCCAGGGTCGCTAATGCCACGCTTTCCGAGGCGACCATGTACTCGGTACCGGAACTTGTCTCGCGCTCACCGATAATGATCGGCCGGATACCATTGGGGTCGCGGAAAGCGACGATACCGTGGCCGATGATCAAGGCGACGACTGCATAGCCGCCGGAGCATCTGTTGTGCACGGCTTCTATCGCATCAAAGACCTGTTCCGCCGTTGGCCTCACGTTGTCGAGGCTCTGAAGTTCGTGGGCGAAAACATTCAGGAGCACTTCCGAGTCGGATCCGGTGCTCAGGTGTCGCCTGTCGTCCCGGGTCAGCAGCTCTGCAAGTTCGTCATGATTGGTAAGGTTGCCGTTATGCGCGAGACAAATGCCATAAGGCGAATTGACGTAGAAAGGCTGCGCCTCCGAAGACTTGGCTGTGCCTGCCGTCGGGTAACGAATATGTCCCATGCCAACGTTACCGGTCAGGTTCATCATGTGACGTTGATGAAAGACGTCCCTGACGAGGCCATTGCTCTTGCGGATTTTCAGCCCCTCGTCACCCCAGGTGACGATACCGGCGGCGTCCTGGCCACGATGCTGAAGCACAGTCAGTGCATCGTATATCGTCTGGTTAACCGGACTTTTACCTACTATTCCTACGATGCCACACATTTTATGTTCTGATTCCTTGTCGTCTCGGCTCAAAAATTCTCGATGATTTACAGACGGAAATCTTCCGGCAAACCGGCAGGATCCAGCATTTCCATACCACGTGGCGCCATAACGATTATCCAGTCAGCGACATATTCGCCATACGGGATCAACTCTGATTCGAGCCACCACAGGTTGGCATCAAACCCGGCATATCGCCCACCCAGCACGAGTACGCCAACAAGCAACACCGCACGAACAAACCCGAAAAAGCCGCCCAGGGCCCTGTCCGTGCCGCTCAAGCCGGACAAGTGCACGATTTTCGAAATCGCCCAGCCAATGAGTGCACCCAATGCCAGGATGACCACAAAAATCAGGAACCGTCCGGCCCACAGCTGCAGGTCAGTCGAATCGATCGTGCCACCAAGCCAGCCGCCTGCAAAAGGACCGAGATGCATCGCCGCCCAGATGGCCACCAATAAGGAAACGATTGCGATGGCCTCTTTGATCAGGCCGCGATACCAGCCGACAGCAACCGATCCAAGTGTAGCGATGGTGATAATTATGTCGACAATCGGCATCAGAAGCTTTGCGTCATTTTAGACCGTTACGGTTCTGCTAACTGGTTTGTGCCGCAATTCTAACAGGTGTTTGCAACAAGCACTCAAGGGTGTGGAACTACCTGGCCGGTGTGGCCGTTTTTGGCAAGCTGTGCGGCGATCGCCTCGGCACTGTCGCGATCCTTTTGCGGACCGACGCGCACCCGGTGCAATGCACCAGAGCCGGTTTGCAGCTGGCTCAGGAAAGCGGCATAGCCCTGGTTTCGGAGGCTGGCAGCCAATCGTTCGGCATTTTCCTGGCTGGAGAAGCTACCAAGCTGCACCGCCCACATGCCGGTGGTCGAAGTCGCTGTCGCTGGTGCGGCCGTTGTCGCTGCCGCAGGCGCTGTCGCTGCTGCGGAGGAAGGCACCGGCTTGTCGCTGGCCACTTCTGTTTTTTTGTTTTCTACCGGCGCAGGCTGGGCCGCGGGCAGTTCGCGCGCGGGTGGCTCCTGCGTCGCTGCCGCCTGCGGTGGCGTTCGCGTAGCGGGAACGGGCTCGTTACGATCCCTGTCCAGCGTAATCGTCTGTTGCTTGCGCTCCTGGTTATTCTGCCCGGGCAACGTAACTGCTTCGCTGACAATTTCCTCCTCTTCGGTCGGCCCGTCGAGGAATACCGGGACGACAAGGACCGCGAAAACCACGAGCACAATGGCACCAATAACTCGTTCTTTCACCGCTCTGTCAGACATGTTTTGCAGCAACGCTCTCTCCTTTTGGCGCGAGTATAGTTGAAAAAACCGCGGCGGGCCGAATGTGGCGATCCAGTCGCTTGCCGAGCTGTCCGTCCGGCAAATATCCCCGCGGAAAATTACACCGGATTATTACTGATCCTGCAGCCAATCCAGCGCCGGGCCCACCAGGTAGAATGATCCTGTCACCAGGACAGTATCCCCGGACGAACTCATGGTTTGGGCCGTTTCCAGCGCCTCGCCCGTGCTTTCCGCAATCAGACAGGGTTTTCGGCAAACGTTTGCAATTTTCTTGCCGAGCCGGTGAGCTGACTCCGCCCGTGATCCGGCAACCGTTACACAAATCCAGTTGTCGACCAACCCGCATAATGGAGCGATGACTGCCTCGATATCCTTGTCTGCCAGCATACCGACAACGGCTGTGGTCTTCCCGTCTCCCGCATGAGTGGCCAGCAATTCCGCCAGGACGATTGCGGCACCGGGGTTGTGCGCCACATCGAGTATCCAGCGACACTTGCGGTGAATCACCTGAAAGCGACCCTGAAGCGACAATCGCGACAAAGCGTCGCTGACAATTTCGCTCGTGAGCAGATGATCCATTTCCAGTGCCTCAAGGACAGCCAGAACGGCCGACGCATTTTGTAACTGCATCCTGCCGGGCAACGCCGGCACTTTCAGCCCGGACAGTGTCAGTCGCTGTCCTTGCCATGACCATCGCTCGGAATTGCCGCCGCCCTCTTTAAACCGAAAGTCCCTTCCCGCAACGATGAGCTCCGCACCAACCCGGGCTGCCGCTGCCGGGATTGCTGCGGGCAGGTCGGGTGAACCAAATATGACCGGCCTGGAGGCGCGCATGATGCCCGCTTTCTCCGTTGCAATCGCCTCGATGCTGTCACCGAGCCATGCACAGTGATCGAGCGAAACATTGGTAATCAGGCTTGCGTGTGGCTCGATGGCATTCACCGCGTCCAGGCGACCACCGAGCCCGACCTCGAGAACCCAGGCATCGGCATTCGCGGCATCAAATGTGACCAGCGCCGCGAGCGTGCCAAATTCAAAGAATGTCAAAGGCACGTCGCCACGCACCTCCTCGACCAGCGCGAGCGCCTTCACGATTTCTTCATCGGAAGCGGGTTGAGCATCGATGCGAATTCGCTCGTTATAGCGACTGATGTGTGGCGACGTATAGCAGCCGGTTCTCGACCCGCCACTGCGAAGCAATGCTTCGAGCATGGTGGCACTGGATCCCTTGCCGTTAGTGCCTGCGACAGTGACTACGAGCGCGGGTCTCGCCAGCTCAAGCCTGTCCAGAACTTCATGTACCCGTTCCAGGCCGAGCACAATCTCGCGCGGAGACAAGGTCTCCAGCCACGGCAGCCAGTCACTGAGTGAATTGAATGAACCGGGTTGGTCCATGAATTGACGTGCACCGATCAGTCAGACGGTGCCGGGCGATTTTCCAGCTTGGCCAGCAAGTTCGCAATTTCACTGCGCAGATTGCGACGGTCCACAATCATGTCGATTGCACCGTGATCGAGCAGGAACTCACTGCGCTGGAATCCTTCCGGCAATTTCTGACGAACGGTCTGTTCTATGACCCGCGGCCCGGCAAATCCGATCAGCGCTTTCGGCTCTGCAATATTGGCATCGCCGAGCATCGCCAGGCTTGCCGACACACCACCGGTCGTGGGATCGGTCAAAACCGAGATGTAGGGAATTTTCATTTCGGACAGCGTTGCGAGCGCCGCTGAAGTCTTGGCCATTTGCAGCAATGAGAAAAGCGCTTCCTGCATTCTCGCCCCGCCACTGGCCGAAAACGAGATCAGGGGTGCCCGGCTTTCCTGGCTGCAGCGCGCCGCACGACAGAATCTTTCACCAACGACCGAACCCATCGAACCACCCATGAATCCGAACTCGAAAGCACAGGCAACAACAGGGCGACCCTTTAGTGTTCCTTTTGCGGCGACCAAAGCATCTTTTTCACCGGTCTTTTTTTGTGCCTGCTGCACACGATCCCGGTAGCGTTTGCTGTCGCGAAATTTCAGCGGGTCCTGCGGCTCGAGGTTTGCGGCAATTTCTTCCTGAGAATCGGCATCGAGAAAATAGTCGAGTCGGGTCCTCGCTCCAATTCGCATGTGATGATTGCATTTAGGGCAGACGCTCAGGTTCCGTTCTACTTCCTTGCGATAGAGTTGCTCGTCACATGACGCACACTTCATCCACACGCCCTGTGGAACGGAGCGCGTGCGTTTTTCAGTGCTGATGCGCGATGGCATCAATTTCTCAAACCAGCTCATAGGCCCTCATCATAAACGAATTTCATCCGTACACGAATTTTGTGGAAGCCCGAATTCAGCCGGATATTCTACGCTGACCAGGGTCAGCCCATGTGGCGGCGCGGCAATACCGCCTTTGGTCCGATCCCTGCTTTCCAGAACGGTCCGTGCCCATTCAGGACCCCGGTCGCCGCGGCCGATTGCCACCAATGTGCCTGTAATATTTCGCACCATGTGCTGCAGGAATGCATTTGCCCTTACCGTTATCGTGATCCAGTGTCCCTCCTTTTCGACCCTGACTTCGCTCATCTCGCGGACCGGAGTCGATGCCTGGCATCCAGCTGCGCGAAATGCCGAAAAATCACGTTTGCCTACGAGGTGATCGGCCGCCTCCTGCATCGCCCTTACCTCGAGCGGTTCATATACCCACCAGGCCCGATGACGACTAAGTGCTGAGCGGTAAGACCGATTCAGTATCAAGTACCGGTAACTTCGACGAACGGCTGAGAAACGAGCGTGAAAATCATCGCTTACAGGGGCCGCCCACGTGAGATTGACGTCGCCAGGTAACTTTGAATTAGCACCGAGTAACCATGATCTGTCGCTTCGTTCGGCAGTCGTGTCAAAGTGAACGACCTGTCCGGTAGCATGCACACCCGTGTCGGTTCGACCGGCACATACAACGGCAATCCGTTCATTGGCGATCTGCTCCAGCGCTTTTTCCAGCACTGCCTGGACCCCTACGCCGGATTTCTGGCGCTGCCAGCCGACATAGCCGGTTCCGTCATACTCAATGCCAAGAGCTACACGCATGGGCGTCGGTTTCGAAACCATCAGTTCGGAAGTAAAGATCGCTCGATTGAGCGATCATGGATTACGAAGGCAGTGAATCCAGCAATTGTTGCGCTTGTTGTTTTTGCCCCTGGTCGCCCTCATCCAGCACCTCTTCGAGGATGCTGCGAGCGCCACCCGGATCGCCCATATCGACGTAAGCCCTGGCGAGGTCAAGTTTCGTGCCGACCTCGGTCATGGTCCGGGCTTCATGCAGATCGCCGGAGAGATCTTCAGGCGCCAGGGACTGCGTGATACCGGTGTCATCGGTGTCGTCGCTCATCGCCGGTGCGCCGGAACGAAGCCTGGGTTGCTGAACGGTCGCCTCGTCTCGCAGCTGGTTGACGGTATCACCGACCTCACTCACTTTGAGTGCGGCCGTCAGGTCGTCCAGGTCGAGGTCCATGTCGGTGCTGCCAGCGAGACCCGGCAACCTGCCGGTATCGTCGGTTGACATGTCCGAACTGAATACGTCTTTCGGCAAGGCTTCGGTCTTGGCGAAGTCGAAATCGCCGCCGTCGTCGTCATCATCCAGCGGAGCCAGCATTGTTGCTGCATCGCCGGACACCGAGTCATCGTCGCTCGACAGGTCAACAGCCGGGTGCCGTCCGGTTTCGACTGCCATGTCTTCTGTCAGAATCTGGGTCTGCCCGGTCGCGTCCAGCAGGCTGGTATCGATGCCAACATCAGTATCTTCGCCAAAGTCATCAAGTGATGCCAGTTGCGTTGCGTCGTCATCTGACAAAGCCGGGTTTCTGCCGGTAGCCTCGAGCGAATCGTCATCACCGAACTCAAAGTTTGAACCAGTGACCGCAAGACTTTCATCAATTTCCAGTGTCTGGCTTTCGGTCGTATCGTCGAGGTCGCTTAACAGGTCATCGGCAATATCCGATTCGACGGAAGTATCTTCGAGATCCGAGATATCGAGACCAAGGTCATCCAGGTTGATTTCAGCCGTTGAGTCGGCCTCGGGGATGGCGAAATCCGATTCCGACAACGCCGGCATCGCGCCAGTCGCTTCCATTTCAAATTGCTGCTCAATGGTGGGCGTCTCGACGGTTTTGGCCGACGAATTCTCAGCAGTCTGAGTCGCGCCCATGTATTCCTCATCTTCCTCGTCAAGAAGCGGCATACCGGCGGTGTCATCGTCGCTTAATTGTTGCGGCATCTCTCGCGTGACAGACGCCTCGATGTCAGGCTCGTCGACGCTGAAATCGATATCGGCGCCGATCTGTGGCGAAATGGAGACTTGCCCGGTATCGGTGAGGCTGACGCCTTCGTAAGCGTCACCGCCAAGATCCAGGATGTCGTCATCCCCTGATCCAAGGTCGATGACATCGTCGTCATCGTCGCCAAGGTCAATGATGTCGCTGGATCCGGAATCCGATTCGCTGGCAAAGTCGATATCGAGCTCCGATGATCCTTCCATGCCGCCATCGAATGACAGGTCGACGGCCCTGGTCGCGCCTTCGGCGCTGACACCCGAAAATAACTCGTGATCACCTGCAATCTGCTGGCCCATGATGACCGTCTTGTCCCAGTCAGGATTGGAGCCTCCACCGACTGCAGTCTTCAGTCGTCCGGCCGCATCAACGAATGCATCCCGATTGCCCCAGACGAAATAGATTTCACACAGTTTGGAAAGCAAATCCTGACGATCCGGATCTGCCGTCAACGCACCATTGATGAGATCGGCAGCCTGATCGTACAGACCGTACGCCATATGGAAATCGGCTTCTGCAACCGGATCAGACTGATCAAGATTGATCGCTGTTTCGCTGCTGAAAGTGTCTTCCAGCGCCTTGTTGGTACCAGTTGCAGCGGTTGCACTAACCGGTGCCGAAGCGATCGGCGCCTCTATCGTGTCGACACCAAATACGTCGTCAAGATCCGGCTCCTGTTTCGTTTCGACGACGACAATCGAATCCTTGTCATGCCTGGCCAATGCACGCAGCCGCTCGGTAGACGCCTCCGCGCCTGAATCCATTTCGTCTGCGTCGAGCGCATCCCAGACGCCGGTTACATCCTCATCATCGCGGTTTGCGGAGCGGCGCATGAACCAGAAAAGAATCAATACGGTTATGACCAGGGCGCCAATGACCAACACCCAGAAATTGCTGGCATATCCAATTATCTTGTCGAGAATTCCCTCTTCCCGCGGCGGTGACGTAACGACCGGCGGTGCCGTGGTAACGACATCAGCCACTGCCTGGTCATCCGCAGCGATATCGTCGCCGGTATCGTCAACCAACAGCGTGTCATCAACGGTATCGTCAACCGGCGGCGCTTCGCCACGGAGCTCTGCAAGCTCTGCCCGCAGTGCGGCCAGCTCGTTGTCGGGTATTTCGATCAGTGCATCCTGATCCTCGAGAATGCCCTGGATTTCGCTGATTCGCTCGGCCACCGGATCAACGATCTGATCATCGGGCGCTTCGTCAAACGAGTCCGCCGCTGCCGTATCGGCGCTTTCATCGGTGAGTCCGATGTCGTCGTCTTCATCAGGCGGGACCAACGTCAGGCTTGGCTGCGTTTCAACCGCGACGACACCAGCCCGGCCGCCCCAGGCATTATTCTGCCGCTGAACTTCTGCGAATGCGTCACCGCGACTGATGCGGAACACGTCATCCGCGCTAGGAATCCGCAGCGTGGCGCCCGCCCGCATGATATTGATATTGCCGGCGAAAGCTTCGGGATTCGCCTCGAAGATTGCCAGCATTGTCTGATTGATCGTCAGGCGCGAATCAGGACGAACCCGCTGGGTTATCCCCCAAAGCGTTTCGCCGCGCTGGACAACCAGTTGCCCGCCCGGCGTTTCGTCAAAGTCGGGTTGTCCCAGGGTCGGCGCCGGCTGTCGTGGCGCGGGAGCTGGTGACTGGGATTGAACCGGCGCCTGTACTGACGGGCGTGCGGGAGCAGGTGCCGGAGCCGCCTGCTGCTGCGGTGCCGATCGCTGGATCCGTCCTGCATCTGATGGTGCTGCGCGGCTCGGGGCCGTTACGGCCTGTGTCGACCGGGTTGCCGGCGGCGGCGCAAATGTGGGTGGATCAAGCAACAGAGTGTATTCGCGAAGCAGTCGGCCCCTCGACCACGACGCTTCAACAAGAAACGTGACAAACGGTTCTGTGACGGGCGCGGTTGAGGTAATCCGGACAATGTTTCCGTTCGCGCGACCCGATCTGATGATTTCGAAGCGCAGTTGGGTCAAAAACAATGGCCGATCAAGATCGTATCGACTGAAGGTTTCCTCGGAAGCCAGCGCTATCGTCAGGTTTTCGATTTCTTCGGGCGTGGCGGCCAATAGCTCAATTTCGGCCAGCATGGGTTCATTCAGTGCTGAACTCAGTCGTATTTCTCCGAGGCCCAGCGCCCATGCCTGACTCGCAAGCAATAGGAATGGCATGAGCCACATACGATTAAGTCTTGACGACATAGTCAGATTCTCCAGCTCCCCAATTCCGTAAGAACGGACCGCTCCGGAGCTTGAATTGATAGATTGTAGATGCCCGTAAGCTTTGCCCGTGAACTATAGCTTATAAATAGTTTTTCGCCAATATTTCAGCTATTTGGACACTATTTAGAGCGGCGCCCTTACGAATATTATCGGACACAATCCAAAGATTGATGCCTTTCGGATGACTGATGTCTTCACGCACCCTGCCGACAAATACAGGGTCATTTCCGGATGCATCGGTAACGGCGGTCGGGTATTGACCCGTTTCAGTGCCATCGACGAGCTCGACGCCGGGTGCAGCACGCATCAGCGCACAGACTTCCGCGGCAGTGATCTTTTGACCGGTTTCAACGTGTACAGCCTCTGAATGGCCGAAAAAGGCGGGAATGCGAACCGCAGTTGGATTGACGGCAATGTTGTCGTCACCCATGATTTTTCGCGTTTCCCACACCATCTTCATCTCTTCCTTGGTGTACCGGTTTTCCTGGAATACGTCGATGTGCGGCACGGCATTGAATGCAATCTGCTTAGCGTCACCCTTGATCTCCAGCGGTTGGCCGTTCAGGAGCTTTGCAGACTGCCTGGCCAGTTCTTCGACCGCCTTTCGTCCGGCGCCCGACACCGCCTGGTATGTTGCAACGTTGATACGAGAAATGCCCACCGCGTCGTAAATAGGCTTCAGCGCAACGACCATCTGGATAGTTGAGCAATTTGGGTTGGCGATAATCCCTCTCGCTTTGTAATCCGCTATTTTCTCAGGATTAACTTCCGGAACAACCAGCGGGATATCGTCCTCGTAGCGAAAGCGGGACGTGTTATCGATGACAACACATCCTGCGGCCGCCGCCTTGGGTGCATAGACCTCGGACACGGAAGCGCCGGCGGAAAAAAGGCCGATCTGAACTTTGGAGAAATCGAATTTCGCCAGATCATCGACTTCCAGCGTTCGATTGCCAAAGTTTACCGTCTTACCCAGCGAACGCTCGCTGGCGAGTGCGTAGATCTTTCCCACCGGGAACTTTCGCTCCGCGAGAATTTCGAAAAGTGCTTCACCGACAACACCGGTTGCACCAACGATCGCAATATCAAATTTTTCCGGCATGGGCTTTGGCTTTTGGTAATCGAACAGAAAGGAATCGAGCGTTCAGCCTGTAACCACGGGAGTTACAGGATCAACATCGGCGTTTTGCGCGCGATGTCTAAGGTAATGATCCATCAGGACCAGCGCAACCATTGCTTCAGCAATCGGCGTTGCCCGCAAACCGACACAGGGATCGTGACGACCCGTGGTCACAATCTGTGAGGCACGGCCATGCTTGTCTATCGTAGCGCCTGGTTTGGCGATACTCGATGTCGGCTTGAGTGCAATGCTGGCAAGAATATCCTGGCCCGACGAGATCCCGCCCAACGTGCCTCCGGCATCATTCTTGGCGAACCCGTCTTCGCCAATTTCATCCCGGTGCTCACTGCCCCTTTGGCAAACTGCTGCAAATCCGGCACCAACTTCAACGCCTTTCACTGCATTGATACTCATCAGGCCATGTGCGAGATCGGCTTCCAGTTTGTCAAACACCGGCTCGCCGAGCCCGGGGGGAACATGTGACGCGAGCACACTGATTTTTGCACCAATCGAGTCGCCTTCTTCACGAAGTGCGTCCATGAATGATTCCAGCTCGGGTAATCTGTCCGGGTCGGCGCAAAAAAACGGATTGGTATCAACGGCTGCCAGGTCCCGTGCTGCAAGCACAATTGGCCCGAGCTGCGCGAGAAAACCCGTTATTTCGATGCCAAGCCGCCCGCGAAGGTATTTCCTTGCGATAGCACCAGCGGCGACTCGCATTGTTGTTTCCCGTGCCGAAGAACGGCCACCGCCGCGATAATCGCGAATTCCGTATTTTTGCTGGTACGTATAATCGGCATGACCGGGCCGGAATTTGTCCTTGATATCACCATAGTCTTTTGAGCGCTGGTCGACGTTTTCGATCAGTAACCCGATCGGCGTGCCGGTTGTCAGACCTTCAAACACGCCGGACAGAATCCTTACCTGGTCAGGCTCCTGTCGCTGAGTGGTATGGCGCGACTTCCCGGGCCGCCGCCGCTCGAGGTCCGCCTGGATATCGTCCTCCGACAGCGCCATCCCCGGGGGGCAGCCATCAACCACGCAGCCCATCGCCGGGCCATGACTCTCCCCGAAGGTCGTTACTATGAATGCTTTGCCGAAACTGTTACCTGACATTGGCCTGCGCTCTGAAGCTATCCGCGTGTTGATCCAGTGATTCTTTAGTCAGCATAAATACGCCCTGGCCGCCGCTTTCGAATTCCAGCCAGACAAATCCGGCATCAGGGAAGCGACGCTCCAGCGCCCGCTGGCTGTTTCCCACTTCAACGACGAGGATACCGCCATCCGCGAGAAAACGGGATGCATCATGCAGGATGGTCAGCGTCGAATCCAGACCGTCCTTGCCCGAGGCAAGACCAAGCGCCGGTTCATGTTCGAATTCCGGTGACAAATCCGACATTTCGTTCGCATCGACATAGGGCGGGTTCGCAACAATGACGTCGTACAAATTACCCGGCCCACCCGACGGGACGTTGGAAAAAAAATCGGATTGAATCAGCCGCACCCGGTCGGATACTCCGTGCCGCTCAACGTTGATTTCGGCAACGGCCAGCGCGTCGGTCGAAATATCAACCGCGTCGATCGATGCATCCGGAAAAGCATGCGCAATGGCAATGGCAATGCAACCGCTACCGGTCCCCAAATCAAGCACGTGATCGACACGATCCGGTTGTATCCAGGGCATAAAACGACCGGCCACCAGCTCGGCGATTGGCGAGCGTGGAACCAGCACACGCTCATCAACGTAAAACTCCAGGCCTGCGAACCATGCCTGATGCGTCAAATAGGCGACCGGCTCGCGATCGCTGATCCGCCGCCTGGCAAGCTGCCTGATTTCTTCTTCCGCGTTCGGCGAAACAAGCCGTTCGTATTCGGATTCGGCATCTTCGTGCCGTAAACCCATGACCGCAAAGACCAGGTAAGCCGCTTCGTCCACGGGATTATCCGTTCCATGCCCGTAAACAAGGTTTGCGGACGAAAACTGGTCCGCAATGGCCCTGATGAGCCCGGCGACGGTTGTTGGGCTGGCTTCCTGCATGATCGAGACACTTCGCGTAGACAATGGCTGCGGAATTTAACACGCAAGATGCCGCCCGTCCCGGCAAGTCAGAACGCAACCGCTCCGATACAAGCTGGGTTAGAATGCCGCGACTATGAACGCAACAAGCAAAATACTCGCCGGCATCCTCGTGCTGACGGCTTTCGTCGGTGGCATTGCCTTTATGTACCAGGGCCTTCGAGGCGCGCGCATGCAGCCGTCCTTCGCAACCGTCTGGCCGACGCCGAGACCACTTCCCGAATTCAGCCTGAAAGATGATTCCGGAGCCGAATTCAACAGGGCCTCCCTGGAGGGCCGATGGAGCCTGCTGTTTTTCGGCTTTACCCACTGTCCGGACATCTGCCCTGTGACACTGCAGCAACTGGCCATCGCCAACACCAGGCTGAAAGAGTCCGGAAAGACAACGCCGAACATCTTTCTTGTCAGTGTCGACCCGGAGCGGGATACACCAGAGGTTATCGCGCAGTATGTCAGTCACTTCGGAAGCGAGATTCACGGAGTTACAGGGGACATTGCAGAGCTCACGAAACTGACATCGACGGGCGGCATATTTTTTGAAAAATCGCCGCTACGGGACCAGGAGTATAGCGTTGATCATTCGGCTGCCGTGCTGGTGATTAATGACGATGGTGCGATTCACGCGTCATTTGGCGCGCCCCATGATGTAGACAACCTCGTCCACGACTTGCCGATCCTGATGGGGTCAAGATGAGCCCCGGAACATTGTCGCTCCTGCTTTCGGCATTGCTTCTCGGCGCTTGCGCAGAAGAACATGGGCCAGCCGTTTCGGTCACTGATGTCCGTATTCTCGCGCCGATGCCAGGCAGCAGCGCCGGCGTTGCCTACTTCAAGGTAGAAAACCGGGGTGACGCGGAAATCACGATTACCGCGATCGACAGTCCCCAATTCGAAGATGTGCAAATGCACGAGACAACTATTGAAGACGGGGTGTCCCGAATGCGCCAGATCGAGAGTGTTCACGTCGGTGCGTCCTCCAGCACCGACTTCGTGCCGGGCGGCAAGCATCTCATGTTGATGCAACCATCGACGAACGTCCTGCCGGGGTCTCTTGTTGAACTCGAGTTTCACTACGACAGCGGATTGCTCATTGTCAATGCAACGATGCAAAGCCGATTGCCAACTCAGTAACTGCCGAATCTCAACTCACTGACATGTCCGACATAATCGCCAGCCTTTTTGTCTTGCTCCAGAAGGTAATACCCAAGTATTTGCTCACGAATATCGTTTACCGACTGGCGAGGGTACGAACAGCCTGGATCAAGAACCTGCTGATCAGGCAGTTCGTCCATTATTACAAAGTAAACGTTGAAGAAGTGTCGCAGCCCGTGCCGGACGGATTCGAAACTTTTAATGCATTCTTTGTTCGCGAACTCACGAGTGACGCACGCCCTGTTGCCACGGAGACGAGTGCCATCGCGTCGCCAGTCGACGGAACGGTAAGCGCTGCCGGGGTTATCGACACGAACTCCATATTTCAGGCGAAAGGGCTCAGTTATTCGCTGGCCGACCTGCTGGCGACAGATACTGAAGAGGCTGCCGCTTACATCAATGGTGCGTTTGCGACTATTTACCTCGCGCCTTATAACTATCACCGCGTCCATGCGCCGCTGGATGGCGAACTGGTTACCGCGCGCTATGTGCCAGGCGATCTTTTCAGCGTCAATGCGGCGACAGTAAAGCGACTGCCCCGACTGTTTGTCCGCAACGAGAGACTGGTTTGCCACCTGCAAACCAGCACAGGACCCATGGTGCTTATCTTTGTTGGCGCGATGAATGTTGGCAGCATATCCACTACCTGGACCGGTGAAACCAGGCCGAGGAAAAGTGGCGTTGTAGAACAAATCGATATCCTCGAAGCTGGCGCTGAACCCGGATTCAGCAAAGGCGACGGCATCGGCTGGTTCAACATGGGTTCGACCGTCATTTTGTTGCATCCGCCCTCCGCCACCGACGCATACCGGGACCTCGTTCCCGGCCAGACCGTGAGAATGGGACAGGCCATCGGCCAAACCGTGTCTCCTTCATGAACTGGCGCCCGAACTCGTCGCATGAGACTGCGAGGGCGCGCGCAGAAATGCTGCGAATCGCCCGCTCCTTTTTTGCGACAGCAAAGGTGCTGGAAGTCAGTACGCCGAGCCTGTCAGCAAGAACTTCCGTCGATCCGAATATTGAAAGTATCGTGGCACTTGTGGCCGGTCGGGAATTGTACCTGCACACGTCACCGGAGCATTTCATGAAACGGCTGCTGGCGGCCGGATATCCGGACATCTTTCAGATTTGCCGGGTGTACCGTGACGGAGAAGTCGGTCGATTGCATCTTCCCGAGTTCACGATGATCGAGTGGTATCGTCACGGATTCGAATTGCAGGCAATGATGCAGGAGACCGCTGCACTCGTTGGCAAAATGCTGACCAGGAAAAAGCTGGCTCAGCCTCCCCTGAAGATCACCTACAGCCAGGCGTTTGACCAGGCGCTTTCTCTGGCGCCGTTGCGTGCAGACGCAAAGATGATTGCCGGTGCCATTGATGCCGGGGATGACCTCATGCAATCGCTTGGTGATGATCGTGACGCCTGGCTCGACCTGGCCATGGCCACAAGGGTAGCGTCGATGTTTCCGGCTGATCGGTTAACGCTTGTTTATCACTACCCGGCGAACCAGTCCGCACTGGCCCGGCTTTGTCCTGACGACAACACAGTCGCCGACCGGTTCGAGCTGTATTACGGCGCCATCGAACTCGCAAACGGTTTCGTTGAATTAACAGACGCGAAGGAACAAAGAGCGCGATTCGAATCAGATCTTGAAAAGAGAAGTTCGTCCGGACTAAAGCATTATGAAATCGACGATGCCCTTCTGGAGGCATTACAATCCGGAATGCCTCCCACCGCCGGCGTTGCACTCGGGCTGGAACGCCTTTTGATGATCAACGAAGGGGCGGACGATATTCGTTC
>JAHEFD010000131.1:0-3067 GCA_024640345.1 Woeseiaceae bacterium
GCAGGACACGGCTGCACCACCGCTCATGTCGAGGTATTGCTTGCCACTGGAATCGTAGAGGTACATACCCTCGCCACGTACGGCCAGCGGGTAGGTTGACCCGGCGTCTCTGTAAAAAACGGATGACAAGTTGGTTCCTCGCGAACCATCTGTTGCGATGGTTGTTCCAGTTTACCCGGCAGTGTACATCCACGGCTTATAGCGGCACAAAAATAACTGCCGGTCCAAGCGGGAACGGAATTTTGCGAATCGGAGGTGGCTGGCTCGTGGCGACGAGCCGGTAAATCATGACGACTTGTCGCGACTCATTTTTTCACGCGGCCGAAAAGATTTTCGCTTGGGTGCCCTGTCATCACGAGCATCACTATCATGCCTACGTACAAACTTGCCGTCACCAGTATCCGACGCAATGCGTACAAAGCGACTGCCCAGCATCGCAAGGTCGTCGGAGTCGTCGGAATCGGAGTCGTCGGAATTGGAGTCGCCAATACCATTCATATTGTATCTTTTGTTCACAATGATCAGCCTCTGCTACATCAGCCTACCTGTCTGCCAGTAAGTTGGCAAAACATTTGGGTTGGTCCATGCTGACAGCTACCAACTCGATTCAATGGTTTCGCAGCCTGAATTCTTCGCAATAGTCGGTTGGCAGCTGCCAGCAGGTCAGTTAGAAAACCCGGCGGCGTATCCGCCCTTCGAGTCTTCGAATGCGTCATAGTCTTCAAAGTCGGCCATAGCCTCTTTGAGGAATCGGTCTTCCCTTGCCATTTCAATTCGGCGCCAGGACGGTATGTCTTCTGATAGCGCGACGATATCTTCTTCTACTTCGTCATCATCAAAATACAATACGTCGTCGTCGTCTTCTTCCATATCGAGTTCCAATAAATCCTCAGGGTCTTCCTGCTGCCACTGTTGCGTTTCTTGCGGGTGGTTGAGATTGGGCATGATATCCTCTCCACACGTTTACCTTTGGCGAAAGATAAAACTATTTATCTTGATGTCAAGGTATTTTTTCACGTTTTCCGCATTGCACTGTAAGCATCTGATATGGAAAGAGATATCGTCGACGAACTGCTCGACCAATGGGCCGTTGAGCGGCCGAAAATGAACGTGTCGTCGCTCGGAGTCGTCGTGCGTGTCCAGTTGCTTGGCAAGCTTCTCCAGCGACGTACCAGCGACGCGCTGAAACAGCACGGTCTCAAACACTGGGAGTACGATGTGTTATCAGTCCTCAGACGACAAGGCGGGAAATTTGAAATGCCGGCTACCGAAATCGCCAGGGCCGCCATGTTGACGACTGGCGCCATGACAACACGGATTGACCGGCTGGTGGAACGCCGCCTGGTAACACGCCGCCAGGCGAAATCTGACCGACGCTCAGTCCTGGTTCGCCTCACTGCAAAAGGGAAACGCGTGGTTAACGCGGCAATCGAAAGCAGGCTCGATGACGCGAACAGGGCATTGGCCAGGATTCCGACGAAGGACCGGCGTCAGCTGGCCGCCAGTCTCAGGCATCTGCTTCTGAATCTCGAGAATTAGCCTGGGCCGATGCCCCGGCGCCGGCCAGTTCATATTCGGCGTCGCGCTCGGATCCAATCAGGATTGCAAGCCAGCGTGTGCGCTCGTCAGATTCCAGGGCCATTTTCAAAGTCATCGACAATGGAACCGACAGCAACATGCCAACGGGGCCGAAAATCCAACCCCACAGGACCAGGCTCGTGAATACGATCAACGGCGATATACCGACACCGTAGCCCATTAGACGCGGCTCTATGACATTGCCGTAAAGCGTATTGATTGCCAGGAACCCAACCGCCGTGGTCGTTGCCTCGGCGGGACCAAGCTGCACGAGCGCCATCAGGACCGCCGGCACTGCAGCGATGATTGACCCAATGGTTGGAACATAGTTGAACAGGAATGCCAGCATTCCCCACAACAAGGGAAAGTCGAGCCCGATCCACCATGTTAGAAGAACTGCCGTCAGGCCGGTCGCCAGGCTGACAATGGTTTTTATCCCAAGGTAGCGCCCGAGATTGTGCAGGAATTGCCGCGGGCGCTCGAAAGAATCTGTAGTTCGACCAAATGCCGCCTGCATCTTGATCCCCATGCTCGACGCTTCGAGGAGAATGAAGACCATCGTGAACAAAATAAGAAAGATATTGGTAAGAACATCCTGAAGACCATTCAGGATGCTGGCTGCGAGACCCATTGCCCAGCCCGGGTCAATAAGCTCCCCAATGTCTGCAAAGGACCTGTTGTCGCCCAACAGCCTGGCGACGAAACCAAGGGTGCCTTGCACAATGATATCCAGCCGCGCCTGGTATGTCGGCAGTGCCGCAGTAAACTCGGCAATCGAGCTGCCAACGATTCCACCGACCATACCTATGATCAGCATCATCAGAATAACAATCAACATTGCGGCAATTGCTGAGGGAACTTTTCGCTTTTGCAGCCACAGCATCGGACGTATCGCGATCAGCGCCAGAAATACCGCCAGAAGGAACGGCACCAGCAGCACCTGCGCCGCCTGCATGCCATAGACGATGACGATGACGGCGGCAGCACTGATCAGCACGTTACTATTACCATTCTGCAACTCGATCACAGGTGTTACACCTTAGCGTGACGAGCGTCAGGCCGTCGACGTGGTGGTATCGGCATCGTCGTTATCCTCGTCCGCCTTTACCATCGTAAAACCGGTAAATCCGTAAATGATCGACACCAGCGGATTGAGCAGGTTAAAGAAAGCGAACGGCAGGTAGGCCAGGGTGCCGACGCCGAGCGTGGCAGCCATGTAAGCGCCACACGTATTCCACGGCACAAGGGGCGAAGTCAACGTCCCAGAATCCTCAATAACGCGCGACAGGTTTTTTGGATCCAGGCCGCGCTTTTTGAATTCCGCACGATACATTTTCCCCGGCAACACGATCGCAATATATTGATCCGCCGCAACAATGTTAATCCCGATGCAACTGAACACGACGGTAGCAACCAGCGAACCGGTCGACTTCGCCCTTTTCACGGCACCGGCGATCAATCGGTTCAGCATTCCTGTGTGCTCGAGAAC
>JAHEFD010000131.1:3167-6735 GCA_024640345.1 Woeseiaceae bacterium
CCAAGACCCATGGACACACCGATCAAGGCTACACCGAGGGTGCCGGCGACAGTCCACGAGCTGCCGGTTGCAAGCGCCGCAATCGCACAAATAAGGCATGTCGCCGCGAAGAACCATTGCGGACTCAGCAACTCGAGTCCGTAAAAAATCAGGGCCGGAACCGTGCCTGCCATCAACCACGTGCCGATAAGGCCCCCGACAGACAACAGGATGAGTATGGCAATCATCGCTGTGCTAATACCGGCAACGATCGCTTTTTGCAGATCGGCCCATCGATGGCCGAGCCTGATGCCGACAATTGACGCGATCGCAGCCGCCAGCGTCAGGACAATCTGGTTCGGACCCGATGATGATCCGTCACTGAACAGATATACGGACAAGGCCAGCATCGCAACCAGCGACCCGATCGGAATCAATGCATGAATGAGGGACGGGGGTCTTGGTGTTGTCATAACTATTCCCTTGCGAATGGCTGACCAATCATACCGGACGAATTACTCCGGTGCGCTATTGTCGATAGCCGGTGCTGTCTGAATCCCAAGCGCATACGGCCGGCCGGGTTCCGCGCATATTGCCCGGACGCCGATATCCCGAAAGATTAGCGGGCCCCTTCGTCGTCGCGACAATGTTTCGATCCATTTGCTCGTGCGAATAACGCAAGATCGAACGAACTGATCTCCAATATCCGGGTAAGGGCGCTTGTGAGCCGCTACAATGACAAAAAACCAAAAGGTAGGGGATATGAAATTCAGACTGATTGGCTTCCTGTTCTTCATCGTTGCTCCGATGCTGTCCGCACAGGAAAATCTTCGACCCGGCGTTCCTGTCGCCATTGTCGGTGGCATGCTGCTCGATGGATACGAAGCCGAGCCCATTCACCACTCCGTCGTCGTATTCGAGAATGGCCGGATTACCCAGGTAGGCCAAAAGCATGACACGGTAATTCCCGAAAACGCCGTCATCATCGACGCAGGCGGCAAAACCGTTATGCCCGGCCTCATTGATGCTCACATGCACATCGATCTCACGGGGCATGGCTCCTACGAGCGCTACTACGAATTCATGAACGGCATGGAACGAATCGACGAATTCATGCCAATCGCCGCCAAACAGATGATGCGGGCCGGCGTGACAAGCGGCCTCGATCTCGGCGCGCCGTTCCAGATCCTGGAGTTTCGTGAACGCATTCGTCGTGGAGAAATCCCCGGACCGCGGCTAACGGTCTCCGGTCCCTGGATCACGCGTCTTGATTACGACACGGTCCCCGACGAATACGAAATCATTATCGACTCGCCTCGCCAGGCCGCGCAGAAGACCAGGGAACTGATTGAGCGTGGCTCGGACGTCATCAAGGTCTGGGTTGGCCTGACCGCCGAAGATTACAAGGCGGTCGTCGATGAGGCTCACAAGTCAGGGGTAAAGGTTCACGCCCACCTGTATGACCCCGAGGCTATAAGGATGGCCATTGACGCCGGAGTCGATGTCTTTCAACACGTCGGTTCGGCGCGCAACCCGCCTTATGACGACGCCCTGCTTTCGGAAATCGCGCACAAGAATATTCCGATTGTGCAGACAATTTCGCATCGCATCTGGGTCTACCCGGCGACAGTTGCATTTCCGGAACGCTTGTATGACCCGGTCTACAAGAAAGACATGCCGGCTGACATCTACGAGGAATTCATCTCGTCTTTCGAGAATTTTCATCGTCTGTCATATATGCAGGACATTGGCCAGGAAACACGTAATTCGAAAAAATCGGCCAGCCAGTTCATCGACGCAGGTGCCTACATGGGCGTCGGTACAGATGCCGCCAGTCCGCTCAATATGCACACCGAAGCCATGTGGCGCGAGATGTCCGCACTGGTCGAGAGTGGCATGACACCAATCCAGGTCATCTCGGCCGCGACAAAGACCAACGCCGAGATCCTGGGCCAGTTCGATGAGCTTGGAACCATTGAACCCGGCAAACTTGCCGACATCATCATCGTCGACGGCAACCCGCTCCGAAACATCGAGGTCCTCGACTACGTTGATATCGTCATCAAGGACGGTGGAGTCTGGTATTCGGAGCGCGCTGCGTTCGGACCGGTGACCGAAATCGGTCACGCGTTTTAACCTGGCTAAAGGCAAGCCGGGAATCAAGCAGGTACAAGTTGGGGAATTACCATGATGAACTTGAAGCGTCTTTTCTGTTTTGTTGCTGGTGTCGCTATTTCAACTGGCACCTCTGCGCAGACCGGGTGGAATCACCCGGAGGATATCCCGACGATCGAGCCTGTCACCGTCGGCCTGGCCGGCGAAAAACCGGCTGACATCGTTCGGTACCTGATGGCGCGCGGTGCCGGGCAGGCAGGCATCTCCCCGGATGGTTCCAAAATCGCATTCAGCTATGCGGTGACCGGCGAACCGCAGCTGTGGATAGTGGATTCTGCAGGCGGCTGGCCGGAACAACTGACTTTCGGCACCGGTATTACCTTTTTCCACTGGGCGCCGGATGGTGAGCACCTGATCATCGGTCGTGACGCCGACGGCAATGAGCGCGAGGGTTACTACCTGTTATCGGTGGACGGCACGAGGGAACGCCTGCTGCTGCCGCTAAGCGATGCGTTCCGCTCGTTCGGCATGTTTTCGCGAGACGGCTCACGCTTCCTGTTTTCTTCCACGGAAAGAAATGGCAAGGATTTCGATATTTACGTTACCGATGTCGCCAGCGGTGACACGCGGCTCATACACGAAGGAAGTTTTGGATATTTCCCCGAGTCCTGGCAACCGGGTGGCGATCTCGTCATCGTGAATGAAACCCGCGGCGAAGATGGCAACGACGTACACATGCTCAACATGGCAACAGGTGAAATGTCGCCCCTGTTTCAGCCGGAGGTATCTGCGTTCTATGGTGACTACCAATGGCTCCCCGACGGCAGCGGCTTTTACCTGTCGACAAACCAGGATCGAGAATTTGCCACGCTCGCTTTTTACTCGCTTAGCAAGAATCAACTAGAGCTGACTGATGACCACGACGCCGACGTCGCCAGTGTGACATTGAGCGGGGATGGCCGATATCTCGCATGGACAAGCAATGAAGACGGCTATTCAGCGATTCACGTGCTTGATCGTGAAGGTCTCGACACTGTAAAAGGACCGACGTTACCGCCTGGCGTTTACGGCATTGAATTCGCCGCCGATAATCCCGCCCTGGCGATTCGGGTCACCGGGCCATCCACACCCGGCGATGTATTTGTCTGGGATGTGGAATCCCGTGACCTGGCTCACGCAGTTCAGTCGACACTTGCCGGTCTCGATCCGGACACGTTTGTCGTCCCCGAGTCGGTGCGTTACCTGGCACGTGACGGACTAGAATTGCAGGGCCTGCTCTATCGGCCTGATGAAGCTGTCGCCAGCAAGCCGCCTGTGGTCGTGAAGGTACATGGTGGGCCAACAGGCCAGTCACGTCCGTCTTTCCAGGCGCAGGTGCAATACCTCGTGAACAACGGAATCGCGGTATTTGACGTCAACGTCCGCGGCTCGACCGGCTTCGGCAAGACCTACGCCCGCCTGGACAACCAGGAAA
>JAHEFD010000046.1 GCA_024640345.1 Woeseiaceae bacterium
GTCCATTCAAGGCTACCGTAACGTGCAAATACAGGGGCAGGCATCGTGTCATCCCGCATCTCGATGTTGCTGACTTCTCGCTCGCCAACGCGCACGGCACTGCCGCTGTTCACTGACATCGTCACCCGGCCATCTTTAAGGAGAAATGCGCCGATCGTCTCCGCAGCGGCGCCGGGAAACACGAAATCATTTGCCGTACCACCGCCAAATGTGTTTTGCCCGTCTTTTAACCAGAACAGTCCAACAAGGTTGAGATAGCCATCCTTTCCCCGAAGAAACTCAAGTCGTTCAGCCTTCCACTGGTCAAGGCACTTCGCATAACTTTCATCGCACCGCCCTATTGCGGAATCCGCCACGGCCGGGCTCACGGGCCAGCTGACAACTGCCAGCGACAGTATCCGTAGCGCCAGTTGCCGCGAAAACAAGAATGGACAGGTCAATTGCAATCTCCCGAACAGGCCTGGAGCGAATTATGGCATCTCGGGGTCGGTAAATCGCTATCGGCACGGACAGGCGGAATACGCCGGCGACCGCACGCTTTATTTTTCGGGGACGCTAATTTCGGAACACAATTTACGCTTGCCAGGGCCGGACGTATCTAATGTGCGTCATCGAATCTATAATCCGCAACCCTCACCGAACGCCTGCCGAGCAGATTGAGAACCCACCGTTGACAAAAGCCGACGAATCCACACTCGCCTATATTGGCCTCCAGCCGAACGATATTCTCGCTGCGCTTGAGGATCTTGGTTTTCGCTGCGACGGTCGTTTTCTGACACTGAACAGTTATGAAAACCGTGTATACCAGATCGGGATTGAGGACGATAAACCTGTCGTAGCAAAGTTCTACCGGCCCGGTCGGTGGTCAGATGATGCAATATTGGAGGAACATGCGTTCAGCATCGAACTCGCCGACAAGGACATCCCTGTCGTTCCACCCTTGTCGATCAAGGGCAAAACTCTGCACCACCTCGGTCACTTCAGAGTGTCCATTTCTCCCTGCCGTGGTGGCCGTGCGCCGGAACTCGATAACAAGGACCTGATGAAGCAGTTGGGCCGTCTGGTGGCCAGAATTCATCTTGCCGGAGAGCGGACAGGGTTCTCGCATCGGCCCAGGCTCGATATCGAGTCCTACGGTTACGATTCAGTGGATTTCCTGCTCGAAAACGATTTCATTCCGGTCGAAATGGCCGAAGTCTACGAAGGCATAACCGAGCACCTGTTCGACGGAATACATGCCTGCTTTGACAGGGCCGGTAATTTCCGTGAAATCCGCCTGCACGGTGATTTTCATCCCGGCAATGTGCTGGTAAATGGAGAGCAACTGCACATTGTCGATCTCGATGATGCGAGAACCGGGCCAGCTATCCAGGACCTGTGGATGTTTCTTTCGGGGGACAGGGACGAACAATCCCCCCAACTGGCCACGATCCTGGAAGGCTACCTCGAGTTTCGTGAATTCGACTCCAGGGAGCTTCACCTCCTGGAAGCGCTCCGGACACTTCGCATCATGCATTACGCCGCGTGGCTGGCCCGGCGCTGGGAAGACCCGGCGTTCAAGATAGCCTTTCCGTGGTTCGACTCGAGACGATACTGGGATGAGCACATTCTCGCCCTCCGGGAGCAAGCCGCCCTGATGCAGGACGGTCCATTGACCTGGAAATCATGATCTACGCGGCAACGCTGCCGTCCCGACGCCCAATTATGACAAACGAGCTGCAAAAATGAAAAAACCTCTTTAAATTCCGCTCCTTACACATTGGCAGGCACGAGCATGCGCCGAGAACGCCGGCTCACCGGATTGGTTGCACTGCCCTGCCACCCGGTCTAAAGTCGGTGACACATGCGAATACATTCCCTGACGGAACTTAAACCGTCGAATATGCTCTGATAACTTGACTAGCAGGCACGCCAAACCCTCCCCGGACACCATTGAATTGATGGCTCAAAAATTCAGGACTTCCGTTGCAACACTTATTGCGATCGGTATCGCAGGATGTGGCGGCGCCAAAGTTACTTTGCACAACCCAAGCATTCCCGAACCCCTGATCGATCAACTGCCGCTTTCCGTAATGGCGCGTTACCCTGCCGTATTCGATAATTTCGTTCACGAAGAAAAGGTCCTCGGAAAGGAAAAGTGGTCGATCGACCTGGGCCGATCAAATCGAATCCTGTTCACCAGATTATTTGATTCGATGTTCACAGATTTCGAAGTCGTTGAAGGTGACGTGGATTCGAAAGATCTGACTTTCGATGCGCTCATTGAACCCAGTATCGATGCATTCGAGTTTTCAGTTCCGAGCCAAAGCCAAACGGATGATTTTGCGGTCTGGATTCGATACCGCATAAAGATTTTCGACAGCAACGGCGTGCTGATTGCCAACTGGCCGATAGCTGCGTATGGCAAAAGTCAGTCCGCTTCGTTTGGTACTGACGAAGCATTGCGCCGGGCAGCGGTGCTTGCAATGCGTGACGCGGCGGCGCTGATCATATTGCAAATGGACAAAGCGACAGGGATCAGCAAACTGCGCCACGCAAATGCGCCCAAGTCTGAATCGACTGCCAGTCCGGCACCCGAAGACCTTACCCTGCAAACCGCCGCGGAGGAGACATCACTCGATGAATCTGGCAAATAAATTGATGACTGGGCGAGCCCTGTTGCTTGCATTAGCGGGCGTATCGATCTCTGCCTGCGTCACGTCCCGGGTCGAGAACATTCGCGAAAACACAACCGGGCTCAGTGAAGGAGAGGGTATCGTCATCATGGCGAAGAGCTATCACCTGGGCAATGAGACTGAGGCGAAATTTATTGCCTGCGTTGGCAATTCGATAGGCAGGGGCTCATCCGCATTGCGGGTTGTTCCCAATACCGAATTTGTTGATGCTTTATTCCCCTGGTTTGAACCCCGAACAGCCCCGGCTGAAACGAAAGGTCTGCCAGCCCTGATGTCACGACCAGGCGTCGCGGAGAAAATCAGGGAGAAAGGAATACGTTACGTCGTCTGGTTGGATGGCGATACGGACAAAGTCGCTGGTGGAGGAAGTATGTCCTGCGCCGCCGGGCCAGGCGGCGGTGGCTGCTTCGGATTTGCCTGGTGGCAAAACGATTCGAACTATGAAGCGGATGTCTGGGACCTGTCCGGTCTCGAAGACGCAGGAACCGTGAGCGCGGACGTTAGTGGCACATCGTTCCTGCCAGCAATTGTTATTCCGATTCCATTGATCGCACGTACTCAGAATAAAGCCTGCAACGCGCTGGCGGACCAGCTGAAATTGTTTATCGTCTCCGATGAGGCTGTTTGACTGAGTAACCGGTCCTGACGTCCGGCCAGTCTTACGGGCGAGCCGCCCTGACGAAAGCTCGTCGATAAAAATCAGAATCCAGACTGGCTGTGCTGACTTCGCGGCCGGTCGATGGCGCATGTACGAATCGCCGATTTCCCAGGTACATACCCACGTGGGAAACTTTTCCAGAGATGCGGAAAAACAGCAGGTCTCCTATTCTCAATTTGTTGCTATCGACCGGGGCCAGTTGCCGCCACTGCTCTGCGGTAGTTCTTGGAATTCGCTTTCCTGCATTCGCGTAAGCGAACTGCACAAGGCCGCTGCAATCGAATCCCCGGATTGTCGATCCACCATAGCGGTAAGGGACGCCGATTTGTCGCACGGCAACCAATGCCGCCTGCTCTCCCGGGCTCCTCCGGTTGGTCTTTGGCACCACGGCTCGTGTATTCGCATCGCGCCCGGGCGGTGGCATTCTCCTGACCGGCTCATGACCGCAAGCCGTCAACATGCCGATCACCAGGAGCGACCCGAGAAATCTGCAAAATGGAAGGTGCGACGAGGATGACATATGACGCTCTGTGGTAAACAATGCTCAAAATTACACCGTTACCGATGAATCTGACATGAACTGCATCGCAGGTTTTCGAATCGGAATATCAGGCTGATGGCGACAAAGCAGGGAATTGATGGACAGACAACGTGACCTTGAGCTGATTCTTCGATCCCGAATGCCGATCGTTGTCATCGAAACGCGGGACGAAAAGCGAATGCTGCATCTCCTGCGAACAATTGCGCTGTCAGGAACAAGCAGTGAATACCTTCCGTTATTTCGCTGGACGATCACCGATGGCCTGCAACGGCTGGACATCGAGCTTGAGCCGCAACTTCACAATTCCGACCCGCCTGAGGTACTCCGGCACATTCGAGCAGTAAATAAACCAGGCATGTATGTGCTACTCGATTTTCATCCATATCTCCAGGAGCCGGTCAATGTCCGGCTCATTAAAGACATTTGCCTGCGCCATCGGGAAGTTACGCGCCAGCTGGTACTAATCAGTCACAAAATCGAGCTGCCTCACGAACTTGAAAGCTTCACAGCGCGATTTGATATGGCATTGCCTGCAGAGGAAGAACGGGAACGGATCATCAAGAGAGTAGCGAACGAATACTCCAGGGAACACAAGGGATCGCGCGTGCAGACCGATCCCAAGGCATACAAGTTATTGATTCAAAATCTTGCAGGCCTGACCGACCACGACACCGAAACCCTTGCGAGAAATGCGATTTTTCACGACGGAGCAATAACCAAAAGCGACCTGCCCGAAGTCATGCACGCGAAATACGAGTTGCTGAATAAGGGCGGCATTTTGCATTACGAATATGACACTGCAAAATTCAGCAATATCGGTGGGTTGGAGAATCTGAAGCGATGGCTGTCATTACGAAAACCAGCATTTCTGAGTGACTCTAATCTGAGGCATCTTGATACGCCCAAGGGCATCATGCTCATCGGCGTTCAGGGATGCGGAAAGAGCCTGGCTGCCAAGGCCACCGCCGGTATTTTTGGTTTGCCGCTGCTTAGGCTGGACTTCGCTACCTTGTACAACAAGTATCACGGCGAAACCGAAAGAAACCTGAGAGATTCACTCAGGACTGCCGACGTGATGGCACCCTGTGTCCTGTGGATTGACGAAATCGAAAAAGGCATGGCAGGTCGAGGTGGAGAAACGGGAACTGCACAACGGGTCCTGGGAAGCTTCCTGACCTGGATGGCCGAGAAAACCAGCAAGGTTTTCGTCGTCGCTACGGCGAATGAAATAAGCGCCTTGCCGCCCGAACTCGTGCGAAAAGGCAGGTTCGACGAGTTGTTCTTCGTCGACCTGCCCTCATGCACAATTCGTGAGCAGATATTTGCCATCCACCTCAAGGCACGCGGCCAGAGGCCGGAATCGCTGGATCTGGCAAGAATTGCAGAAACCGCGGACGGTTTCTCGGGAGCGGAAATCGAGCAAGCGATCGTTTCAGCCCTTTATTCGGCCCATGCGAACAATTCCGAACTTGGCACTCAGCACGTACTGGAAGAATTGGAGCGGACAAAACCATTGTCTGTCGTTATGTCAGAAAAGGTCTCCCTGCTTCGGGCGTGGGCAGCAGGAAGAACGGTCGCCTGCGACTAGATTCATCAGCAGTTCCATTTAACGAAATCTGGCTTTTTTATGGGTCGGGAACGCGATTTTCCGATATTTGGCATGCTAGAATTTCCGTATGACTAATAAGAACAAAAACATAGAAAAATTAGTCGATCGTCCTGACCTCCACCCCACCTCCGATCGCTACGATAACGAACGGGTCGAAGAATCGACCAGCACATTGGCGCCGGAAATCGAAGCCGATGAAGCCACGTTTGATATTAACGATCTGCAGCCAAAAACAGCGGGACGGACGAAAAGTGAACTCGAAGTTGCGATGCGCGAGCAATCGACACTCATCGGGGAGCTGGCATTCGAGATCGAGCAACAGCGTATCAGTCGACGGAGCCTGGAGGCAGAACTGGAAGCCCGCGAAGAAATCGGTGCCAATATTGCCCATGATCTTCAGGAAACCCGCGATCAACTCACGGATGCCGACCAGGTTATCCAGGCGCGACACGATGAGATCCGGAGCATGCGATCGGCCCTGGACGGAAATACCCAAAGAACAACACGGCTGAAGACGAGAGCAAATCGGCTGCAGTTGTCCTCGAGGAAACTTAAGGACCGAATCAGGTCGCTCGAATCTCAGCTTGCATCGGCCGCGCCAGAACGTTCGGCGCCCGGCGCGGGAATCGCTGGCTTTAATGAGTCCGACGTAAAGACACTTGAGCAAGACAGTAACAGATCCGACGAAGATCACGACCTGCAATCGAAACTACAGACCGCGCGTTCAGAGCTTGATGATTTACGCAGCTATGTCAATCGCCGCAAGGATGTGTGGGAAGGACTGGAAAATGAATTAAGCCAGGTTCGCCACCAACTTGAAACGAAAGAACTGGCGGTCACAACTCTGACTGGAAACCTCGATGCACGGAATACGGATTTAGCGTTAATAAGGGAGCAATACAGCAACGCCTCTGCACAGCTTTCGGAGCACAAGAGCAAAATCAGGGAGCTTAACGGGAGCATACGTGAACTGGAACACACGCTTCATTTTGGTGCCGAGGTTGAGATTGCAAAATGCCGCAGCCATATCGCGGAACAATCAGGAGAGCTGGCAGCCCTGAGGCAGGAACTCAAAACCATCAGGCAAGACAATGCCCGGATTGAGCGCTATGCCGATCAGTTGCGACTGCAAGTTAGCGACAGTTCGGAGAAAGCCCGGGTCTCTCTAAAGGAACAGGATGAGATCAATGCTCGCCTTAGCTCCGCTAATCAAACGATTAAAACCCTGTCGACCCAGCTTGAAGCCGAACAGCAGTTGAACGTGGATCACACCGGTACGATTGAGAGGATGCGGCAGGACTTTGAGCGGGAGATTCGACAAATCCGGTTCGAACTTGGCGCCGCGGAGGAAACCATCGCCGGACAGGAGGCGCTTAACGAACAGCTGGTTTCGAACCTCATTGATCACCAAGGCTACCGGCGGGCACTGGAATCGCAGCTCGATGAAGTTGAAAAAGAGAACGAAAAGACGATCCAGAAATTGACGGTCGAATTGAAACGCGCACGACACGAGAATGAAGATTACGATCGAAAGTTGAGCATCAAAGATAGCGCCATCGCCGAACTGATACAGGAACTCTCCAATCACACCAGCAATATCGAAATCAGGGGAGAAGCCGAAAACGTATTACAAAAGATTGATGGATTCGGTCCTGCAACCAGGCAACCTCCCGGATCCGAAAACCGCAATCGGGTTGTACGCTTGCTCATCGGAAATGTGGATGGTCGCGAACTTCGTTTTCCACTTTTCAAAGAACGACTGACAGTTGGTCGAACGTCTCACAACGATATTCAATTGAATCTTCAGTACGTCAGCAGACGGCATGCTGTTATCACTACTGAAAGCGGTGAGACCCGAGTTATCGACTGGGGCAGCAAAAACGGCGTATTCGTCAATCGAAGAAAGGTAACGGATCAGGTATTGCGATCGGGAGACACCGTGTCAATCGGCATGGCGGACTTCAAATACGAAGAACGCAACAAGCGCTGACCCGTAAAAACTCGGGACTGAGCCGCTCCCCTTCCTGAGAAAACAGCACCTCGCAATTTCCAATCTGTGAGCACAATCACGCCGATCGTGCTGTCCTTGCGTTACAGTCTTTGCTGCTGATTGACTCCAAGAGATGCGGCGAATCGAATGCTTTCCAAAGCCGGCTCACAAGATATTCGACACCGGTCAAATTCCGACCTCGTATCGAAATCGGCTGCCTTGATCGAGCGAAAAGTCTGGCTACCAAGAGCAATTTACAATTCATTACCCTGGTTTTACCTGGCAGCTGGCGTTCTGGCTTTCATGGCCACGTTGTATATCAATGCCTGGTTCTGGGTCCTGCCTCATTATTTCGTTTTTTCTGTCATCTGCGTACACCTTAGCGTCATCGTGTTTCGTCGACGGTCGGCCCGAAAGAACAAATCAGACCAATCATCAGCGGATGACTGAATAAACGGCAGACTTGACCTTCCCGGACGGTTGATCAACGATGTGTTTCCGGCAGATCCGTGGTCAGAAAATGTCAGCAAAAGCCAACAACAGCTTAAAGAATATCGCCGTCAAAGAGCTGGCGCTCTTTGTCGTTGTCTTGTTTTTCGGAATGGTTTTTCTGCCTCTTTTTGTCTATATCACTGGCCGAACGTTGTTTGGTGAATATGCCGGCACTGGTTTTTCGGATTTTTACGGAATGTTGCATAGCGAACTACGGTCCGGGCAACCCGCCGTCTGGTTTCTGATGCTGTCCCCTTATCTCGTATGGCAGTTGTTGAGGCTGAGCATTTTTGGGTTTCGCCACTCCGGCAGTTCACAGCAATAATTCCGGGCCAGATTCAAGCCCCTGCACGAAAATTGTGATATCCGTCACACTATCCCGATAATTAACAGTAAATTGTCGAGTTTTTCGTAGAAATTATGTTAAGGATGACGCACTATCCAATGCAGGTCGGACTATATTTATAAATACCGACTAATTGATAAACGAATCTCCCTGGCAGTCCACAATGAAGCGCTTCATCTCCTGGCTTTCCGGCAAGCTTGCCGACGATCATTCCGTTAGCGAAAGGCCGCTGCGGCAATCGGGCGCTCACAGGATGCCGAAGCCGCCGGTGAAAAAGCCCACCAGGCGAGGAAAAATCGGTTACGGGACTCACGTTGACGGCAAAATTCTCAACGCAGGACCCGGAAAGAATGTATTGATTCGAAACAAATACGTTCGCGAAGACACCGGCACGCACGAAACATTGAAAATTGTTGACGACTCGCTTCTGGAGTCCGATGACGAATTCGGAATTGACCCGTATAACACGGGCCGTTTCGATCGCTCACGTTCCTGGGATTCGTTCCGCTCCAGGAAATAGCCCCGCGCCGCTTCGATTTCCCGTAGTCCGTGCCGAATTGACGGGTTTCCGGACCAGGGGTAGGCTGCACGCCAAATTTGCCGGAGTCAGCCGCGTGGGATTGCGAATCTCAATTTATCTCGACGACAAAGACCTCAAACACTTCCGTCTCATTATGAGAGAAGCCAGAAAGGCGGCCGCAGGGATGCAGCCTGAAGACATAGTGGCCGCTGCGGAAGCCCTCCTGCGGTCGGTTGATCGAGAAGATATTCCTCGATTTGTGGCCGAAAGGCTCGACAAGTTAGAGGTGATGATCAGCATGCTGCTGGATCATGAGTGGCGCCTGCCGCAGAAGGACACCGCGCGCGTATTGAACGCGCTGACCTATTTCACCGAGCCCGAGGACTTGATTCCGGACCATATCCCGGGTCTCGGCTTCCTGGACGACGCGATCATGATCGAACTGGTCGCCAGGGATCTCAAACACGAGATTGAGGCATATGGCGATTTTTGTGAATTTCGTGACCGGCACGGCACCACGAAAGGTATCAAGAGCAAGACCTCCGACATTACTCGCGAAGACTGGCTCGGCAAGCGACGAAAAGAACTGCAGGAAAGAATGCGCCGGCGCAGAAAGGTGGGCCGAAGCAGTCAATGAGGATCGCACCTGCTGAGAACCGGGCTGACAAACGGGAGGTGACATAAGCTTGCCGAACCAGCCCGGGATGATGGCGCCTTATGGCCAGTAATAATAACCAACGCCCAGCAGGCCGACCCACATCGCCGCCTGTGCCGCCCAGCGGGCCGCATGGTGTTTTACCAGCGCATAGAAACTCACGGCCGAAATCGCTGTCATAGCACTAAATATTGCAAAACTCGCCAGGAGCGATGTGTATTCCTGGCTCAGCCGCGGGTAGTCGTCGGCCAGGATGAGGAAGATCAGGAGTACGGCGGCAAGACTGAACGCGATGGACAGGCAGGAACCAAGCAGTATTCCGGTAATGACGGTCATTGGGCGCATAACGCGCATTTTACTCAAGGTAAGTGGCCATGGGGCCGGAAAGCATCAAATATGCGAAATTCGCCCTTGATTGAAGGGCTTGCGCGATCTAGCCTACCCGACTGGGGATTTGGCTGTAAATTGGTTACTGGACCATGGAGAAGGCTTTGACAACACATCTGACTGGCATCCGGACACGGATAGGAATAGCGCTGTTGGCAGTAGTGGCAACGACCGTTGCCATACCGGTCTTCGCGGACGATACCGCCGAGGTTCTGGCGCCCTCACCCCGCCATGAAAAAATTGGCCAGCTGGTCACGGAATTTGTCCAAAAGTCTCACTATCAACACGCATCGGTCGACGACGCGCTGTCCTCCGAGGTCCTCGACGGCTACATCGAGGCACTGGACAATAATCGTATGTACCTGCTGGCGTCCGACGTCGCCGCTTTTGAGCAGTATCGATATCTGCTCGACGACATGGTCCGTTCGGACCCGCTCGATCCGGTCTTTGAAATGTTCGAGGTATATAGAACCCGGGTTCGCGAACGGCTCGAATTTGCCCTCACCCAGTTAGAAACCGAACCGGACTTTTCAGTTGACGAAGACTACGAATTCGATCGCGAGAAAACGCCGTGGGCGGCTACCAAGGCTGATCTCGATGAGCTGTGGCGCAAGCGGGTCAAGAATGATGCCCTGAGCCTGGCACTCGCCGATCAAACGTGGGAAGAAATCACGGAAAAGCTCGACAAGCGTTACACCCGGTTCCTGAAACGAATGGACCAGATGAAAAGTGATGACGTATTCGAGATGTTCATGAATGCGTTCGCCCATACGCTGGATCCGCACTCGAGCTACCTGTCGCCCCGCAATTCCGAGGAATATCGCATCCAGATGAGCCTCTCCTATTTTGGTATTGGCGCATCGCTGCAGACCGAGGATGACTATGTGATGGTCATCAATATCATTCCCGGCGGCCCGGCTGCGATAGACGGCATCTTGCAGCCAAAAGACAAAATTACTGCTGTCGCTCAAGGTGAAGATGGTGAACTTGTCGATGTAATTGGTTGGCGCCTGGACGACGTAGTGCAGTTGATTCGTGGCCCGGCAGAAACCGTCGTGCGACTACAGGTTATGCCCGCAGGCACGTTGCCTGGTGCCGGTGAAAAGATCATTACGCTCACGAGAAACCAGGTAAAACTTGAAGAGCAGGCAGCCAAGAGCAGTGTCATCACGATTCCGCGCGAAGGCCGTGACTGGACCATTGGCGTTATTGATGTTCCGAGCTTCTACCGCGACTACCGCGCGCTGTCCAATGGCGACAAGGACTACACCAGCACAACGAAAGACGTAAAACGCCTGATTGGTGAGCTGGAAGGACAGGGAATTGACGGACTCATCATCGATCTGCGAAACAATGGTGGCGGACACCTGACAGAGGCCACAGCGCTTTCAGGGCTGTTTATCGACAACGGCCCGGTGGTTCAACTGCGAAACTCGAACGGACGCATCAGCAGGCTTGATGACCCGGATCCCGTGCCCCGTGTCGCCTACAATGGCCCGCTGGCGGTTCTGGTGAACCGCTACAGTGCCTCGGCATCCGAGATCTTTGCCGCAGCGATTCAGGATTATGCGCGTGGTGTCATCATCGGTCAGCAAACATTTGGCAAGGGAACGGTACAGAATCTGTATTCCCTCGATCAGTATGTACGTCGACCGGATGATGAAGGTCTGGGGCAACTCACACTGACCATCGGAAAGTACTATCGGGTCACCGGCGAAAGCACACAACATCGCGGGGTCGACCCCGACATCGCGTTACCGTCACCGATCGACGCAACTGCCGTTGGCGAGAGCGTGCGGGAAAGCGCCCTCCCCTGGGATACGATCAGAACCACCGAATTCCGGGCCGGCGAACCGCTGGATACGACAATCAACTCGCTGACCGCCAATCACATCTCGCGCGCCAAGGAAGATCCTGATTTCCAGTATCTCCTGGAGGGAATTCGCGATGTTGAGGAGGCGCGGTCGCGGACCTCGCTTTCGCTCAATATTGACGAACGAAAGAATGAACGTGCAGATGAACTGGCTCGAAGGCTGGAACGGGAGAATTTGCGCCGGGCCGCTTTACAACTCGAACCGCTGGCAACGGTTGAGGAACTGGAGACGCTCGAAGGCCCGGACATCCATCTCGATCAGGCGGCGGCAATCGTTACAGACATGGCTGCACTTCGCGAAATCAAGCCTGCACCGACGCATACAGCGAGAATAGTGCAATAAGCGCGAAAAACTGCGAGACTTGCAAGACCGGGATCCGGTGTTATACTGAAGTACAACACCAGTCTACCTGACTAACCCCAAGTAGAGGTCGCAATGGAATCAGGACATCTGTCAAAGAGGGCTAAAACGGCAATTGCCATAGCCGGCGTTGTCGCTTTGTTTAGTGGATGGAGCGCCAGCGCGCTCAGTGCGACCACAACGGAAGTTGAGTCCGATCCTGCCAGCCGCCTCAAGTCCCTGGAAGTGCCGCTAGACGCTTATTCAGTACGTCCTGTAGACCATGTTTCGATCGAGACAGATCCATCCTCAAATCTGGCCTCGCTGGACACGACTGATGCGAACTCTGAAACATCTGCGCCGTTCCTTTACCTGACGCCACGAGTGGCATCGGTTCTAAAGAATATTTTTAATGCGACGCACGAGGATGGAGATGAGGACAACAGCTCTGATCATGCATCGTCGCCGATTGCAGAAACAGATAGCGCCGCTGCTGGCGTCGAATTGATCGATGAGTCCGACCCTGCCATTCGGGTGGAGCAAATTGATTTACCGCTGTTTCAGCAGCAGATGTTTCGTACCGACATCTAGTTCGCGGCCGGCCCGGCCACTAGCGACTGAAGATCTTGGAAATTCCCCAGTAGTTTTCGCCAACGATATTGGCGTCGCTTTGTCTGACGACTCCGTTGGAGTCGATCTGAAATAACGTGGAAACGGTGCCCGGAACTGGTACTGCGTCGTTATTGCCCGGGAATTTGGCTATCTCGCCGAGCATTGCGGCTCGCTTCTGAAGAACATCAACAAATTCAGTGCTTTGCTCCATGCTCTCGACACTCTTATGGAGCCGGTCCAGCAGCTGGTCGCATTCGTAGCGGGTGCCATAATTGATTGCGCCGACGCTTTTTTCCGTGGACTCCTTGATCAGTTCGGCGATACCCGATGCGGAAAAATGCAGATAGAGCTGCTGTGCAAAAGCAATAATCATCAGATTGATCGATCGTTTCGCCGGAATTTCGAGGCCCTGGTGGTCTGGTGGCCGCCTGTTCTTGATCTCGTCAAGCGCCTCCTTGAGCACCTGCTCATCCTGCGCGGCAATCTCGAGCTGAGACGCCAGGTCGTCGATGAGTCGCATTGCTGACCGACCACCGAAAAAGCGCTTGAAACCGCTCATTGACGCAAGGCGACGTTGTTCTGACTGTAATTGATCCTCGAGGTGCAGTACTTCATCCCTCTTCTCAACGAGCTGGATCTTGATGCCTCCAGCCTCTTTCTGCAGCCCTGCATTGAAGTCTGCCAACACACTGTTATGGCGTTTTTTCTCTCGCTGTTGTTTCAGCTGCTCGGCGAACTTCGCAACTTTACGTTCGCATTTTCGTCCCAGGCCACGCAGCTGGTAGAACACAATCACGTTGTGCGCGAGTTGCGGGTCAACCAGTAGATCCTCGAGGTGATCGAGTTTCTGCTGCAAGCGTGCTTTCGCACCCTCCTGGTCTTTGATGACGTCCTTGAGGCGAAACTGCTCCTTGCGCATGCCGGCGAATTCTTTTTTGAGTTCTGCACGGTTCCAATACAGCTCCATCAGCTTATCGCTGTCCTGTGATTTCACCTCAGAATTGCCAAAAATTGCCGTCAAACTGGACAATGCGCGCCCCTTTTACATAATCAGGTATCCCGTGATGCGAGACCTTGTGCAGCATCACCGATGAATGATGACAAGGCCGCCGCGATCAATCCTTGATTGAATCGACAGTTTTCGCGTTTAAAGCGGGTAATTAAGGGCTTCGACTAGCGTTCGAGGACCAGGTGTCCCTTATCCATCAGGTAATCCAGCCATTTGTTCAGAACCATGTTCCGACGCCATCGGCTGTCCAGCTCATGACGGTGTACTCTGCAAAGGCGCCGCAGCTCGGAATGCCGATGATCTCCCGAAAATCGCATCGCCTCGGCCAGTTTCCCGTCAAGATACAGGCGTATTTTCATGTCTGGATCGGCAATACGGACATCGTCCTCAACAAAGAAATACGACAAAGACAGGGTCACCGTGTATCGGCTTCTCTCAAGAATCTCGACATGAAGGTCGCAATCCCCGGCGACAGAAGACCGGTAATAACCATCAAGTCGATTGAGTTCAGGAATCAGCTGGAGCAACCGGAGATAGTTGCTTTCATATAGCGCCATCAGGCCAACGAAGCTTTTCGGCCTGACAATCGTCTCTGGTACCAGCTGATAATCTTGCAACATGGTCCGAATATAGCACAGCAATCAGCGGGCAAAACGTGCACAAATTCAATTCTTAAATTGATTTTTGCAGAGAATTAATTATGGCCGCACGCGGCGCTCAACGCCGGTAGTATTGAGAATTCTGCTTGCGATTTCTTCAATTGAAAACTCTGTCGTATTAATGTGCGGCACATCATACTTTCGGAATATTTTCTCAGCTTCACGCAGTTCATAACGAACCTGTTGTGCAGAAGCATATTGCCCCAACGCCCGCCGTTCTTTCCTGATCTGCTGGAGCCTCGCCGGGGTAATTGTCAGACCGACAAGCTTCTCCCTCTGTTTTACGAGAAAATCAGGAAGAGTACCGCTATCAAATTCCTCATCGGTCAAAGGGAAATTCGCCGCATAAACCCCATATTGAAGTGCAAGATAGAGGCAAGTCGGGGTTTTTCCCGATCGCGACACTCCAATAAGGATGACATCGGCCACCTCGTAGTTTCTCGTGATGCCACCGTCATCATTTGCCAGCGCAAAATTGGTCGCCTCGATTCGCTTCATGTAACTCTCGATATCGCTCATCCCGTGAGCACGCCCGGGTTCATGAGTTGACTTCTGCTTCAACTCATCCTCCAGCGGCTCGAGGAAAGCGTCGAATATATCAAGATGCAAACCTTCGGCCTCCCGAATGATGGCGCGAAAATCGTCCTGAACCAGGGTCGAAAAAACAATCGGCTTTACACCTCCTTTTTTGGCTGCCAGGTTGATCTTGCCGACGGCCTCTTTCGCCTTGTCTTCGCTATCTATAAATGGCAAAGTCACTTGCCTGAAATCCTGACCATCAAACTGCGTCAACAAACTGTGACCCAACGTTTCAGCGGTAACTCCGGTCTGATCAGACAGAAAAAATACGGTACGTTCACTCATTATGAAAACAGCCTTTTGTCGCCCTTCTTCTTTGTTGGCGGTATAGCTTACTTTGTTATTGATTAGCGATTGTCCATTTCTTAGGCATTAACACAAGGGAGTCAGTCTTGGAGCCATACGTCATCAAGCTCGATCAATTGGGCATGCAAGATGTTGAAATCGTAGGCGGAAAAAATGCCTCGCTAGGCGAAATGATCGGCAATCTCAGCAAGCTCGGCGTCGATGTTCCGGGCGGCTTCGCGACTACTGCGGCTGCCTACCGCGATTTCCTGGGACACAAGGGGCTGGACGAGCGCATCAACGGTGTACTCAAGGATCTTGACGTCGACGATATTGGCGCGCTCACGTCCGCGGGGAAGCGCATTCGGGACTGGATAATTGATACTCCCCTGCCGGATCGCCTGATGGCAGATCTCCGCGCAGCATTTGACGAAATGTCTGCTGGACGGGACATTTCCGTTGCCGTGCGGTCGTCGGCGACAGCCGAGGATCTGCCTGACGCCTCATTCGCGGGCCAGCAGGAAACATTTCTGAATGTCAGGGGCCTGGAACACCTTATCGCCGCGCTTCACCAGGTGTTCGCATCATTGTTCAATGATCGTGCTATTGCCTATCGTGTCCACCAGGGATTTGATCACTCCCTGGTCGCATTATCCGTTGGCGTGCAGCATATGGTACGAAGTGACATCGGTTCGGCCGGCGTTATTTTCACCCTGGATACGGAGACGGGTTTTCGCGACGCCGTATTCATCACCTCCTCATACGGACTCGGCGAAACCGTCGTGCAGGGTGCCGTCAACCCGGACGAGTTTTACGTATACAAACCGGCACTCCGAAGTGGCAAGCACCCGATTCTCAGGAAGAACCTGGGAGGCAAAGCCATCAAGATGGTCTATAGCAGTGATCTGACACCCGGCAAAACTGTGGAAACGGTCGAGGTCGACGAGGCGGACTCCCTGCGATTTTCACTTAGCGACGACGAAATCATCGCGCTGGCAAAAACGGCGATTACGATTGAGGAACACTATGACCGCCCCATGGATATCGAGTGGGGCAAGGACGGAACTGATGGCCGTCTTTATATACTGCAGGCGAGACCCGAAACGGTCCAAAGTCGCAGCGGGCGCACCATTGATCGCTTCACGTTGAAAGCCCATTCGAAAGTCCTGACTTCCGGACGAAGTATCGGACACAAGATCGGTCAGGGCGTTGCGAAAGTGATCAGCGACGTTTCGCAGATGGACCGTATCCAGGCTGGCGACGTTCTTATTTCCGACATGACGGATCCCGACTGGGAGCCGGTGATGAAGCGTGCTGCAGCGATTGTTACCAACCGTGGTGGAAGAACATGCCATGCTGCCATCATTGCCCGTGAACTGGGCATACCAGCCGTTGTTGGCTGCGGCGACGCCACTACGGCTATCCGGGACGGAGCAGACGTCACCGTCAGCTGCGCCGAGGGCGACGAGGGTTTCGTCTACGAAGGTAAGCTGGATTACGAAGAGTCTGTGATTGAGCTGGATTCCCTGCCCGACATTCCCGTAAAAATCATGATGAACGTCGGTAACCCGGACCGGGCATTTGATTTCGCAAACATCCCTAATCGCGGCGTCGGCCTGGCGCGCCTCGAATTCATCATCAACCGGATGATAGGTGTTCACCCGAACGCACTGTTGGAGTATGACCAGCTCGATGAAGATACGAAGCTGGCAGTCAATGAACAGATTGCCGGATACGATGATCCAGTCGGGTTTTTTGTTGAAAAACTCGCTGAGGGCGTAGCCACTATCGCGGCTGCATTTGCCCCGGAACCTGTCATCGTAAGATTGTCCGATTTCAAATCGAACGAATACGCAAATTTAATCGGAGGCGACAAATACGAGCCATCGGAAGAAAATCCGATGCTCGGCTTTCGCGGGGCGGCTCGTTACGTTTCCCCGAGTTTTCGACCGTGCTTCGATCTTGAGTGTGCCGCCCTGAAAAAGGTGCGCAACGACATGGGGCTGAAAAATGTTCAGCTGATGATTCCGTTTGTTCGAACGGTCGCACAGGCCAAGCAGGTCATCGACATACTTGCGGAGAATGGATTAGAGCGTGGCAAGGATGACCTTAAAATCATCATGATGTCAGAGCTGCCAACCAATGCCCTGCTTGCCGACCAATATCTGGATCACTTTGACGGCATGTCAATCGGCTCTAACGATATGACGCAACTAACGCTCGGCCTCGACCGGGATTCCGCGTTGGTCGCCGATTTGTTCGACGAACGAGATGAGGCCGTTCAGGCGATGCTGGCGATGACAATCAAGGCGTGCCTGGCACGGGGGAAATATGTCGGCATTTGTGGCCAGGGACCATCCGATCATCCCGATCTTGCCCGCTGGCTTCTGGATGAGGGCATCGAGAGCATGTCGCTAAACCCCGATACGGTCGTCGAGACTTGGATGTTCCTCGCCGGAGAGAGCGTCTAAGGCTGCGTGGCGGCCTAGAACCGGTCGTAACGTCGCGACCCACGCTGAAATTTCATGCGCGGCAGTATGAGGCCAAGAAGGACACCGCCGAACAAGACCAGTGCGCCTGTAATAAACCAGTTACGCGTAGTTTGCCCACTCAAGGTCGCGTTTTCCTGCTCCAGGATTTCGACCCTGATCTCCGCATCCGTCAACTGTTGCTGAAGATTCTGATTTTGCCTGTCGATCGCGAGCGTATTGGCAGCCTTTTGAGTAATCTCATCTATCTGCGCCTGTAATCCGGCCTTGTCCCGCTCGAGATCGCGAATCTTCCTGGTCGCCCCATCGTATTCGGCACGAATAGCACCAAGCTGGTTGCCCATAGAACTACCCTGGGAGTTCGCATTTGTTAACTGCTGGGTCAGCGTCACTAATTGTTGACGTGCGGAAGGTTCAGACATCAGGTACCGGCTCAAGACCCATCCCTCTGTCCCGCCAGACGTCCGAACCTGCGTATACCCGGCCTCGGCATCTTCGGCGAGTACCTCGAGTTCGGTTCCACTATTCACCATCAACTGAATAGCGTTGCTTGTGCTGGGCCCCGTCCGCAGCATGACTTCAAACTGATCGCTCACCCAGGCAGATTCGGCCATAGCTGACAACGGCACACAAAGGCAAAAGCTGAGCAGCAGTAGTTGCAGACGGGAGTTTATTGTCGTCATTACGAGAGTTCGTTGAAGCGTGGTGGCGCTAACTATAAGACATGCCGATTTCGCACACCAGTGTTTGTGTCAGGCAGGTTTTTTGTCGCCTAATTGCGACGGACAAACAGGGACTAGAATTTCTCGCGAAGTGACTGAATGTTCGCTTCCCAATTTACACCGTCAAATGCCTCGACGTTCTTCAGCGACAAGGTTCCGGGTTCCAGGCAGCGTGCATTGACGCTGATACTGTCGGGGTGCGATCGCGGTATATAGAACGACTTGATTCCACAATGGCGACAAAAATAATGCTTGGCCACGCCGGTATTAAATTCGTAAGTCGTTAGCACATCCTTGCCATTGAGCAGCCTGAAGGCCTCCTTCGGCACAATCAGGTGAAGGTAACCAGCCATCCGGCAAATGCTGCAGTTACATTCGCTCAACAGTGAATCGGCAGGTGCGTCAACTTCAAATCGCACTCGACCACAGTGGCATCCCCCGCTATGCACCGTCATGCTGAGTCCCTCGTGATGTTTCATCCCTCCGCCAGACTATGAGCATATTATTCGCCGGCATTGCGTACGACCTCGCATGTGTCAACCCGTTTTCCGTGGCCAGACGGTGAAGCGCGTCCAGATCTCGAATCCCCATGAGGGGATCCCGGGCTTTGAGCGATTCGTCAAATGCCTTATTGCTGTCGCTGGTGAATTTGCCGTCCAGGTTGAACGGACCATACAAACAGAATCGGCCACCGGAGAAAATGCAGCGACCGACAATCCGAAACATGCACTGGACCGCTGCAAAACTCATGATGTGCGCTGTATTGGCCGAAAAAACGGCATCGTAACTTTCCGGCAAGTCATCGACCAGTTCGACATCCAGGTTTAGTGGCCTGCAGACATTCTCAAGTGACGAATCGGCCAGCCACGAATTGATGCCTTCGTGATTTTCCAGGCGGTCGCTCGTTTGCCATTCCAGCCACGGCATTTCGCGGCCAAAATACAAGGCATGCTGTCCGGTACCGGATCCAATTTCGAGAACGGACCGGGATTGAGCGAATTCGACTCGTAACACCTCAAGGATCGCGTCACGATTTCGGTCGGTTGCGGGCGCTTCCGGTTTTCTGGTCATGACGATCTGTTGCGATATTCAGGCGACAAACATCGTGCGCCGATAGTATTCGAGCTCTGCGATAGAGTCCCTGATGTCGTCCAGCGCGCGATGCGACGACTCTTTCGAAAACCCGGCGGCTATTTTCGGCATCCAGGTATTCGCCAGGATCTTCAACGTGCTGACGTCAAGGTTACGATAATGAAAAAATGCCTCGAGTTCCGGCATCAGTCGAGCCATAAATCGACGATCCTGGCAAATGCTGTTCCCACACATTGGTGATTTTCCGCTCTCCACGTGTTTCTGCAGAAATGCCAGCGTCTCGCGCTCGGCATCCCGAACGCCGAGAGTGCTATCCAGAACCCTCTGGCTTAGGCCGGACTTGCCGTGCTGCTTTGTATTCCACTCGTCCATTGCATCGAGCACCTCTTTCGGCTGGCTGATAACCAGATCCGGCCCCGCTGCCACTTCGTTGAGTTCCTTATCAGTGACGATCGTCGCGATCTCGATTATCCAGTCGTTTGCGGTATCCAGACCGGTCATCTCCAGATCGATCCAGATCAGGTTTGTCGATTTATCGCCGGCGAAAGCCTGTTGCTCTGTGGTCATTGTCTCCTCGCGTCCTGTTGCGCAGCCCTGATCCGCGCGTAGTGTATCAGCCCTGGGGGGTGCAAGGCTCGCGGGCGACCGGCATACTCCGTCGATATGAAACCACGAATTCGCGCGCTTATTTACCGTGACTGTTGAGATACAGCAAAAATGCCTGGTCATCGGCACGTTCAGTCGCCGAATGAATCTCGAACTGGACAACCATGGCGAAATCAGTGCGCGAATCAAGGGCAAAAAGATTCGACCTGTGTGCGGTGACTATGTCATTGCCGAACCGATTCTGAACGAACCCGAGTGGCTGATAACGTCTATTTGCCCACGGGATAACGAACTCACCAGGCCTGACAGCCGCGGTAGAAAAGAAGTCCTTGCCGCAAATCTCGGTTGCGTCGTCGTCATGGCCGCTGCCGAACCGAAACCTGACTGGTTTATCGTTGATCGATACCTTGCCGCTGCCGAGATCATGGGCGCCGAAGGTATCGTTGTATTCAACAAGACTGACCTGCAGTCACCCACACGAAATGCGCAGCCAATTCTCGAAGAATATTCCCGTGTGGGTTACCGCGTTATGCAATGCAGCGCGCATAGCGGACAGAACCTGGACAAACTGCCGGCGCTTTTGCAAGGAAGAACCGCCATCATTGTCGGTCAATCCGGTGTAGGTAAATCCAGCGTTATCAATCACCTGATTTCAGAGGCCGATCAGAGAACGGGTGAGCTATCGGACAGCAGTGGCGAGGGAAAACACACCACGGTCAACTCGGTCCTCTGGAATTTGCCCGATGGCGGAGCGGTCATTGATTCACCCGGGGTTCGGGATTATGCGCCGGTGATCGAGAACGTACAGGACGTAAATCGCGGCTTCCGGGAAATATTTGAGCTAAGCCAGCAATGCAGATTTGCCAACTGCAAACATTTGCGGGAACCAAACTGTGCGGTGAAGGAAGCTTCCGAAAACGGCACGATCAGCGAAAGACGATACGAAAGCTATAAACGCCTGATGTCAACTTTCCAAAAACTGGCCAACCAGTTTAACTAGCCAGGCCCATTCCTGAGATTCCGTATACGCCAACCAGGCCCGCTAGCCTGGTGGCCAGGAAAGTTTCCTCCCTCCCAGCACATGGAGATGAATGTGAAATACGGTCTGGCCTGCGGCGGCGTTGCAATTCATGACCGTGCGATAGCCTGCGTCGTCGGTACCTTCCTGGCGGGCAACTTCCCTGGCAGCGAGAAAAAGCTGCCCAACGGTATCGGTATCGGATTCCGTCAGGTCGTTGATCGTTGAAACATGTCGCTTCGGGATGACGAGCGCATGAGTCGGTGCCTGAGGATTGATATCACGAAACGCAAGCACGTTATCGGTCTCAAAAATCACGTCCGCCTTGATCTCACCCGATGCGAATTTGCAAAAGAGACAATCTGAGTCTGACATCCGGCAATCCTTTCTTTAGTTGAGGAACACGCTAATCAACAATCCTGCGACCGAAAAACGCATGTGACAGCGTGCCGCCGTCCACGTATTCCAGTTCGCCGCCGAGTGGCACTCCGTGCGCAATTCTGCTGGCCTGGATCTTATTTTTTCCTGCCAGATCAGCAAGATAGTGCGCAGTTGCATCACCTTCGACAGTTGGGTTTGTGGCGATGATTAACTCGCTGACCTTTCCCGCCTGTAATCGAGTTTCGAGAAGCGACATCCCCAGTTCTTCCGGTCCGATTCCGTCCAGTGGCGACAAATGCCCCATCAGCACAAAGTACAGGCCGCGATAACCCGTCGCATCCTCAACCGCCATTACGTCAGCCGGTGACTCGACGACGCAGAGCAGTTTGTCGTCACGGCCGGTCGCCGAACAGATGTTGCAGGCCTCGTGCTCCGTCAGCATTCGGCAATGCACGCAATGTCCGATACCCAGCACGGCATCAGAGAGCGCTTTTGCCAGTTCGTCTGCTCCGCTGCGGTCCCGCTCAAGAAGGTGGAACGCGATTCGCTGGGCGGATTTTCGCCCTACCCCAGGCATACAACGCAAGGTATCGATCAGACGCATCAGCAACGGGGAATAGGACATCAGTATCGCCGGGGCGCTAAAAAGGAAGTTTCAACCCAGGCGGCAAACTCAATCCGGATGTCATGCCAGAGAATTTTTCCTGCACCGTCTTTTCCACCCGGCGAACGGCATCATTGAAAGCGGCGATTATCAGGTCCTCAAGCATTTCCTTGTCGTCACCTACCAGTGAGTCGTCGATCTCCAGACCGCGCACTTCATGCTTGCAGGTCATCGTAATCTTTACCATTCCGGCCCCGGACTCTCCCTTAACCGTCAGATTCGCCATCTCTTCCTGCGCTTTTTGCATATCTGCCTGCATTTGCTGCGCCTGCTTCATCAGCTGACCGATGCCGCCTTTCATCACCCTACTCCTGGTTAGTCGCAGCTTTGCTGCTCAGTGGTTCAACAGATTCCGGCACCAATTCGGCGCCAAACATGTCCTTCAAAGCCTTCACATTAGGGTCTGCTTCGAGCCCTGCGCGTGCCGCCTCAAGCACTTCAACCTCCTGTCTCGCCTCCATCTGTGTCGGCGTCTCAACTTCCGCTGCGCCGACAGTGATATCAACGACCAGCTCCTCTCCGAAATATTTGCTCAGTGCCTCGGCCAGGGCAGCCTGCCGTGGCCTGGTGAGATAAGACTCGGAGCGATTATCGAGACTCAGGCAGATAGTGCGGTCTTCGCGTCGCAGATAGGCGCAGTTGCTGGCAAGTTGTTTGTTGAAACCGGAAAGACTCAGGCGGTTTATCAGATCGGCCCACACGGGTTCTTCCCAATGTTGACTCGCGGCGACCGCAGCAGGTTTCTTATCCTGTACTGCCTTTTTTGCAGCCGCCGGTGCATTCTTTCCCGGACGTGCGCGACCGGGCACATCTTCGTTACCTCCCCGGCCCGCAGCTCCGCCAGGTTGAAAGGTAAGCATGCGAAGCAGCGTCATTTCGACACCGCTTCGGGGCTCAGGTGCAAGGTGCAAGTCCCGCCGACCAAGCAAAGCAATTTGATAAAAGAGCTGCAAATCTTCGGCACATATCGCATTCGCGAGGTCCGAAATCTCTTCCATGTCGAGTTCATCTTCCTGATCCACTGTGCCGACGGCCTGGTAAACGGCAATTCTCTGCAACATTCGCGAAAGATCGTCCAGCAGCCGTGCATAGTCCGGGAACTGCTCATCGACCTCGGCGATAGTGGCCATGAGCCCCGTCGAATCGGCGTTTGCCAGCAACCTGATTATTTTTCCCACGTGCTGGCGGTCGATGGTACCGAGCATGGACGCCACAGCGGTCTGTATGACCTTTCCACCGCAGAACGCGATAGCCTGGTCCAGTAAACTCAGCGCATCGCGTAAACTGCCATCGGCGGCCCGGGCAATCATTGCCAGCGCCTCTACCTCGTGGCTTACCGACTCCTCATCACAGATCAGTTCCAGGCGCTCACGAATGAGCGACGGAGTGAGCCGCTTCAGGTTGAATTGAAGGCAGCGCGACAGCACCGTAACAGGCAGCTTTTGCGGATCGGTCGTAGCAAGCAGGAACTTGACGTGCGGCGGTGGCTCTTCAAGCGTTTTCAATAGTGCGTTGAAGGAACTTTTCGACAACATGTGGACTTCGTCGATCAGGTAGACCTTGAATCGACCCCTCGCCGGCGCGTACTGGACGTTGTCCAGCAGATCGCGAGTATCATCGACCTTGGTTTTCGAAGCGGCGTCTACTTCGATCAGATCAACAAAACGTCCTTCGTCGATTTCCCGGCATGCACTGCACTCTCCACAGGGCTCCGCCGTGACACCACCGTCGCAATTTAATGATTTTGCAAGGATTCTCGCTATCGTAGTCTTACCTACGCCGCGGGTTCCTGCGAACAGGTAAGCGTGATGCAGGCGCCCGGATTCCAGCGCATTGGTCAGCGCCTTCAGGACATGTTCCTGTCCTACGGTTTCGGCAAAATTTTTCGGACGCCATTTCCGCGCCAGTACCAGGTAGCTCATGAAAGATTGCGACCGTCTGTCGTTATTGTCCTGAGGATCGATCAGTGTAACCAATGCGGCTCGCGGGGCGAAGCCTCATGTCGATTCCGGTGAAAATGAAGTGGCCCGCGCCAGCCACTCCCCGGCACCCGGCGTCGCCGCTGCCGCTGCTCCCTTCCGGGCCTGACGGGGTTCACGGGTGGCCGTCGCGGGGAAGCCGACGCGGACCGGC
>JAHEFD010000008.1 GCA_024640345.1 Woeseiaceae bacterium
GTCATCGGGGAAGACGCCGAAGCTGACCGGGCGCGCGGCTTTCGCGTAACATCCGACGGTTTGACGCTCGTTACCCCGGACATGCTTGGTCAACAACTTCACTTCACCAGATAATTGACCGCCAACACTAATTTTGAATCGCGCGACACGCCTCGCTGCCTCCGGATGGAGATGAACTAATGTCCGAACCTGCTGACGAAACGAGCGGCAACGGCGATATCGACCTGTTACAGGCACCAGACCTGCCGATAACGGCAGACGCGATGTTTTCCGACATCACCCATTACTTCCTGCGAACGCTAGGTCGACGCACCGTTCGCCCGCGCGAGCCTTTTCTTTACCAGGCTGTTGTACTCGCGACCAGGGATCGACTGATGGAACGATGGAACCAGACGCGAATCGCCGTGCAGCGAAACAATGACCGTCGCGTCTGTTACCTCTCGCTGGAGTTTCTGATGGGTCGCCTGTTACGAAACGCTATGCAAAGCCTCGGAACTGAGGACGAGACAGCCGAAGCACTCGGTCGCCTCGGACTTGAGCTTGAGGAGCTCTATGAACGCGAACAGGATGCCGGCCTCGGCAACGGAGGTTTGGGTCGGCTGGCTGCATGCTTCCTCGACAGCTGTGCGACCCTGAGACTCCCTGTAGTCGGGTATGGCATTCGTTATCACTACGGAATGTTTCATCAACGGATCGACAACGGCTTCCAGGTTGAGGAACCTGACGACTGGTTGCGGGGCGGATTTCCGTGGGAAATCAAGCGCATTGAGCTCACGCAAAAAATAAAATTTGGCGGGCACAGTAGCGCCTACACGGACGCCGACGGACAAATCCGACATACGTGGGAGGCGACACACGACGTTCTCGCCATACCGTATGACATCCCGGTTCCGGGTTACCGCAACGATTTCGTCAATACACTTCGCCTGTGGTCCGCCGCCGCTACAGATGAATTCGATCTCGAAGAATTCAATGCGGGCAGTTACACCGATGCGGTCGCGTCAAAAAATGCGGCCGAAAATATTACGATGGTGCTATACCCGAATGCGGCTACCGAAACCGGCCAGGAATTGAGGCTTCGTCAGCAATATTTCCTGGCGTCGGCAAGTCTTCAGGATACGCTGAGAAACTGGCAGGAACGCCACGGTGACGATCTCGATCTGTTTGCAAATCGACATTGCTTCCAGCTCAACGACACACATCCTGCAATTGCCGTTCCCGAGCTTATGCGACTACTGATGGATGAGCACGGTGTAAGCTGGGACGGGGCCTGGGAAATCACCAGGACTACCATGGCCTACACAAACCACACCTTACTGCCGGAAGCCCTGGAGCAATGGCCGGTAGAGATGTTTCGAAGACTTCTGCCAAGACTCCTGGACATCATCTTTGAAATCAATAATCGCCTGCTTGCGGAGATCAGTGATCGCTGGCCTGGCGATGCCGAACGAATTAGAAACATGACACTGATCACCGAAGGCGACTATCCCATGGTGCGCATGGCGTACCTCGCAATCGTTGGCAGTTATTCAGTTAACGGCGTTGCCGAACTGCACTCCCGGTTACTGCGAGACGGATTATTTCGCGAGTTTGCCGAGCTTTGGCCGACGAAATTCAATAACAAGACCAATGGCGTTACACAACGGCGCTGGCTGGCCGCTTGCAATCCAAAACTGGCATCGATGATCAGCGAACGAATCGGCGAAGGCTGGGTTACAGATCTGGACCAGTTGGGAAAGCTCAGGGAGTATGTTCACGATGCTGAATTCGGGGAACAGTGGCGCAAAGTCAAACTAGCCAACAAGGAACGGCTTGCGCGGGAGATCCTCGACCGAACTGGCGTGAATATCGGTACTGGTATGCTGTTTGATGTGCAGGTAAAGCGCATTCATGAGTACAAACGGCAGCTCCTGAATTTGTTGCACGTGGTGTATCTGTATGACCGTATCAGACGTGGCGATGCCGAGGATGTTCTGCCAAGAGCTGTTGTCATTGGCGGAAAAGCGGCCCCGGGCTATGTGATGGCCAAGCACATAATAAAAGGCATAAACAGCGTTGCCGCGACAATCAACGCCGATCCCCTGACGACCGACAAGCTCCGATTGATCTTCTTTCCTGATTACAACGTGTCGGCGATGGAGTTAATCTGCCCCGCGACCGATCTTTCGGAACAGATATCGACCGCTGGCAAGGAAGCCTCGGGAACCGGAAACATGAAGCTGATGATGAATGGCGCCGTAACGATCGGTACATTAGACGGCGCCAACGTGGAAATCCTCGAGGCGGTTGGCGAAGACAATTTCTTCCTTTTCGGGATGACCGTCGAGCAGATTCAGCAGGCAAGAGATGAATACGATCCGCGTTCACTCATCGCCAATGACGAGGACTTTTCCCGGGTATTGGCCCTGCTCGGCAGCGACCACTTCGAAAGCATGGATCCGTCTGCCCGCGATGCCATACTCTATTCTGTTCAAAGTCCTGACGACCCATGGATGACTGCAGGCGATTTTCGCAGTTTCGTTGACGCCCAACAGCGTGCCAGTAATTGTTATCGCGACGTCACACGCTGGACCGAAATGAGCATTTTGAATACCGCCTCAAGCGGTCGTTTTTCGACGGATCGAACCATTCGTGATTATAACGAGGACATCTGGCGGCTTACCCCGATCGATATCACGTCGAGATGATTGAGGCCGGAAGCCCCTCGCCGCCAGGCGCGCACTTTGACGGAGATGGTGTCAATTTCGCGCTGTTCTCCTCATCCGCAAGCAGCGTCGAACTTTGCCTGTTTGATGACGATGCGCACGAGGTCAGACGCATCTGCCTGCCTCAGCGAACAGGCGACATCTGGCATGGCTATATTCCGCGATGTGCCGCAGATCAACGCTATGGATATCGCGTTCATGGCGCATATGATCCCGATGAGGGTCTTCGGTCTAACGCGAACAAATTATTGCTTGACCCTTACGCGAGAAAACTTGAAGGCGAGTTTCGCTGGTCGCCGGCGGTATTCGACTTCACCGAGAAGAATGGCGCTTACCTGCGGAATGATTTGGACAGTGCGGCTTTCGTACCCAAATGCGTCGTGACCGATCAGCCTCAACGCGCGAACCCGGCAAGACCCGCAATTCCATGGGCAGATACGATTATTTACGAGGCGAATGTTCGCGGGTACACAATGCGCCACCCGGATGTTTCCCGGTCTGATCGTGGTCGTTTTCGCGGTATGACGAACGCAAGCATCCTCGCCCATCTCAAGTCGCTGGGAATAACGACGATCGAACTGATGCCTGTGCAGACTTTTGTCGATGAGCAATTCCTGGTCAAACGCGGGCTGCGAAACTTCTGGGGCTACAACACACTCAGTTTTTTCGTGCCCGACGCTCGTTACGCGGCCGGGAACGCACATGCCGAGTTTGTCGAGATGGTCAACACTATCCATGATGCCGGCATGGAAGTTTTGCTGGACATCGCTTACAACCATACCGCGGAAAGTAACACGCTCGGCCCGACCGTCAGCTTTCGCGGAATCGATAATCTTTCCTATTACCGGACGTCACCTCGAAACCGCGGTGAGTATGTCAATCACACCGGCTGCGGTAACACGATCAATACCGACCACCCCCAGGTCCGGGCGCTGATTACGAACAACATGCGTTACTGGGTCGAGGAAATGGGCGTGGATGGTTTTCGATTCGACCTCGCGACTATTCTCGGGCGGTCTGCAAATGGCTTTACCAGGGATCATCCCTTGTGGCACACCATCGAAAATGATCCGGTACTGGGCAACGTAAAGCTGGTTGCCGAACCCTGGGACCCGGGACCGGACGGCTACCAGCTTGGAGAATTCCCGGCGTACTTCGCCGAGTGGAATGACAAATACAGAGACTCGGTGCGTCGATACTGGCGTGCCGATCCGGGAGAGGCAGCAAAGTTTGCCGGGCGACTGCTTGGATCGGCTGATGTGTTCGAGAGCAGCAAGCGGGGACCTCACCGCAGTATCAACCTTCTGACTGCCCACGATGGCTTCACGCTATCTGATCTCGTTTCCTTCGAGAAGCGACACAACCGCAACAATGGTGAGCAGAACCAGGATGGACACCAGCATAACTTCAGTTGCAACTACGGCGTCGAAGGAGTGACCGCCGATGAGTCAATAAATGCAACCAGGAGAAAACAACGGCTCAACATGCTGGCGACACTTTTGTTTTCTCAAGGCACACCAATGCTGCTCGCTGGCGACGAACTGGGCAATTCCCAACAGGGCAATAACAATGCGTATGCGCAAGATAACGAAACGGGCTGGCTTGACTGGTCAGGCCTGGAAACCGACCCGGGCTTCGTGACCTCCGTTGCCAGGATGATCGAACTTCGGCGCAACGTTGCACTTGTCAGGCAGGACGGATATCTGCACGGCCAGTCAATCAATGACGAGGGGTGGAGGGACATCACGTGGTTGAGACCGGATGGTCAGCCGGTGCTACCCGATGACTGGCCGAATATTCTCGCGCTCGCTGTCCTGCTGGCGGCAACATCAGCCTCGCAGCAAGAGCGCTATTTCGCCGCCGCGTTATTTTTCAATCCAACTTCGGAACCCGTGGAGTTTCAGCTGCCGACGCCACGTGATGGAGCAACATGGCACACGGAATTCGCGACTGGTCCCGGGAAGGCGATCGAGGTCAACCAAACCTCGCTCACACTGTCAAACAGATCAATCGCGTTGCTCACACTGACCGGAAACGACGGGGATTCGGAAGCATAAGGGCAGTTGCACCAATCGGTCTCAATAGCGCTATGATGTCTGTCCAGGGAATATGATCATGAACAAAATCCTCCTCAGCTTGCTTTTTCTCGTGCTGGCGGCCGCAGCGAAACCGACCGTCGCTCAGGACGAGCGCTCGCTCTTCACGCTCGATGACCAGGTCTGGGTTCTCTTCTACGACCTGCCATCACGTCGCTTCCGCTCCATCCGCGATGCGTTTATCGGCGGCAGAACAGATGATGCCCGTCGCGATCTCGAGGTCAGCGAGGCGTTCCTGCGCGCCGAGATCACGCGCGCGATACCCGTCCTGGTTCCACCGATGACGGAAGTCGCCGATCGCCTGCGCACAATTCGCGAGCAGATAACGGCGCCAGAAACCACCGTGCGCGACCTGGATCCGGTTTTCGCCAGGGCGCACTGGCTTTTATCACAACACTACCTGACGCTGGCGACGGAGGCGCGCGACGCCGGGCGACACAAAAGCGCGGGCAACTATCTTTGGGCCACGGCACACCACATGGAGCGGGCGGTCCTCTGGTCGGATGCAAAAATTGATCGCAAACTACTCGGTGCGCTCGATAATATGCGGACAATGGCTGACCGATTGCGAAACGGCGACCGGCCAGAACGAGTTTACCGGGACAAGCCGATCGATAATGCGCGCCGAACGCTGTTCGAGCTGGGACGTTATCTCGATCGCAAGGTTTGGGTCCAACCGGTTCCGATGTGACACAGCACGTTATTTTTGTGGCGCCATTCTTTATGGATGCGACGCTGTCATTCATCGAGGGCGCGACGCATCTTCCCGATACGCGGTTGACTGTCATCAGCCAGGACCCGGCAGAACGAATTCCCGCCCACATCCGGCAACGAGTGGCCGGCCACTGGCGTGTTGAAGATGGACTGGACCCGCAGCAACTGGTCAATGCCGCACGTAATCTTGAGCGCAGCTTCGGCAAAGCCAGGAGAATGATTGGTGCACTCGAACAGCTGCAGGTTCCGCTTGCAGTCGCTCGTGAGGCCCTCGGAATCGCGGGCCTGAGCGTTGATGCCAGCATTAATTTTCGTGACAAGTCACGAATGAAAAACGTGTTGCGCGAGGCCGGAATCCCTTGCGCAAGACACGCCCTGGTCGGCGAACGAAGCCAAGCAGAAGCGTTCGCCGCGAAAGTTGGTTTTCCCGTCGTTGTAAAACCACCGGCAGGTGCCGGTGGCAAAGGCACGTTCCGACTTGATAGCAGTCATGACCTCGTGCAATTTCTCGATCGATATCCCGTCGATGCAGAGCGGCCGTCCCTGTTCGAGGAATTCGTGCGCGGCACTGAATACTCGTTCGATAGCGTAATGATAGCGGGGCGTCCGGTATGGCATTCCATTTCGCGTTACATGCCCTCGCCGCTGGAGGTCCTGGAAAATGACTGGATACAGTGGTGCGTCATGCTGCCACGAGATGTCAGCGGGCCCGAGTTCGATCCGATCAGGAAGGCCGGGTTTGCCGGCGTCAAAGCCCTTGGCCTGGAAACAGGGCTTAGCCACATGGAATGGTTCCGCCTCAACGATGGCAGAATTGCCATTTCGGAAGTGGGCGCACGACCCCCGGGCGCTCAATTTACGTCGCTTCTTTCCTACGCACACGACATGAATTTCTACCGCGCCTGGCCGCACCTGCTGGTATTCGACGAATTCGCAGCCCCCGAGCGGCGCTATGCCGCCGGTGCTGCCTATATTCGCGGCCAGGGCCGCGGCCGGGTACACCGCATAACCGGACTTGACGAGGCGCAGCGTCGATTCGGATCGCTGGTCGTCGAAGCAAAGCTGCCACACGAAGGGCAGCCACCATCCGACAGCTATGAGGGTGATGGATACATCATTGTTCGCCACCCCGATACCGAAGTCGTACAACATGCTTTGCAGACCATCGTGCAAATCATTCGCGTCGAACTGGCCTGATTGCCCATGCCGCAACGACTGCTACTCGGACCGCAGCGCCCCGTCACCAATCTTGGCCAGGTTGTCGCCGATGCCGATATTCCCCGCGATTCTATCGCGGTCATCTCGGCCGGTTGGCAGGAGGCAGAGGGCGATATCGATGATGTGCGGGAGCTTGTTCCCGGCAACCTTGTCGACCTTAATCTTTATCACCGTGCCGAAGAAGTATTTTCCGCCGACAAGGATTTGCATGAGGCCCACCGGGAACGCCAGGACCAGTTGAAAGAATTGCAACGACTGTATCGACTGCGATTGCGACAGTTGATGATTGCGGCCCGACAATTGGGACGCAGTAGCGCTAACGCCGATATGGTTGCCGCGGAAGAGCGTCATGCCATCTCGCAGCTACGAGCACTTGACCGGCACCATCTCGGCCGGATCGAATCGATACATAAGGCGTTTGACGACAGGGTCAGCATCGCCTGTTCGGGCGCTCTTCTGGATCAGGCGAACGCTGTCAGGAAGATCCTGGAGGATTGCCCCACTGTACTCATCACCGGTGGCAACGTCATTGTATTGCTGAACAGGCTTCGACTGTTCGGTGTCGACCGCCTGCTTGCAGAAAAACACCTTATCGCCTGGTCGGCTGGCGCAATGGTGCTCTCCGACCTGATTGTTCTTTATCACGACAAAACGCCACAGGGGCGACGCGATGCGGAGGTGTTCAGTACCGGAGCCGGCGTGTTGCCCGGGTACGTTTTTTTGCCGGATGCACGACGACGGCTGAAGGACAACGACGCAGTGCGGGTCGGCCTGTTTTCTCGCAGGTTTTCACCGGCGACGGCAGTCACCCTGGACAGCGGATCCGTACTACAGTTCGAGGGTACCGGCTTCCAACGGGCGGTTGATGTCCGGCGCCTGACCAACAAGGGTCGGCTGGCCAGGGTACGAACACCTTGAACGCATTACTGAGAAAACTGTTCCGCAAGGGAACGCCGACTGCGGCGGACATCAATGCTTTTTTGAGTACCGCGAATTTTCCGCTGGTGGACGGAAGCGACGTTACCTTTGTATTTCGCGGCCAGGCTGACGCCGTCAATTTGCGCTGCTGGATATCCGGTCTTAACACCGCCCAGCCTTTTCAGGCGCTGGCCGATACAGACCTGTGGGCGGTGACAATTGAACTGCCTGCAGGATCCCGCATCGAGTACAAATTTGAAGTTGTAAAAAGTGGCCATCGACAGCTGATCCTGGACCCACTCAATGATGTCCTGGCGCACGATCCATTTGGTGCCAACTCGGTATGCCAGGGATCCGGTTACGTTCGTCCGGCCTGGACACTGCATGACCCGGAAGCACGCAAAGGGTCCATAGCAATCGAAACGATCGACAGTCGGCAATTCAAAGAGAAGCGAGAGATCCAGGTTTATTTGCCGGCACGATTTCGTCGCAACAGACGTTATCCACTGCTGATCGTCCACGACGGCACGGACTATCTTCGCTTCGCGGACCTGCAAATCGTATTGGATAATCTGACCCACAATCTTGAAATTCCACAGATGATTGTGGCACTGACCCAGTCACGCGATCGACTGAAGGAATACGCGGCAGACGACAGGCATGCTGCTTACCTCGCGGACGAGCTTCTGCCTTATCTGTCAGGCACGTTCCCACTAATAGATGAACCGCGGTCGCGGGGTATCATGGGAGCCAGCTTTGGCGGTGTTGCGGCATTGCACACGGCATGGCGATTCCCAGGTCGTTTCGGTCGCCTTTTATTGCAGTCCGGTTCATTCGCTTTTAGCGACCTGGGACGCCACGAGCGCGGCCCGGTATTTGACCCGGTTGTTCGGTTTATGAACGAGTTTCGCGAGAAGCCGGGGCAGCCTGCAGAGAAAATGTACATGAGCTGCGGTATTTACGAGTCTCTGATTTACGAAAACCGATCACTCGTGCCGCTCCTGCAGAAACAGGGAATCGAAATCCGGTTCGAGGAAGCAAGGGACGCTCATAACTGGGAAAACTGGCGCGATCGGTTGCAAAATGGGCTCTCATCACTTTTTCCCGGACCCGTCTGGATGGTTTACGAGTAACATCAGCAAAATCCAGACTAATTATCATGCTGAGATTTTCTAGTTTGCAGCACTAACCAAGGACAATATTGTGGCAATCAAAACACGTCGAATCGGCTTATCTCTTGGCGCCGATATTTGCTGGCCAATTTGTTACGAAGCACTTCTGAAGAAACTCGACCTGACAATACCGGACGGCAGGGACAAGATCCGTTTCGATGTTGAGCGTGTTTTTATCGAACCATTTGATTTAAAACAGCCATGCGAGTATGACCTTGTTATCGACCGACTGACACACTGGTACCACACGTCACGTGAATGGATAAAGAAATCGATTCTTACTGACGATCTTTACGTCTTCAACAATCCCTGGTCGCTGCAATCGATGGAAAAGCAGACAACCTACTGCGCAATGATGCGTCTCGGTTTTCCAGTTCCCGATACCTGGCTGATCCCGCCAAAGTCATACGTCGAATCAGCCGATCTGCAGCCGACCCTCAAAAAGTATGCCCGGCTGTTTGACCTCGGTGCGATCGGCGACAAGATCGGTTATCCGTTATACATGAAGCCATATGACGGCGGGGCGTGGGTCGGCGTCACCGGAATCGATGATCAGCAATCCCTGCTGAGCGCCTATGATGATAGCGGGACACGCGTCATGCACCTGCAAAAAGGGGTAGAAGCACACGACGCTTTCGTGCGTTGTATCGGGCTCGGTCCTCAATGGCGTTGCGTGAACTACGACCCGGCCGCGCCCCTTCATGACCGATACCAGATGGACCTCGACTTCCTGCCGATCAGCGAAGAAACACATCTCGCCAACATGACAATGGTCATCAATGCATTTTTTGGCTGGGATTTTAATTCCTGTGAATCCTTGCGCAGCAAGGGCATATGGCACCCTATCGATTTCGCGAATGCCTGTCCTGACTCACAGGTGACCTCACTGCACTTTCACTTTCCGTGGTTGATCAAGTCCAATATTCGCTGGTCTGTGTTTTGCGCAGCTACGAAGCGACGCATGAAAACGAACCTGGACTGGCAGCAATATTTTGACATTGCGGACCAGGACAAACCGTTCGAGGAGAAACTCGCAGAATATGTTGCTATTGCAGAGCGGCATTTTGACGCCGAGCGATTCAACGAATTCTGTGAGGAGCACCTTTCGGACCTGGATGAGATTGCGAACGAGTTCTTTACGACTGATCTTGTCAAGGACGCGATTCGACAGAAAGTTGAGGCACTTTATCCTGCGCACGAGCTGGATGAGTTTACGGAATTGTTCTGGAATCGCGTACAGGATTCCGTTCGCCTCGAAGGTGGACAGCCCGGATGAGCAGGAAAGAGGTCTTTCGCTGGCATTCGCCACACCTTGAACGGGAAGTACAGCTTGTGCGCTGGGGAGAAATCGGCACACCCGTGCTGTTGTTTCCGACAGCGGGCGGTGACGCCGAAGAAGTTGAGCGATTCCACCTTGTTCGGATGCTTGAACCGCTAATGGATGCCGGGCGCATCAAGGTCTATTCAACTGACAGCATCGCTGGAAAGGCCTGGATCTCGGGCGAGCACTCCGGCGAATACTGTTCGAAATTGCAGAATCTCTTCGACGCATTTATATACAAGGAAGTTGGCGAGGCCATACGCAAGGACTGTAATTCACCAGACATTGAAATTGTCGCAACAGGCGCCTCGATTGGCGCATTTAATGCCGTTGCAACAGTATGCCGTCATCCGGATGTATTCAAATTGGCAATCGCGATGAGCGGAACTTTTGACTTGTCAAAATACCTCGAGGGTCGCTTCAACCAGGATTTCTATTTTTCGTCGCCGTTACACTATCTGCCTGACCTGAGCGGACCGCCACTCGATGCGCTCCAGCGACGCCTTATACTCCTGCCGACAGGAGAAGGTGACTACGAGGACATTGGCGAGTCGTGGAGACTCGCGAAGGTTCTTGGCGCGAAAGGCGTGCCGAATCGCGTTGACCCATGGGGGCCCGGATATCATCACAATTGGGTGACATGGCGCGAAATGCTGCCCAAATACCTGGACGAATTCGTCTGATGATATGTGTCAGACCCAGTCAAACTTGCGGAGAAATCAATGGATGAAAGAGAACAGGCGGAACTGGCCGCGCTACCGGCAATCCTCCAGTAATTGATTGTGAATCGCCGACCACAGCATAACGATTCTTCCGATCCGGCCTGGCGTTCAATCTTCGAAGACGCTAATTATCTTGCACAACGGTTTGGCGGGGTCTATTCACGCAATCAGCGAGACTAGTAAAAAAAGGACGGGATCCGACCCTTTTTTTAATTTTACTCTGCGTAAAGCTGCAGATCCGTCCCAACGGCGTCAGCCATTGCCAGCGTTTGCTGCAGGTCAGGGTGCCGCAACATCACGAAGCCGTCGGAGACCAGGGTCTTCTGCCAGTCCCGTCGCGGCGTTCCCGGCTGCAGCAGGGTATTCCAGACGACATGCTGACCAAACTGTTGCTGTAGCCGGTCGACGCCCTCGATCCGCGAGATTCGGCCGACGCCTCGCGCTCGCTTGAAAATGATCGCCACATTGTAAAGACGCTCGATCTCCTGATCGATCCTGCCCTGGGTCACCGCCTGCCCCCAGGCGCGAAACACGTCGAAATCACATGCGTACTTCATCTGGTCGACCTGGTGGGCTCCCGGCGGCCGGGCGCCGATTTCACCAAACACGACCTCACCGTCCGCTTTTCGATACCACTCCATGTGCGTAAAACCGGTATCGAACTCCAGCGCCCTGATGACCTCATAACCCATACGAATGCCGTCCGCCAGGTCCGGCTGGTCGACGTTCCTCAGCGCGATAACCTGCGGGCTGATCCACTCGTTGCTGCGGGCGATCAACGGTCGTGGTCGATACCAGGCCACATTGTAATAAGCGATTTTGCCGCCGATGGTAATGGTATCGAAAGTAAACTCCTCCCCATCGACGAATTCCTCAACGCTGACCGTTGATACATGCCTCAAGCGTGGTAGTACCGCACGAAGATCATCGACATTGTCTACCCGATACGTGTCGGCCGATCCGGCGCCTGCGATCGGTTTCAGTATCAGCGGAAACCCGATCTTTTCTGCCGCTTCCCAGCAACCCGCGATACTGTCAACAGCCACATGCTTCGGGGTGCGTATCTTCGCCGCATCCAGCGCAACCTTCATCGCCTCTTTGTCGCGGAAGCGATGCGCCTGTTCGATACTTAATCCCGATACCCCGAAATGTTGCCGCAATTCCGCGGCAAGCATTATGCCCGGCTCCCAGAGACATTCGATCCTGTCGATGGCCTGGCCACGAAGCTGCGCATGCATTTGTTTAATAACATCTGCACTGTTCCACAGGGACGGCACCTGGATGTATTCATCCAGCGAGCGCCGAACCAGTTCCGGCAACGCACCCGTTCCCTGGTCCCCGATGCCGATGACCCTGGCGCCACACTCTGCAAGGCCGCGTGTAAATTCTGGCATGTCAGCCGGATAACCCGGCGATATGATTAATACATTCATTTTTGTTTTGACATTATTTCCGGTTGCACCGCGGCACAAGTCGCGGACGGGTTAGAATAGCACTTTAGTCATAACAATCCCGGCCTCCCATTGCCTCACAAGAAACCACTGAAAATTTGCCTGGCCAGTTCGGAATTCGCGCCGCTGGCCAAGACAGGCGGCCTCGCTGACGTCAGCGCATCGCTCGCGGCGTATTTACATACGGCTGGTCACGACGTTCGGCTGATCCTGCCTTTCTATGACACGCTGGACACGAGCGGCCTCGACATCGTGCCCGTTGATTACCTGCAGCAGGTACCGATCAGCATCGGTCCACGTCACGGTCATTTTTCGATCGATATGACGACGTTACCGGGAAGCGGCCTGCCTGTGTACCTGTTACGTTGCCCCGACCTGTACGAGCGCGGCGGCCTTTATACTCGGGACGACGACGAGCACCGCCGCTTCATACTGCTGTCACGCGCCGCCATCGAAATGTGCCAGCACATGGGATTTGCACCGGATATATTTCATTGCCACGACTGGCACACGTCGTTGATTCCTCTGTATCTGAAAACGACATATGCGTGGGACAAACTTTTTTCCAGAACCCGGTCGGTATTAACGATACATAATATCGGTTACCAGGGTATCTTCGACGCTGGCATCATCGGCGACCTTGACCTGAAGGGTGGCGAAGGCGAGCTCCACCAGGACGACCTGAAACTGGGTCGAATCAACTTCCTGAAAACCGGCGTTCTGCACGCACACCAGCTCACGACGGTCAGCCCGACTTACGCCCAGGAGATTCTTGGAGACGAATACGGCATGGGTTTGCAGGACCTGCTAAGGACTCGGAGCAATTCGCTGACAGGTATCCTCAATGGCATCGATGAAGCGGAGTGGAACCCGGAGTCCGATCCACTGATACCAAAACCCTATTCCGCAAAAAATCTCGCCGGAAAAGCTGCCTGCAAACTCGCACTGATGGATGATCTTGAATTGAAGGGCGGCGGCGAACGCCCGGTCATTGGTATCGTGACACGGCTCACCAGTCAGAAAGGCATCGACCTGATGCAAAAGGTATTGCCCGGGCTGCTTCATGAGCGCGACTTTGCACTCGCCGTTTTGGGCAGTGGCGAACCACGGTACGAACGGTTCTTTGCCTCGCTGCAGAATTCACTACGTGACTCTGTTTGCTTCTATCGCGGTTACAGCAACAAGCTGGCGCACTGGATTGAAGCCGGGAGTGATATTTTTCTGATGCCGTCCCTTTACGAGCCATGCGGACTCAACCAGATGTACAGCCTGAAATATGGCACAGTGCCAATCGTACGACAGACCGGCGGTCTTGCCGATTCCGTCCAGCTGATCGATCCCGGCGCAGCCACCGGCACGGGTGTCGTTTTTCGTGACTACAACGAAAAAGCACTTAAATGGGCCATCAATGCCGCACTGGACCTGTATGCCAACAAACCGGTTTGGAAAAAAATCATGAAAAACGGCATGGCAATGGATTTTTCGTGGAATCATCAGGGTTCCATGTACGTGGATCTGTTTCGAACGTTGAGTGCATCACGATGAACGTCATTTTTATCGAGCCTTCATTCCCGTATAACCAGCGCGAGTTTGTGCGTGCTTTGCACGCTGCCGGAGCCAACGTCATCGGCATCGGCGAACGTCCCGCCTCAAGCCTGAGTGCAAACCTGAAGGAATGGCTTTCGGAGTACGTTCAGGTGTCGTCCGTCGTTCATGAGCCGTCATTGCTTGAAGCGGTAACCGCGGTGCAACGCGCCGTCTGGGTCGACCGGCTGGAGGCCACCGTTGAGGCCCATATAATGGCCGCGGCATCAGTCCGCGAGGCGGCGGGGATTCCCGGCACATCGGTCAAAACGGCGTATCTGTGTCGTGACAAACCGGCGATGAAGGAAGCGCTGCGGGAAGCGGGTATTCCATGTGCACAGTCGACCCGGGCGAAATCGGCGCAGGATGCTCGCGACTTCGCATCTGCCGTGGGTTACCCCTTGATCATCAAACCACCTGCCGGTGCCGGCGCGTCTGCAACCTATCGCGTCGATGACGATCGCGAACTCGAATCGGTTATCACCGAGTCGGGCCTGGCGGACGGGAAAGCAGTCGCGATCGAAGAGTTCATTGAGGGGCACGAGGGATATCTCGACACACTGACAATCAATGGCGAGGTGACTCACGAGTTCATCACGCATTATTACCCCAATGTGCTGACGGCCATGCGCGAGCGCTGGATATCACCCCAGATGGTCACGACGAACCGAATCGAGGCTCCCGGTTACGGCGAAGTCCGGAAAATGGCGCGTGACGTTATCAGGATTCTGGACATCGGCACCTCTGCGACGCACATGGAATGGTTTGCAGGGCCGAAGGGGTTGAAGTTTTCCGAGATCGGATGTCGCCCGCCCGGCGTGGGCCAGTGGGATGTCTACAATGCGGCGAACGAATTCGATCTTTATTTCGAATGGGCACACGCGCTCATCCATGGAAGCACCCACACCAAACCGTCACGTCGTTATGCGGCTGGCATGATCGCCCTGCGCCCTGGTCGCGATGGCCAGATCACCGGGTACTCCGGTGTCGATGCTATCAGTCGCCGATATGGTGAAAACATCGTAGCCGCACATTTTCCGGATGCCGGTACCCCGACTCAGCCCGTCGAAGGTGGTTACATGGCGAATGCCTGGATGCGCATGCGGCATCCTGACTACGACCAGTTGCGTGCAATCCTCAGCGACGTCGGTGAAACCATCAAGGTACACGCCGCCTGACCGGCTGCGCCAGGGACATCCGGATACGTGCGCGCGCAAAAGCTAAGAACAGATAACGAGGAAGTTATACGCCTGCTCGAAGCGCGTCATCATGATCCGTTTTCCATCTTGGGGCGGCATGGGAGCGAACGCAAAGGATTCATTCGTGCGTTCATGCCTCGTTGCCGTTCGATACACGTCGAGACCTACGACCGTCCGATGAATCGCGTCGGCGATACGGATATTTTCGAATATGCCGGTGACCTGTCCGGCATTCCACAGCGTTACCGCCTGCTCGTTGAGAACGAGCACGGGCAGTCCTGGGAAATCCATGATCCCTATTGCTTCGGTCCCGTAATCGGTGATGCCGAGCTGAAAAGCTTCAACGCCGGCACCCACCGGGCGGCACAAACCATCCTGGGTGCCAATGGCCGCTGCATCGACAATATTCACGGCACGCTATTCGCCGTGTGGGCGCCGAACGCCGGACGCGTCAGCGTGGTTGGTGAATTCAACGAATGGGATGGACGATGTCACCCGATGCGCATTCGTGGCGAAAGCGGCGTGTGGGAGCTGTTTATTCCAGGACTCGTCGAAGGGCGGTACAAATTTGAACTGCGACAACGCGACGGCGATGGCGTACTTCTGAAGTGCGATCCGTACGCGCGTGCCAGCGAACTAAGGCCCGCTACGGCGAATCTCATTGCTGGGCCGGATAACTATGCGTGGCAGGACCAGGCATGGCTCGACAAACGCAAGGCCGATGAGTGGCGACATGCACCCCTCTCCGTGTACGAGGTACACCTCGGGTCATGGCGTCGGAATTCAGACGGTTCTTTCAAAAATTACAGAACGCTCGCCAGGGAACTGGTCGACTATGTCAGCGATCTCGGGTTCACGCATATCGAGTTACTGCCCGTCACCGAACATCCCCTGGACGAATCGTGGGGATACCAGACCACCGGCTATTTCTCGCCAACCAGTCGTTTCGGATCACCGGACGATTTCCGCTGGTTTGTTGATCATTGCCATCAGCGCAATATCGGCGTGATCCTTGACTGGGTGCCGGCACACTTTCCGCGCGATGCTCACGCGCTTGCCAATTTCGACGGCACGAACCTGTACGAATACCATGATCTGCGCAAGGCCGAACACCGCGACTGGGGTACGCTGGTTTTCAATTATGAACGCGACGAGGTCAAAAGCTTCCTTATATCCAGCGCCTTGTTCTGGCTGCGGGACTTTCACCTTGACGGGCTGCGTGTAGATGCCGTCGCTTCGATGATTTACCTGAACTTTTCGCGGCAGTCAGAAGACTGGGTGCCGAATCGATTCGGCGGTCATCAAAATCTCGAGGCTGTCGATTTCATATGCGAAATGAATAACGCGGTCGCCGAAACATGCCCTGGTTGCCTCATGATTGCAGAAGAGTCGACCGACTGGGAAGGTATAACGAGTTCGACATCGCGTGGCGGCCTGGGCTTTCATTTGAAATGGAATATGGGGTGGATGCACGACACGCTTAATTATATTGCCAAGGATTCAATCCACCGCAAGCATCACCAGGACTGGCTGACTTTCGCACCAACCTATGCATTTGACGAAAATTTTATGCTGCCGCTGTCTCACGATGAAGTCGTGCACCTGAAGCGATCGCTGCTGGGCAGAATGCCCGGCGATGAATGGCAGCGCCTGGCGAATTTGCGGCTTCTTTACTTCTACCAATGGTGTTTCCCGGGTAAAAAGCTGCTCTTTATGGGCGGTGAGCTGGCGCAGCCCACGGAATGGGATGCCGGCAGTAGCCTGCAATGGGATCAGTCCGATAAAAACGGGCCAAAAGGTGTTGCCTGCCTGTTGCGGGAACTGAACAGGCTGCACCGGTCAATGCCGGCAGTAAGCTATTGGGACTTTGACAAGAAGGGGTTTGAGTGGATTGATGGCGACGATCGGGATCGCTCGGTCATCGCTTTCATGCGTCATGCGCCAAACGAGACGGCGATCATCGTGCTGAATTTCACGCCTGTCGTGCGCTACGACTATCGAATTGGTGTACCGTATTCCGGGAGTTATCATGAAGTGCTTAACTCTGATGATGTCCGATTCGGCGGTAGCGGCGTCAACAACGGCGGTGAAATCGCGAGTGAAAAGACAGGTATTCATGGTCGCGCGCAGAGTATCCGATTGACATTGCCGCCGCTTGCGGGACTCATCATTCAACGGTCCACCATTCCGGCCACGTGAAAAGACAGTCAATGAATCGAGAATCCGAAAGGCGCCAAGAAATCGAAAAGTTTGAATTGCTTAAACCAGGGCTCGCCCGCATATGGGCAGAGTTACAAACGGATTCAGACTACGAGCACACCTCGGTCATCGTCCCATCGCTGAGCGTCAACCAGGAGGAACTCTCCAAGGTACTGGGGTCGTCGCACTATGAAGAGCGTTTGCTCTTCGCTCTGATCCGGTTAAAAAATCCGAATGCCCGACTCATTTATGTAACCAGCCAGCCAATTCATCCGGATATTGTCGATTACTATCTGCACCTTCTGGACGGTGTCACCCTGAATCAGGCACGTCAGCGACTGCTGATGGTCTCCGTTTGCGATGCCAGTGCGCGGCCGCTTAGCGAGAAGATTCTTGAGCGACCTCGGTTCCTGGCACGCTTGCGAAACCAGATTGGTGACCCAAGTCGAGCGTATCTGACCTGCTATAACTCGACCGTACTTGAACGACGACTTGCCGTCGCCCTGGGCATTCCACTGAACGGTGCGGACCCGGAACTACTCTATTACGGGACGAAGTCAGGCAGCCGAGAAGTGTTTCGACAGACGGGCGTCAGTTTTCCCGCCGGCTACGAGGACCTCCGATCCAGGGAAGAGATTATCCAGGCACTGGCACGCCTCGCGAACGACCGACCTGGAATTTCACGTGCAGTAGTCAAGCTGAACGAGGGATTTGCCGGAGAAGGAAACGGCGTATTCACTTATCCGAAGCAACGCGACGAGGACGCGATCCGAAATGCACTGCGTGATCTGAAATGGTCATCCAGGCAGGAGACCCTTGACACGTTTATGAAGAAATTCGAGGAAATGGGGGGCATCGTAGAGGAAATGATCGAGGCCGAGGAGACACGGTCACCCAGCGTCCAGATGCGCATTTATCCGGAGGGCACCAGCACGCTTGTTTCAAGTCACGAACAAGTGCTCGGTGGATCAACGGGTCAGGCATATCTCGGGTGCCGCTTTCCGGCCAATGGCGCATACCGAAGCACCCTTCAGAATGAAGCGGAGAAAATCGGCGTACTGCTTAGTGAGAAAGGTGTCGTCGGTCGTTTCGGCATCGACTTCCTGGTTACGCGCAGCGCGGGTGGACAGTGGGTACACCACGCTATAGAAATCAATCTTCGAATGGGAGGCACAACACCACCGTTTCACGCGCTCGAGTTCCTGACTGGTGGCACCCTTGATATTGCCAGCGGTCTTTTTCGCGCGCCGGACGGCCATGAGAAATACTACAGCGCTACCGATAACCTGAAATCTGCTGCCTATCGTGGTCTTCTACCCGAGGACCTGTTTCAGATCATCACTCGGCACGGACTCGGTTTCAGGCACTCGACGGACACCGGCGTTCTTTTCTACATGATCGGTGCCTTGTCGCAATACGGCAAAATTGGAATGACCTGCATAGGCAACAGCGCCGATGAGGCAAAGACACTCTTCAAAAAGACCGTCGAATTGCTGGACGCACAAACCGATAGCGACAGCCACAGCCACGGCATCACCGCACCAATTTTCGACCGTTACCTCACAATGGAATAGAATCGTCTTATCGTGCTCGGGAGGTTCAATAACCTGAATGCTCTGCGAAGCCATTTGAGTCGTCAGCAGTTTGCGGCAAGCGACTGTCATTACAACCAATGTTCATCGGCTTGTGCATTGCTGGATTCGCCAGCAAGAGAACGAAATGAAACAGCGAATCGAAATACTGATCGATGCCAACCTGGATACCGTCTGGAAAGCGTTTGATAACCCGCAAAACCTGGGACGCTGGCAGCAATATTTCCACTCCTGCACACGAATCTCCGGCGATGCAGGAAAGGTGGGGTCGGTCTCGGAGCTGAGATTTAACGAAAAAGGAAAAATGCTCGTGCTGACAGAGACCATCACGGAGCGCCGCGACAAGCACTTTCTTGCCGCCACCCATGAGTCGCAGCGAGGCAAGACAACCATCGTCAATCGGTTTGAGAAGCTGGATTCGAACATAACTCGCTGGACAACCTGGCACAGCTACGCGTTTACCGGATTCACGCGATTGGCATCATCGTTTTTTCCCGGAACAATTCGAAAACGTTTGGAGAGTGATATGCAGAGATTCAAGCTGATGGTTGAAACGGACTCGGCAGGATCGGCCGCATGAGCTGGAAAACCCTGACTTCAAAGACTATCTATGACAACGCGTGGATGACTGTTTTCGAGGATAACGTCGTTGATCCGTCCGGAGGTGAACATCTGTATGGCCACGTTCATTTCAAGAACAAGGCTGTAGCTATTGTTCCACTGGATGATAAGGGCAATACCTGGATTGTGGGGCAGAGTCGCTTCACGATCGGCGAGTACAGCTGGGAAGTTCCAATGGGCGGCTCTCAGCCCGGAGAGAAGCCAATCGACACTGCCCGGCGTGAGCTGAAGGAAGAGACGGGCCTGACGGCAAGCACCCTGACACCACTGATGCGTCTTCACACCAGCAATTCCATAACTGACGAAGAGGGTTTTGCCTTCGTCGCCCGTGACCTCGAAGCCGGCGAGCCGAGTTTCGATGAGATGGAAGACCTTACGATTCGAAAACTTCCGCTGGCCGAAGCAATAAACATGGTCAAGCGTGGCGAGATAACGGATGCAATCAGTGTAGCGGCACTGCTCCGGCTCAGCGTCGGCTAGAAGATCATCCTCGCGGATACGACATACCGCATCGGGCCACCGGCCTCGAGCGCGTTAAACGGATAACAGGTAACAAGGCTGAGCATCGGCGTATCCGTATCGAGAAGCAGGCTTCCTCGACGCGAGTCCACAACATCAATTTCCGTGACCTGGTATAGATGTCTGCGGCCGTTTGGCATCTCTACCTGAATCGTCTCGCCACGCTTCATGTATTGCAGAAAAAGGAAGTGCGTATCCCTGTGTCCTGCGATGATGCTGTTGCCATTTTCGCCAGGCAAGACGCTGATACCGAGGTGCCCGGGACCGAATGCAAGGGTTCTTCCGGAGCCCCCCTCCAAAACGACCAACTCGACATCACCGCCTTTGGCGCTCAGCCGCGCAACAGGATGAGTATCAGCCCAGGGCCACGGCGGGGGCTCGTGGTCTCCGGCTTCTGCCTTTTTCCACGCGCGATGCATCATTTCCTGGGCGAGCCATGCCTTGGCCGGGAGGTAGCTTCCCTGGCCGAATTGCCAGAAACCCAGGCAAAGCAACGAAGCCACGACGTACTTAGCCGCCCGCCGACTAGGAACGAACGGGAAAGTCACGCCGTGGACTCCTTCCCAGGACGGCCAGCAACAACATTGCAAGCACAATCAGTGCCATGCCATTCGCGAGATACGCCCCGATACCCAGCGCTGTTGCGGGGAATCCGAAAATCGCCTCGACGCTCTGGCCGTAGGGCATGAGATTTGGCACCTGCTCACTATTAAGCTTCGCCGTTTGCGGACGCGAAGGTGTCTTGTCGACGGCAATGAGACTTGTATATTTGCTGACCAGGTGATGCGTGAGCGCCGTATCGATGACCGCCTTTCTGACTGTCTCTTGATCGGCGCCACGGCGTTCACTGTCCATGAGATCGCCAATCTTCGCCCGGGCCCATAACGCCGCAATACCCGGACTCGGCTCGCCGATTTCAACAGGCAATTCCGCGTCCCAACCGCCCGCGGTCGAATTGCCGCGTACGGTGACTAAATCAGAGTCGTGAGCCTCATTACTGAGTCGCGCCCTGACGAACACGGGCTCGCCCGCGTAGAGATCCGGCACGGTGGCAGGGTACATCTCGGCAACGACGCTGCCCGGCCATTCGATCACGATGTCGGTCAATTGAGGCTGCTCGAGCTTGCGGAACAACCTTCCCATTTTTTCACCTACTTCGTGCAGGGCACTGATGAACGTAAAGGTCCCACGCCCGGCTTCTGCAGCTTTTCGCATGAACAGGCTGTTCGGCGCCGATCCGATACCGACGGTGAACAGTCGCGCTCCACCCAGTTCTTTTTCAATCAATGCGAATAGCTCATCCTCATTCCCAACACTGCCATCCGTGATGAAGATGACCTGCCGCAAGTGCGATTCAGCGATTGGCGCCGACAGTGCCTGCCGCAGCGCAGGACGCATTTCGGTACCGCCATTGGCCTCAAGGCCGGCAACGTAACGTTTTGCTATGGCGACATTAGCTGCCGTTGCCGCGGCATCCGTGTCAAACAATGCACTCGTCACGGAATTAAACTGAATAACGTTAAACCTGTCGCCTGCTCGCAGGCCCTCCAGCGCCATGATCAGCGCTCTTTTCGCCTGGTCGAGCGAGGTACCATGCATCGATCCGGATGTGTCGATGACAAATACCAGTTCGCGTGGCATCGGTTCCTGGGGAATCGAGAGATCGTCCGGCGGCAACATCATCATCAGGACGTGCGGCTCACCTGCGATCGTTTCTGTAAACAACATCGCTCGGGGCGTGCTGTCGGGCACCGGTCTCCAGGTGATTTCGAGATCGTGATCCATCGGCACGTCGGGACCTGACAAGTCGACTGTATAGCGATTATTTTCCTGGCTCACGTTGATCGGATGATAGCGACTGGCGACGAACTGAAGTGGGACACCAGCAGTCAGCGTTGCATGGAAAGTCACCTTGTGGTCGTTTGAAGCGGTGACGACAGGTGGCGTTATTCTCGACGCATCCGGGACTGATGTTGAATCGGCTGACCATCCTGACCCTTTTCGGTCCGGAAGTGGCGAGCCGGGTATGTACCGTGGTGTGAGCGTCAGCGGAAATCGAAGGCTGAACGTACCTTCGTCGATTAGCAGAGTTTCGAGATACTCGACTTCAATCGAGACAGTTTCACCAGGACCAATGTTGGCGACGGAAGTCGTGAAGAGATTTGCCCGCTCCTGTTCAACGAGGCTCGCCTTTTTTCCGGCGGATTTTGCGGCTTCGTATGCTTCCTTCGCCTTTTCTCTTTCGCGAATTTCACCCTCAATAACACGATCGCCGATCCTCATTCGCAGATGATCAACCGCAGCCGAGTCAGGGAGGGGGAAGACGTAGACGCCTTCGACCCAGTCGGGCCCTGAATTTCGAAACTCCTGGCGAACTCGCACCCGGGCAACAAGTCCGCTTATCGTTGCATCGATATCAGTATTCATACGTGTTGCGACGACATAGCCCGTTGCCATGCGGAATAACAGGCTTCCGGTTTTCATCTGAACGGGCGTCAGGTCTTCTTCGGGCAGACCGGTCGATTGGCCAAAAACCGGACCTCCAATCAGGATGAGACAAAAAACAGCGAACCATTGCCTCGATGCCTGGCGGCGCAGAATACCGGCCATTCGGGCTGCGGCTTCGGCATCCACGCGTGGATGCCAGCACGCATTCTTCCCGTCATCCCTTGCCCGACCGGTATCACGCCTGGCGTTTTGCCTGTTCTCCATGACCTTCCTCCCCTGGTGATGGTCTAATTTAATACCCTGCCTGAGTCGGTATCGGGGCAGGAGCATGGCAATGCACCGACGTAATGTGGCAAATTGTGACCTTCGGGCTGATTGACGGTTTTATGTCGAAAAGAATTGCAATTATTGAGGATGAACAGGCCATCCGGGAAAACTACGCGGCGGCGTTTCGCCGTGAAGGTTATGACGTGGATCTGTTCGAAGCCCGCCAACCGGCGCTGGACGCATTCGAGGCCAGGCTGCCCGACCTCGTGGTCATCGACATAAACCTCAAGGATGATGTCGAAGGCGGTTTTGAGTTGTGCCGCTCACTAAGGAGCCGGTCCAGTGATCTGCCAATCATTTTCCTGACGGCGCGGGATAGCGAATTTGATGCCGTCTCGGGCCTGCGACTGGGTGCGGACGATTACCTGACGAAAGACATCAGCCTGCCGCATTTAATGGCGCGTGTTGCAGCGCTTTTTCGACGAATGGATGCAATGCAGAAACCGCTGGGTGAGAACACCAGCCTCAAACGTGGAGACCTGGAGCTCGATGTCGATCGCATGACGGTGCGATGGAAGAATGAACCGGTGGGTTTAACGTTGACGGAATTCTGGATGGTACACGCACTCGCCCGTTATCCCGGCCACGTAAAAAACCGGCAACAACTGATGGATGCCGCGCAGGCCGTTCTCGACGACAACACAATAACCTCCCACATCAAGAGAATCCGTCGCAAGTTCATCGCGCTGGATCCGGACTTCAGCGCAGTGGAGACTGTCTATGGCATGGGCTACCGCTGGCTTACAGACTAATGGCGTACGCTGCTTTTCCCGGATGAGTGTGAGATTCGATCGTTAACGCCGCTTCACACCGGCTGACTCTATTCAAATATGCTGCCAGCTAAGCGATGATAAATAATTTATGAATCTCAGAAGACAGCTGATGCTGGTCAGTCTTCTTACCCTGATTCTGCCCTGGGCGGGTTGCCAGTTCATTCGCGAAACAGAGTCGGCGCTTCGTGAAGGACAGGAACATTTGCTGGGTGGTACCGCGCAGGCCATCGCCGATTCCCTGTCCCAGTTTCCGGACGACCTTTTGTCACAAACAGGTGAGGGCGTCAGCAACCAGCTTTATGCCCATCCTCTCGCAACGGCACCGTTAATCGATGGTTACGTCGACGAATGGACTATTCCTAACGGTGCGATGGCCACACTTCGTGGCGCCGATGGTGCGATTCGATATGTTGTGGGCGCCTACGCGCAGTATTGGTATGTTTACGTGGACGTACGTGATTCAGCCATCATCTTCTCAGATACGCAACACACCGGGCGCGCTCGAACCTTTGCCGACCACGTGTCAATTCTCAGCCTGGATGATCGTGGTGAACGTTCCATTTTCCGTTTCCAGGCAGAAGCACCGGGCGAGATTATTGCCACTCGTCAAACAGCTAACCAGGTCTTTGACGAGATGCGGATCAGCGCTTACTGGCAGGACACGGCTACCGGATATAGTCTTGAAGCCCGAATCCCTCGTACGCTGGCCGGTCCGAGAATGGGCATTTCGATAAGCAATACCGATGATGCCGGCAAACCGGGAGTAACCAGCACGACGTTTACGGGGGACAGCCCGGGGCCCGTGGTTACCATTTCCCCCGTGCTCCGAACCGTAGCCGCAGGCTACGTCCAGCCGGGGCTTCGGCTCATCATCACCGACAAGGACGGATGGCGCGTTGCAGAGGCCGGAAACATCTCATCCGCTGGCCCCGACGACGCCAGGGGAAGCGTTCCATCCGGCTGGCTAAAGATCATCTACAACCTGCTCCTTGAGCCGGGTGCCGAGGCCGCACTTGCTGAGCCGGCACCGGGCGGACGGGAGCAGCAAAGCTACATCAGCGAGGCGCTGCGGGGCGTGCCATCGACCCGCTGGTTTCGCAGTCCGGGAACGGGGCGCGCGGTGGTTTCGGTTGCGCAGCCAATCTGGTCGGGCACGGTGCAAACAGGTGCGGTTATCCTGCAGCAAGGCACCGATGCGATCCTGAGCCTGACCAACCAGGCATTAACACGATTGATCATTCTTACATTGATCTCGACCATCGTGGTTGCAGTTGTGCTATTGGGCTATGCAAGCTGGCTTTCCTTGCGAATCAGGCAGCTCAGCAATGCAGCAGAACTGGCGCTTGACGAGAGGCGACTGCATAGCGCACTGCCAAGTGCTCTTGCCGGTGACGAAGTCGGGGACCTGTCTCGAAGTTTCTCGAGTGTCCTGCGTCAACTCGGCACCTACAACGACTATCTTCAATCGCTCGCCAGCAAACTGTCGCATGAATTGCGGACCCCGCTGACAATCGTCCGGTCATCGTTGGAGAACCTGGAGCACGAATCCTTATCTGGTGATGCAAAAAAATACACCGAAAGAGCGCTTGAAGGCTCTGAACGCCTGCAGAAAATCCTGAATGCAATGAGCGAGGCGAACCGGACCGAAGAATTGATGGAAAATGCCGAGCTGGAAGTCTTCGATCTGGTGACCGTACTAGCTTCGACAGTTGCCGCCTATGCCGATGCCTGGCCGGAGAGAAAATTCGAGTTCAACCACGTCGTTGCAGAAGCGAATATCAATGGTGCGCCGGAACTTGTCATCCAGATGCTCGACAAGCTCGTGGACAACGCGGTTGACTTCACGATGCCGGGAGACACGATTGAAATATCACTTGCTGTGGAAGCAGGCTCGCTAATCCTGAAGATAAACAACCCAGGCCCGCCGTTGCCGGAGAACATGCGAAACGAACTATTTCGCTCGATGGTTTCGGTGCGGGGTGGTAACGCTGGCAAACACCTGGGGCTGGGACTATACATTGCTCGCCTGATCGCCGAAGGCCATGGTGGCTCAATCGATGCCATGAATACCGCCGACGGAGTCTCCTTTCAGGTTCGATTACCCGGGAAATCCCCGGCATGAAGACGATCTCGACTCAGCGGTGATTTCCGTACGAAGATGATGGTTTGTTTTGTGCGACCCAAACTTCGCGGACCGATACACGGATTCAGGTCACATCACGGACAACGCGATCCCTCGCAATAGAGAGCAACAAAGAGCTCCGAGCGTACTTTCCAGGCACCCCCTACCTTACGCCACATGGCGGCATAGCGTCCGCCGGTTCGCACCGGCCCGTTTTCCGTAGACCAGGTACCCAACCAGGTACCGACCTCCGCCGCGAGTGGATAGCCGTCGCTAACCTCTACCGATTCCGGAGTGCGCACGTATAAAAGATCTTTTCGACTCGCGATAAGTGCCTGCCAACTGGCGGCCTCATCATCACGACCCTGCAGCAACTGACCTACACTGGTGGTTACCTGGTATTCCTCATCGAGAAAAGAAACGATCTTCGACACATCATGCTGTGCAATCGCCTCGTTGTAATCCGCTCTCTCTTTTCGAACCTGGTCTTCATCTGAAACGCTTTGTGCAGCAACCAGCGAAGTCGTCAGCGTCAACACCAATACAGTCGATAGAAATTGATTCACGAGCAGTTCCCCTGTTTTGACAGGCTGTTGCATGACTTATTAGTCACTCAGCCATATTCGAAGCATTGCCGACGGACAGCCATTCGCCTTCGATCTTTCTGAGCAACATAACCCAGGCCCATTGACTATTGAACTGCTCACCGCTTGCCCTGTCCGAGCCGACTGCTCGCACATTAACCCAGATCCATCCCAGATCGGATTCCGGCGATGTCTCGATAATCGGCGTTTTTATATCGTGATACGCAGTGTAATCCACCCGCTCGAACACCGCTGTAAATCTCTCAAGCATTGCATCGCTCGAAGTTTGAAAAAGCTCTCCGCGGTTAGCCATCGTTAGCTCTGATGCCGATAATGCTGCTATCAGCCCGGCATCATCAAGACAGTGAGCCGCCAGCATCTTCCGATGCACTCGGTAAATCTGCACCTCATCCAGCTGTGGCGCGGATATTGTCTCGAAAAACCAGAGAGGTGATTTTGGCGTGATATCTATATCGTTATAGCGATAGTCGAAAATTCGCTCGCCGTCATCGATCTCAATCCTGAAAGGAAGCGCAACTCCATTCTCTGTTCGCCAGTCATGGAAAGTCACCCTGATTGCCGCGGTGTCCGGAAATTCAAACAACAGGCCTTCCGGGCGATTTTCCTCGTCTCCCAGAACGAGGTGTACGACACCACCATACGGATAATCACCACTGAGAGCCTGATAAATACCGCCGCCAAAATGAATCCGTTCGCTTTGCCTGACGTTGGAGACGGTTTCTTCAAAGTGGAGCAGGAACGCGTGAAACTGATGCCCAAGTGCAAAGTTTTTGTGGAAATTCGCGCCGAGGCTCTCCGTATCTCCTGTCCTGGTCCAGCCAAGTGGTCCCTCGACAGCGATGATTCGCTCGTCCTCGTAGATATGTTTTATGGCGGCATTGTCACTGGAGTGGAAAAAAGACTCGGTCTTGAATAGAGACCCGTCGGATACAGCCACATCTGCAGACGTTACAATTGCTCGTGTGGAGCACGCATCGGTCGACCATGCGACGCTGGCATGCTGCAGTAAAAGAAAATATGGAAGTAACTTGTATGCGAATTTCAAAGGTCTGGATTCCGGTGGATCGATCTGAAGATGATCAGCATAACAGGGTCACCAGGAGAACTGCCGGCTCCCGATAAACGCAGGCAATAATTCGGGAGTCAGACGCCGAGATAACGAGTAATACCGGCAGCGGCTTCCCGACCCTCGAAGACAGCCGTAACAACGAGGTCGGAGCCCCGCACCATGTCGCCGCCCGCAAAAACTTTGGGGTTTGTCGTCTGGTAGGCAATTCCACCATTGGTTGCTACCCGAACTCGCCCATTCTCGGCAACGGAAATGCTGAAATCCTCGAACCATGCTGGCGGATCAGGCCTGAACCCAAAGGCGATAATGACCGCATCGGCTCGCACCACGTGCTCCGTTCCTTCGATAGGCTCCGGCTGGCAACGCCCGTCCGGGCCGGGTGCGCCCATCTTTGTCCTGACCAGTTTTACGCCAGTTACATGATCACTGCCGAGAATTTCGACCGGTTGTTCGTTGAACAGGAAACAGGCGCCTTCTTCCTTGCTGTTCAAAACCTCCCTCCGGGAGCCCGGCATATTGACCTCATCTCGACGATAAACGCAGGTGACACTTGCAGCGCCCTGTCGAATCGCGGTGCGATTGCAATCCATCCCGGTGTCACCGCCACCCAGCACGACAACCTGTTTACCGCGCATATCGATGGGTGATTCTCCGGCATCGCCCAGCCGCATTTCACGCCGAACATTAGACACAAGATAAGGCAATGCGTCACATACTCCCGCCAGGCTTTCGCCTTTGAAGTCACCAGTCACTGACGCATACGTTCCCATGGCCAGAAATATTGCATCGAATTCCTCTATTAGTCCGTCAAAAGACAGGTCCGTGCCAATCCGCGTATTCAATACAAACTCGATGCCCATTCCTTCCATGATCGAGCGCCGCCGCTGCACGATCGACTTCTCGAGCTTGAACGGTGGAATGCCAAAGGTCAGCAGGCCGCCAATTTCGGGGCTGGCATCGAACACAACAGAACGAATACCGTTGCGCGCCAGCACATCAGCAGCAGCGAGTCCGGCCGGTCCGGCGCCGACTATGCCTACACGCTTCCCGGTGTCGACCACGTTTGACATGTCGGGCCGCCACCCCTCTTTAAGGGCTTCATCGGTTATGTACCTTTCGATGTCGCCGATAGTAACCGCGCCCAGGCCATCGTTCAGCGTGCACGCACCTTCACACAAGCGATCCTGCGGGCAAACCCGGCCACAGATCTCGGGCAGGGAGTTCGTTTGATGTGACAACTCGGCAGCCTGGAACAATTTGCCATCCTCGATCAGGCGCAACCAGTCCGGAATATAGTTATGAACCGGGCATTTCCATTCACAGTACGGGTTACCACAAGACAGGCACCGACCCGCCTGGCTGGCTGCGTCCGCGCCGTCGTAAGAACCATAAATTTCGCTGAAGTGCCGAATTCGAATTTCCGCGTCTTCCTTTGCCGGAGTACGGCGCGGCACTTCCAGGAATTGCAGTGGATGCTTCGACATCAGGCAGCCTGCCGCAGAGATTCAATCAGCGAACCGAGCTCGGCAGCCTTCGGTTTGACAACCCAGAACCGGGGTAAAAAGGTCCGGAAGTCGTCGAGTATTTCCACTCCCCACTCGCTGCCCGTGTACTCAACGTGCCTGCCGATCACGGTGCGAAGATGGTGGACGTGTGCCTCCATGCTCTCCGGTTTGATGCGGTGAATATCGATGAGATCGTGATTGTATAAATCAACAAAATCCCTATCTAAATCAAGAATATATGCGAATCCGCCGGTAAGCCCGGCACCGAAGTTGACGCCACAGCGGCCGAGAACCGCCACGACGCCGCCGGTCATGTACTCGCAGCCGTGATCACCGATTCCCTCGACGACCGCCAGGGCGCCCGAGTTACGTACCGCAAATCTCTCGCCTGCCTGACCGGCCGCAAATAACTCGCCGCCCGTCGCCCCGTAAAGACAGGTGTTGCCAATAATTACCGTATCCCTCGCTTCGAACAGAGACTCTGCCGGCGGTCGAATGACGAGACGACCTCCCGCCATTCCTTTACCGACGTAATCGTTCGCGTCGCCCGTCAACTCCATATTCAGGCCGGCAACATTCCAGGCGCCAAAGCTCTGTCCGGCCGTGCCACGAAGTCTTATTTCCAGTGGCGCATCGCCCATACCGTAGTTGCCGTGCTGTCGCGCAATCTCGCCAGAGAGCATCGCGCCAATCGTACGATCGCAATTTCGAACATCGAATTCGAAGAAACCGCCGGCCTTGTTCGTTATTGAATCCAGCGTAGTCGACAGCATCCTTTTTGCGAGATCGGCCTTGTCGAACGGATGATTCCTGAGAGCTGTACAAAACCGCGGTGCGTCCGCCAGAAGTCCCGCGTCCGAGATGATCGGGCTGAGGTCGAGCTGCTGCTGCCGCACCGACTCACCGGGCAGCACCTCCATCAGATCCACCCTGCCAATAATGTCATCCAGTTTTCGTACCCCGAGTTCAGCCAGTCTCAGACGAACTTCCTCGGCAACGAAAGTAAAGTAGTTGATCACCATTTCCGGCAAGCCGATGAAATGTTCGCTGCGAAGAACATTGTTTTGCGTGGCAACGCCGGTCGCACAGTTATTCAGGTGGCAGATACGCAGATACTTGCAGCCGAGTGCAATCATCGGCGCCGTGCCAAAACCAAAACTCTCCGCGCCGAGAATTGCAGCCTTGATAACATCGAGGCCGGTTTTCAGTCCGCCGTCGGTTTGCAGGCGCACCTTGTGGCGAAGATCATTCGCCCGCAATACCTGGTGCGCCTCGGAAAGCCCCAGCTCCCAGGGGCTTCCGGCATATTTGACCGAGCTCAAGGGGCTCGCCCCGGTGCCACCATCGTAGCCCGAGATCGTAATAAGATCGGCATAGGCTTTGACGACGCCCGCGGCAATTGTGCCTACACCGGGTTCGGCGACCAGTTTCACAGACACCAGCGCAGCAGGATTCACCTGCTTGATATCGAATATGAGTTGGGCGAGATCCTCTATCGAATAAATATCGTGGTGTGGCGGTGGCGAAATCAGGCCCACGCCGGGCTTTGCAAAGCGCAACGAAGCGATCATGTCGTTCACCTTGTGCCCGGGCAGCTGGCCGCCCTCGCCAGGCTTCGCGCCTTGTGCGATTTTTATCTGAATAACTTCGGCATTGACAAGATACTCGGCGGTAACGCCGAAGCGGCCGGACGCGACCTGCTTGATCTTCGACATTCGTTCCGTGCCGTAGCGCGATGGATCTTCTCCGCCCTCGCCCGAATTTGATCGCGCACCAATGCGATTCATGGCAATGGCCAGCGCCTCATGCGCCTCGGGCGACAAAGCACCAAGCGACATCCCCGCACTGTCGAATCGCATAAGGATTTTCTCGACCGGCTCAATCTCGTCGAGAGGAACCGGAGAAGAAACCGGATTCACTTTCAACAAATCCCGCAACGTCGCGACGGGCCGATCATTTACCAACCGGGCATATTCCTGGTAACGCTCGAAATCGCCGGCCCGAACAGCAGCCTGCAGTGTGGAGACGACATCCGGATTGAAGCAGTGATATTCACCGCCATGAACATATTTGAGTAATCCCCCCTGTACCAGGGGCACACGCGGACGCCATGCATCGCCTGCCAGCGAACACTGGTCCGCATACAAATCTGCAAATTTCGAACCCTGGATGCGACTGACAGTGCCCCTGAAACATCTCGTGACAATCTCTTCATGCAACCCGACTATTTCGAATAGCTGCGCACCGCGATAACTGGAGATCGATGAGATGCCCATCTTCGACATGATTTTGAACAGGCCTTTTCTGATGCCACGCCTGTAACTCCTGCCGAGCTGCTGTTGTCGATCGGCACGCCCGCTTTGTGCGAGATCATGCAGACTCTGATAAACCAGGTACGGATACACTGCAGTAGCGCCGTACCCGATCAGGCACGCAATATGATGTGCGTCCCTGGCCACGCCCGTTTCGACGATGATGTTTACTGCGCAACGCTGGCCATTGCGAACCAGGTGGTGATGCACCGCGCCGGTTGCCAGCAACGCGTGTACGGGCAGCAACTCCTCCTTCAAATATCGATCGCTCAGTAGCAGTATCAGCTTGCCTTCGGCGACCGCCTGATCCGCCTGTGCACAGATTTTATCCAGCGCATCGGGAATGGACAGATCTTTCGGCATATTGAGATCAATGAACGCGTGACTGTCACCAAACATGTCCGGACCCAACAATTGTCGAAGCTTCCGCTGCGACAGCACTGGCGAATTCATAATGACGTGGTCAGCATGCTCCGGACCGATATCGAAAAGGCTTGTTTCCCGCCCGATATTGGTTTGCAGTGACATGACGATGCGTTCCCGCAACGAGTCAATTGGCGGATTGGTTACCTGTGCGAATTGCTGGCGAAAGTAATCGAAAAGTGAGCGGACTTTCTTCGACAACACGGGCATCGGCGTGTCGTCGCCCATTGATCCAACCGCCTCCTGCTCTGCTTTCGCCAAAACACTGACAACGTCATTCATTTCTTCGCGCGAAAGATTGAACATCTTTTGATATATCAGGAGCGTATCCGAGTCGAACGGTTCGGCGGCCATGTGCAGATCAACCAATTCCGAATCGAGATAGCGCACTCCTTGCTTCAGCCACTTCTTGTAGGGAAAGCGGGATTTCAGATCCTCGTGAATGTCATCGTTTGACAGCAGAACGCCTTTCCTCAAATCCACTGCAAGCATCTCGCCCGGCCCGAGCCTGCCCTTCTTTACAACATCAGACGCCTGGTAATCGTAGACACCGATTTCGGAGGCTATCGTCAGGTGCCGGTCTTTCGTGATGACGTAACGCGCGGGCCGCAGGCCATTTCTGTCCAGGCAGCAAGCCGCGTAACGGCCATCTGTCAAAACTATTCCGGCCGGGCCATCCCAGGGTTCCAGTTGGCAATCGAAAAATTCGTAGAATGCCCGGACGTCCGGGTCCAGTGTATCCATTGCCTGCCACGCGGGAGGGATCAGGATGCGCATCGCCTGCAGTACGTCCATCCCCGCGGCGCGCATCACTTCAAGCATGTTATCGAGGCTCAGGGAATCCGAACCGGTCAGCGAGATGATGGGCTTGAGATCCTGAAGCTCGGGAAGTTTGTCCGAGCGAAAATTGTTTGCCCGCGCAATAGCCCAGTTGCGATTGCCCTGGATCGTGTTGATCTCGCCGTTGTGCGCCAGGAACCGAAAAGGCTGTGCAAGGCGCCACTCGGGCAAGGTGTTGGTCGAGAAGCGCTGGTGAAAAAGGCAAACCGAGGTTTCGAGCCGCGGGTCCAGAAGATCCGGGTAAAACTCCGGCAAGGCCTTCGGCATCACCATGCCTTTGTAGCTTAATGTGGCCGCAGACAAACTCGCAACGTAGGCACCTGGATCAATTTCGGCAAAGCACTCCTCGGCACGCCGGCGAGCCATAAACAACTGCCTGTTGAATGTGCCGCGCTGCATTCCGGCCGGTGCGTTGACAAATACCTGCTCAATTCGTGGCATCGAAGCAAGCGCCAGTGCACCACAGACTTCGGGCCGGACGGGCACGTCACGCCATCCCGCAACTTCCAGATTGCTGGCGATAATCCCTTTTTCTATCTCCTGCCTGGTGCGCGCAGCCAGTTCCTGATCCTGACTCAGGAATACGGTTCCCGCGGCGAAGCGCTCATTTAGCTCAAATCCCGCTTCCGCGCCAACCGCGCGAAGGAAGGTTTCCGGAAACTTGATTAATAATCCGCAGCCATCACCGGTCTTTCCGTCGGCGGCGACTGCGCCACGATGGGTGAGCCTCGCAAGGGCGGCTATTGCTGTCTCAACCACGAAATGACTCGCCTGATCGTCCAGGTTAGCCATTAGTCCAAAGCCGCAGCTGTCGCGGTCGAACTCGGGATCGTATAAACCGGATTTCGGGAGTTTCGCCATTAACACATCCGGGCGCGCAGCGAATGCGTACCCTGCCAGGGTTCCAATTGATTTGCACCGTTTCGGTGCGTCAGCGTTGTCAACGCGCTCTGGCGGGTTGCCAGGCAAAGTCGCCTTTGATCGAACCGGTTCGCCGCAGAAGAAATTTTTACCGGCGGCGGCAAGATGCACTATCAGTTCAAAAGTTTAACCCGCAGGAACAGAGTATATGTTACCGGTTGCTTTATCATCCAGAGAACAGGAGCGGGTTGTCATCGGACCTTTGCGCTACGCGAGACCGCGTATCAAGCACGTGCGGCCTGGAGAAATGTTACCCGCGCAACCGATAACCAGTCGTTCGCGCTAGAAGCGATTACCGTCAACGTGGATCACACCCGTTGAAGAGAATGGAATCGGCTTCGCGAACGGAATGTCGACCGTCAGTCTTCCCTGCAGTTCGTAATTCACCTGCTCGGGCACGCCTCCACTAAACATCGACGCGAATTGCATTGCGGAACCAAGCATATCGAGGTCTACGCTGACCAGAAACGCGTCCTGGCCGCGGGCCGGCACAGTGAAACTGCCCGTCGTTTCGCCACCAACGAATCGTTCGTCGTCCAGGAGCACGCGATATTCGACGGCCGTTACCGGCAGAGGGAAGGGATTCGGATTGTCGACATCGAACGCAAGATGAAATGTCTGTCGATGGATACTGGCTGATGCAAGCTCTAGGCTTGTCAGACTCACCGAAGGCGCACTGATCAGGTTTCCGGTTGCAGCACACGCGGAAAGCATGGTGCCAATCAGCGCCACAGTAATTGTTCGATTTCTGGCCCGGTGTTTCATAAAGACCCCTCCATTTGTTACCCGAGTCCGTCGGTCAGCGTAACTCGCCCCCATACTCACCCCAACGAGCTCCGATCAGCAACCATTCGTCATCCGGCTTTTGTAACTCCAGTTCGAACTGGTAGGCATCCGCACTGAACCCGAGCGCACCGCCATTCGTGCCGGCCATTCCGACAGAGAGCGTCAACATGGCTGCCGTATCATCATAGAATGTTATGTCATCGATTCCGATCAGCAACGCAATTGACTGCTGGCGAAAGAAGTAAGCACGGAGAATATTGTCCAGGTCGTTCCGATCGTTGCCGCGACCATCGACGTAACTTTCGGCAATCATGTCGAGCAACCCACCGCGATCTTTTTCCTCCGCGGCCGCCTCTCCGCGTGCCACCCAGTCGCGCAATTCCGCTTCCGGATCGCTGGCCCTATCGCCACATGCCGAAAGCAAAATCATTGTCAGACTTAACATCAGGTACCGCATGAGCTCCCGCCTTGAACGTCTGCCGACCGGGTCACGCTATTCCGGTGAATAGTGCCCGACACGTGGTATTTGCCGGCATCCGGTGTTAGAACAGACTATGAGTGGTTCCACCCCCGGCATACTGTGACGTGGTTCCCATTACGACTGGTCCCGGGCTGCGGCGGATTTGGCGGCAGCAAGCATATGGCAGGCTATAGCGATGGCAGTAAAACTTCTAAGCGACAGCGGTGATCCCATCATAACGGACGATGACCAGAAGAGGATTGATGCAATCCTCGCCTTCTGGTTCAAGGAACAACGGCTGACCGCACCACAAATCGATGGCCGGATGGATATCTGGTTTGGCGAAGATCCGATATTCGACGAAGAAATCGCATCGTCTTTCGCAGATGACGTTGAAAGCGCATCCGAAGGGCGGCTCGATCACTGGGCACCGGACCCGCACGGTCGATTGGCGCTGATACTCCTGTTGGACCAGTTTCGACGCAATATCTACAGGAACACGGCGGACGCTTTTGCACTGGACAAGGCCGCTTTGAAACTCTGCGTTGAAGGCGCGATGGAGAAAAAGGACAAGGACCTGACGGCGATCCAGAGGGTATTTTTTTATATGCCCCTGCAGCATGCCGAGTCGCGAAAAGTGCAGCAGAAGTCTGTCGAAATCTACAACAGGCTGTCAGAGGCAGTATCGCCTACTTACAGGGAGACCTTCGAGACAATCGCCCAGTTTGCACAGCTACACGCGGATATCATCGAACAGTATGGCCGCTTCCCGCACAGAAACACGATTCTCAATCGCAAGAACTCAGCGGAAGAGGACGAATACTTAGCTGGCGACTCGCCAAATTTCGGCCAGGGTGAATCCTGAGTCAGTCGGGCTCCATGCAGCGTTTCGACAATCGATTAAATCGCACCGTCAGCAAGACTGCGGCAACTGACAGACCAAGTACGAATCCACCCCATATATAAGAGGGTGGCGCGCGGTAGGTGACAGTCGCCAGGTAGGCGAGCGGAAAACCCAGCGCCCAGTACGAGAAGGTATTGATCAGCATCGGCATCTTGGTGTCTTTGTAGCCACGAAGCGCACCAGCAGCGCCTATTTGCACACCGTCTGCTATCTGGAATATCGCCGCCATCAGCAACAGGCTGATGGCTATTTCCGTAACGGACGGATCATTGGTGTACACGCTGACCACGACATCTCTGAACAACAGCAGAAATGCTGCCGAGCACGCCATGAAGACGATGCACATGGAAATTCCCGTCATCCCGCCCATGCGGGCCCTGGCATAATTGCCGGAGCCAATCGCATGCCCAATCCTGACTGTCGTTGCAGCACTGATGGCAAGCGGAATCATGAACATTGTAGCGGCGAAGTTAAGCGCTATCTGATGCGCTGCGGTTACGTCGGCGCCGCGGGTCCCAACCAGGATCGACACGGCGGAAAAAAGACCTGCTTCTGCCGTAATCGTCACTGCTATTGGCGTACCAAGCGCGAAGATTTCCTTCAGCACCGGCATCCGGACCGGCGCCCAGTGATCGAATATCTTCAGCGCTTTGTAGATCGGTTTGCGACTGACATAGATACTCATCGCAATCGCTATTAGCCACATCGTAATTGCACTTGCCATGCCGCAACCGACCGCTCCGTATGCGGGCAAGCCAAAGTGACCGTACATCAACACCCAGTTCAGGAATACGTTCGAGACCAGGGCGAACAACGACATGTACATGATGGGTCGTGTAAAACCGATACCCTCAGTCGTAAACCTGAACGCAAGAAAGGCGCAGATACCCGGGGCGCCAAAAATAATTGCCCGGACATACCCTATCGTGACGTCACGAAACCCAGGATCAATTCCGAGGTGATTAAGAACGGGCTGAACGAACAACTGGGCCAGTGTAAATAGCGTCAGGCCAAGCACGGCGGCCAGCCATAACCCCTGTCGCGTATAACGGCCGATCATTTCCGGCTCACCTGCTCCGTAATACCTTGCAGCAATCGGTGAAATCGACATCATCAGGCCAAGACAAACCGTGAATCCGAGAAACCAGACACTACCGCCAACCGCGACAGCAGCCAGCGACTCGGCCCCAAGGCGACCCGCCATGATCGTGTCCGCAGCCTGCATACCGGCAATCGAGAGATTGTTGACTATCAGTGGCGCCGCCAGGCGCAAAAGCAGTCGGCCCTCTTTAAGCCGTTTTTCTGAGGAATCGAACACAGTAATCGCTTGAGTACCCTACTAATTTTGCAAACTCTAACACGAAGCGCTTAACCAACAGTCCGGCAATGGTGTAAAGTTGCCGCACCAACCAGGGTCAGCACGGAGACAAATATGTTGCACGATGGCACAGCGAGACGGGTGGCAATTGTCGGCGGTGTAAGAATTCCGTTTTGCCGGGCGAATTCCGTTTATGCGGGTGCCTCAAACCAGGACATGATGAGCGCCACTTTATCTGCGCTGGTCGACAAGCATGATTTGAAGGGCCAGACGATTGGCGACGTCGCTCTCGGCGCTGTGATCAAACATTCCAGAGACTGGAATCTCGCTCGCGAGTCCGTAATTGACTCGGGACTCTCTTTACGGACACCTGCCTATGACCTGCAGCGCGCCTGTGGCACCAGCATCGAGGCATGCATCAACATCGCCAACAAAATTGCTCTGGGCCAGATCGATTCCGGCATTGCCGGCGGAACAGACTCCATCAGCGATGCACCGATCGTTTACAGCGACGGCTTCCGATCTGTTCTGCTTGCGAGCCACCGAGGCCGTTCATTTCTGAAGAAACTGCTGCCCTGGTTCAGGCTTCGTCCGAGCCATTTTATGCCTCAGTTTCCCGGTGTCACCGAACCGCGCACAAACCTCTCGATGGGCGAGAGCATGGAGATCACGGCCAAGGAACTCAACGTTTCCCGCGAACACCAGGACCAATTGGCGTTAAGCAGCCACATGAAGGCGGCTGCGGCTTACGACGCGGGATTTTACGACGACCTTGTTGTGCCTTTTATGGATGCCGAAGAAGACAACAACATCCGTCGGGATACGACTTTCGAAAAGCTCAAGAGCCTGAAGCCAGTCTTCGACAAGAGCGAATCCGGCACACTGACCGCGGGAAACAGCACGCCCCTGACCGATGGTGCCGCAGCGGTGCTGCTTGCCTCGGAGGAATGGGCGATTCTGAAGAACCTGCCAATTATCGCCTACCTGACGCATTGCAAGGTTGCGGCAGTAAATTTCGTCAGCGACGACGGATTGCTGATGGCACCGGTATATGCCGTTTCAGAAATGTTGAAGGACGCGAACCTCAGCTTGCAGGATTTCGACTTCTATGAAATTCACGAGGCTTTCGCTGCGCAGACAATTGCGACGCTCGTCGCCTGGCAGTCAGAGCAGTTCTGTCGCGAAAAGCTCGGCAGGAATCACCCGTTGGGCCCGATCGACCTGTCAAAGCTCAATGTGAAGGGTGGCAGCTTAGCGATTGGACATCCGTTCGCTGCCACAGGCGCGCGAGTGATAGCGACAATGGCCAAGCTGCTTAATGAAAATGGCGGCGGCCGGGGCCTGGTGTCTGTATGCACCGCCGGCGGCATGGGCGTCACGGCGATTCTCGAAGCTGCCTGACGCCCGACTGTCTTTGCCCGGATTAATCTGAAAGCCGTGAGTCACGGCCGCGGATTTCCAACCAGTACAGGGCTGACCTTGCAAGACGCCGTTCCAGTCGACATGATGTTTGCGGCATGAAATAAAAATAAACCGACTGCGGGGGACATTATGGGCGAGCTGAGCCAGACACTGGCAACGATCAACGCAGTTCTCTGGAACGAGACGTGGATCTTCATCATCGCCGGGACCGGCGTGCTGTTCACGGTCTGGAGTGGATTTTGCCAGTATCGTGCCCTGACCCATGGTCCGAAAGTCATTCGCGGCGTCTATGACGATCCGAATGATCCGGGCGCGATCAATCACTTCCAGGCATTGTCTGCAGCATTATCCGGCACTGTCGGCCTCGGCAACATTGGTGGTGTAGCACTGGCGATCACCCTGGGGGGTCCCGGTGCCATCTTCTGGATGTGGATCGTCGGCTTCCTCGGCATGTCAATAAAGTTTGTCGAAGTCACGTTGTCGATGCTCTATCGAAATACTGACGACCCGGAAAACCCGCATGGCGGGCCTATGTGGGTTGCAGGAAAAGCCCTGAAGAAAATGAAGCCGGAGCTGGGCTGGATCGGCACCGTCCTTGCTTTTCTCTTTTCGTTTTGTGTCATGGTGTCGTCCGGCACAGGCGGCAATATGTTCCAGGCCTGGAACGTCGCGGATATCACGAATGAATATTTCGGGGTTGCAGGCTGGATCAGCGGCGCCGTCCTGACGGTCATTGTTGGCACGGTACTCATCGGCGGAATCAAACGTATCGGCAAAGTAGCAGGCACACTGGTACCTGCAATGGTCCTGATTTACGTGATCGCCGGTTTCTACGTCCTGTTTGCGAATTTCGGCCAGATTCCCGACATCCTCGTCATGATCGTTACTTCCGCATTTACGCCCACTGACGCAACCGGGGCATTCATTGGCGGTACCGTCGGCTCTGCATTCCTGTTCGGCATGAAGCGGGCCGTGTTTTCGAATGAGGCGGGACAGGGTTCGTCTGCCATTGCGCACGCCGCGGCGAAGACAGATGAGCCGGTACGCGAGGGCCTGGTTGGCGGCATGGAGCCGTTCATCGATACGATCGTGGTTTGTACCTTTACGGCACTTATCATCCTGTCGACAGGCATCTGGAATCGGGCGCCCGATGCTGCGTTCGAAGATACGCCGGTTCCCACCCGGAGTGAATCCGGCTGGACTTTTCCGGACACGGTGCTTGGTCCGGGCGAATGGCAGGACCAGGAGCCACTGCTAATGATCGTTTCGGCTGGTGTAAATCCAGCCACTGGCCAGGATATTCATCGTATCGACGGCGTCGTTTCCAGTACGAGCCGCGGCTATGTCGCATCGTGGCAACCTTTCACTGACGATGTCAGGCCGGAAATCGTCGGCGGTGGTTTCTACCAGGATCATGTCGGCGCAACACTGACCGCGAAAGCTTTCGATTCCGTCGCACCCGGACTCGGCAAGTGGTTGATCACAATTGCGTCATGGCTCTTCGCAATATCGACGATCATCGCGTGGGGATACTACGGTGAACAGGGTGCCGTTTACATGATGGGCAGCAAAAGCGCGATGCCTTATCGACTTATCTACTGTTCACTGACATTTATCGCGACACTTGGTCACATCAAGACCAGCAGCGACCTCGACAACATGACGGGCATCGGTCTTGGTATCATTATTTACGCGAACCTGCCCATCTGCTGGATATTTGGCTACCAGGCGATCCGTGCCTACAAGGAGTACATCTCGAGGCTCAAAAACGGGCAGATGGGTCCGGACCACCCGCCACCGAGTATTGATGATCTGATCAGCGGACGTGACGTACAGAGATAGCGGATGAAGATGCGAGTCACTGTTGCTCTGTGACCGTGGCTGCACCATTACCAGGGACCAGCAAGACAGGGTACATGCCCGTTAACGCTGTCCTTCGTCTTCGTCGGCGGCGCCCCGCTCCCGGCGGGATGCGAGTTTGCGCAATGAATCCATCGCCTTGTCAATCCGTTCCTTAGCCTGCCTGGTCACGCCGCCTTTTCGATATTCGTCTATGACAAATGTTTCCACGCGACTGACCACTGTATCGATATCCTCATCCGGAATGCGCACCCGGTCCCGCCGTGTGACGGTTAGTCGGTCAGCAGCACCAAACAGATTGATCCAGTGTTCGGTTCTCTTCCCCAGCCGCAGGAGCTCGTAGAACGTGTCATCGGAACCCGACTTCACCAGGCTAATGAAACCCGCCACGAGCGACACCGGCACCAGCACAAAATCGCGGAGCCCATCAACGACGAGTTTGACCTGTAATACCGCGATGTCGCGAATCAGGGTCCACCGATCGGGAGGGTCAGCTGCCTTTTCTGACTGCGTTTCAATCTGCATTCGGTTGCCCCGCCTTGTAAGGAAAAACGCGTCCTGTCACTGGCGCACGTCCTGCCAATTTAGTACTGTTCGTCAGACACTTACGCAAGCTGGCAGCGTTCGTCTGACCTTATGCCAAACTACGAATCAAACCCACAATATGAACACGGGCTACCTGAGTCGCTCGGCGTATTACTGATTAATCTCGGCACGCCGGACGATGCCACACCTGCGGCTGTACGTCGATATCTCCGGCAGTTCCTGTCCGACCCGCGTGTCGTCGAGGTGCCACGCATCATCTGGCTGCCTGTTCTGCACGGCTACATTCTTCGCACGCGACCCGCAAAGTCCGCAAAAGCCTATGCGAAAATCTGGACCGAGCACGGTTCTCCACTGTTATTGCACACGCAGGATATCGCGCGGTCTTTGCAGGACCAGTTATCGGCGCGGTTGTCCGGCGCAGTCAATGTCGAGATTGCGATGTCCTACGGCAGCCCGTCCATCCGGTCGGCGCTGGACAAGATGTACGCCCGATGCGTGAGGCGAATCATCGTATTACCACTTTATCCGCAATACTCGGGAACCACGACGGGCTCTGTATTTGAAGCAGTCACACAGGAACTGTCACGGAGACGCTGGATACCGGAACTGCGATTTATCAATCACTACCACGATGCCAATGGATACATCGCAGCGCTCGCGGCGAGCGTTCGCGATTTTTGGGATATGCGGGGGCGAGGCCAGCGATTGATGATGTCTTTTCACGGCGTGCCGCAAAGAACACTCTTGAGTGGCGACCCGTATCACTGCCAGTGCCAGAAGACCGGGCGACTTCTTGCCGAAGCGCTAGAGCTCGGTGAGAGTGAGTGGCAATTGAGTTTTCAGTCCCGTGTAGGCCGTGAGCAGTGGCTCAAGCCGTATACGGACGAAACACTGGTCCAGTGGGGAAATGACAAGGTTGGGAACATCGACGTTATTTGCCCGGGTTTCTCCGCTGATTGCCTTGAAACGCTCGAGGAAATAGAGATGCAAAACGCGAAACTCTTTTCCACCAGTGGCGGCGGCGAACTCCGTTATGTCCCGGCCCTCAATGCACGTGACGACCATGTTTCCTTTCTGAGCCGCACTATTGAAAAACACGTTGCCGGCTGGCCGGAGGCCTCGACCGACTGGAGTTTGTCCGAAACATCCCGCCAACTGGAAAAAAGCCGGCAACGCGCGCGCGATATGGGCGCTGAATGCTAGGCAACTTTCTCGAATTTACTGTTGTCGCCCCGGATATCCTGGCGTCCCTGAATTTTTACAAGCAGCTCGGGTTTCGCGAAGTGGAGGGTGGCGATGTCTGGCCGCACAAGTACGCGGTGGTCAGCGACGGCGAAATCTGTATTGGTCTGCATGAGCGTGAATTCCAGAGCCCGGCACTGACTTTCGTTCACCAGGAAGTTGCAAAGGAAGCGAGGTCGATGACTGACCTGGGATATGACTTTGCCTATCTGCAGGTTGACGACGATTCATTCAACGAACTGGGTTTCCTCGACAATGACGGCCACCTGATCACGCTGATTGAGGCACGGACATTTTCAAAACCTGATGAAGACGCAAACAACTCAATCCTGGGACGCTGGTTTGAAACCACGCTCCCCGTACGCGATACATTGAGGGCGGGTCGGTTCTGGGCGCCACTGGCGCCAAAGTTATTGCGCATGCGCGAAGAACCGACAACTCACATGCGATTTGATGCCGCTGGGATGCCGCTGGGCCTCAGCGAAAGTATTGCGCTTGATGGTCCATCGCTCTGCTTTCGTTGTGACAATCGTGAGCAAATCTGGATTGCTCTTGCAAAGCACGGATTTGCCCACAAGGAGTTTCCGGGATTTGAGGGTGCATTCATGTCAATCGATGCGCCTGAGGGCACGAAACTTTACCTCTTCGATGAAGACTTTCTTGGTGAGTTATACGAAGTTGACGAAACCGACGAGGCGCCGCCAACCTGAATCAGGTCAGATCATGGAGAAGACTTTCGGCGCGACCCAGGTAGGCAACACCAAACAGGTTAAGGTGATTCAGCACATGATAGAGCTGGTATAAGCGTTCACGCTCCGCATATCCTTCGGAAAGCGGCCAGGTTTCGTTATAGGCTTCATAAAAAGACTTGCTGAAACCACCAAACAACCGCGTCATTGCGATGTCTGTCTCCCTGTCACCGTAATAAACTGCCGGGTCGAATAGCACAGGCGTACCGGCACAGGCCGCCCAATTGCCGTTCCACAGGTCGCCGTGGAGCAGCGAAGGCTCCGGCCAGTAACCGGAGAAAAACCGACCAATACCCTGCAGCAAACGAGCGCCCATTACCTGCAGATTTCCACCAAATCCGTTTTGTTCGGCGAGTTGCAGTTGATGCCCGATTCGATGGGTTTTGAAGAACTCAACCCAGTCGTCGCTCCAGGGATTGCGCTGCAGCGTCGCACCAATGGTGTTATCGCGCTGCCAGCCGAATTTTTCAGCAGAATATTGATGCAAGCTGGCCAGGCTACTTCCCAGCAAGCGCTCGCTGCGAGCTGAAGGCAGCTCGAAATCGATCCATTCCAGCGCCAGCAGGCTCTCATTTCCGGAGCAAACACAACCGAGGACTTTTGGCACACGAACGGAGCCGGCTTTTGCGAGTTCCCTGAGTCCGTCGGCCTCAGCCATGAACATGTCGAGTTGGCTGGCCGGACCGGTTTTCAGGAAAACGGCCTGGCCCTCTGCCCTGGCGCACCACGCCGAACTGATGTCACCGCCGTGAACACGGCGCGGCAGATCGTCTGTGGACACGCGGATATCGCGTTCGCGAAGTGCTGTAAACAGGTTTTGCCATTGGGGCATAAGCTGATTATAGACTTTGATTCCCTAAATGAGGTCAGCCACTCTTTCCGCCTGGCGCCTGAGTGCCATTCCTATACCGGCCTCATCGAAAAGCGCGTTGATGTTCCCCAGGTCCGGAACCCTCGGGCGAAGCCCGGTGTCCGGCCGCTCGATGGGTACGTCACAGGCAATACCGGTCAGCTTGCGTGCAAGCAATGCGTCTTCCCTGTGCGTTTCCAGCTTTAGTGCCAGAGACTTTGCTCCACGAACATTAACTTCATGCACAGAGCCCAGGCTCGCATAAAGCCTTTCCATTGAACCGAAGTGTTGCAGCAAAGCGGTCGCTGTTTTCTTGCCGACGCCCGGAACGCCCTTGATGTTGTCGACGGCATCTCCGGCCAGCGCGAGGAAGTCAGCGACCTGCTCGGGCCAGACCCCGAAGTAATCCGGTATCTCGTCATAGGTGATCTTCCCGCGCCCCGCAAAATCCCAAAACACATCGTTCTTTTCAATCAGCTGCGCAAGATCCTTGTCGCGGGAAACGACGGTTGAAGGAATCCCCTTTTCACGTCCTTCGCTAACGAGTGTTCCAATCAGGTCATCGGCCTCGTACCTTGGGTGCGCGCACTCCATCAATCCCAATGCGCGAGTAAATCGACGACATTGACCAAACTGTCGCTTGAGCTCCGGTGGGGCCGGATCGCGATTGGCCTTGTATTCGGGATAGATCTCGGTGCGAAACGATGTCGATAAACTTTCGTCGAACAAAACGGCAATGTGCTGAGGCTTTACCTGCTCCATGAAGTCGCCGAGAAAGCGACAAAACCCGTACAGCGCATTGACTGGATTTCCCTGTTCGTCAACCATGTCGTCAGGCATCGAGAAGTGCGCTCGAAAGACATAGACGCTGGCGTCAATCAGGTACTGCATGGACGACTACCACCAGGATGCGAATCAGACCTCATCGAAAATCGAATCGCCTTCTGACAGGTGATCTGTCAGTCGCGCATGAATGGGACTGGATCGCGGAATGTGCGCAAGAAGATATTGCATCTGGTCGACCAGTACCCGGCGCCCCTTCAGGTAGATGTACTCGGCATAGGTCGGGGTGAATGGAACAGCAATCAGCTGCATCGACGCCTGCTCCGGAGTCCGCCCACCCTTATGGTTGTTGCATCGTCGGCAAGCTGCCGCGACATTGTTCCACACATCCTTGCCGCCCTGTGACAGCGGCGTAATGTGATCGCGAGTCAGGTCGCGTGTTGGAAAGCGTGTAGCGCAATAAAGGCAAAGGTTGCCATCGCGCTTGAACAGCGTCCGGTTGTTCAGTGGCGGCACATACCGGTCCCTGACATAGATCAGGCCCTGGCTGGTTCCTTCGGTGGCAATGATGGAATTAACATCGATGCGGCTGCGGCGTCCATCGCGTGCGTTGTAGCCGCCAAACACCGAATAAAGACGCGTGCCGCATGCATAAGCGACCTGCTGATTGTGGTACAGACGGACCGCCTCTCGATAGTCAATCCATTCCAGCGGCATTCCGGCTACATCAGTCCGGAGGACCTGTTGTGAAATATCCGATGCAGTTCCGTACAGCATTCCTGAACTCCCGCCCGCTATGCCTCCTAGTTTGCCGAACGGCTCAGCAATTGCAAGGATGCGACAGTTCTGACTTTCGCAGCAAAACGGGGGCCCCAGGCGATATCCTCGATTGCCGTCCGCCGCCTAAAACACAGCCGTTGCCGGTTAGCCGGGTCGGTCGTTCGTCCGGGGCCTGACCCGTTGCTGGCGCTGCCTTAACTGGTCCCTCAGTTTTTGTCGTTGATCGGGCGACATTTCGCGAAAACGATCACGCAGTTGCTGTCGCCGGTCTGGTGGCAGCTGTCGGTAGCGCTGGAAGTTTTCGCGAATTCTCGCTTTCTCTCGCGGAGAAAGACTTTGGAATTGCTGGTATCGATCACGAATGGCCGCCCGCTGGTCGTCGCTCAGGTTCCTCCAGTTGTTAAACCGGTCCTGCGCCGCTTCACGCTCGGCTGCATTCATATCCGTCCAGCGACGCGCACCTTCTGCGAGCCTCAGCCTGCGCTCGGTGGACAGCGTATCCCAGTTATCCACGTAGGGCGCCAGCAGTTGTTGCTGCTCTTCAGTCAGACCGTCCCAGCTCGAATCGTCTTCCTGCGCTGTCACACTGCCAAAAGACAGCAACAGCAAAGGGATAACAGGTATCAGGAATTTAGTTTTCATCGTCCACCTCCGCCACCTTCTCTTCCCGTGGTGCAGGATCGGTTTCATTGCCATTTTTGTCACGCTGAGCCTCGTCGGCTTCCTCATCTGAAAAGAGGGTCCAGTCCTCGTCCGATTCCGCCCAACTTCCCAGGTATTCCAGGAATGCCAGGTCAGGTGCATCAGATTCATCGGCCATTGCAGCGCCACCTATACTCAAAAACCCACAGACCAATGCCAGCCTGAATGCGGCTTCTGCCTGTGGACTGCTAACCGACATTGTTCGTCGGCTCAGTGGGTCCTGTTGTTTCGCCATCAAAGTCAATCCAGCTGTAGAACTCCAGATCTTCCAGCATCTCAAGACTGTCTTCCGTGAGCAGAATCTCCATATCGGAGGCGACCTCCGGTGAATCCGGTATGTCGATTTGTGGACTACCGCTCCACACCACGACAGCGACGATCGCGGCGACAGCCACCCCACCCGCAGGTGCCCACTGCATCCAGCGGCGATTTCCACTGTGAATTTCAGCGAGTGCCGCCTGTCGACCACGATTCAGTTCGGAGCGAGTTTTACCATCCAGGCCGTCCACGCTTTCATCAAACAACCGACGTGCCTTGTCGGCAAAATCGTCAGTGGCGTTGGTGCTGTTCGACTCTTTCATTGCCAGTGCTCTCCAAGTGTTTCGCGCAAACTGTGTATCGCGCGCGAGTAATGCGTCTTCACACTGCCTGCGCTACAGCCCATCGCAGCGGCGGTGCCGGCGACATCAAGCCCCTCGAAAGTCCGCAGCATGAATGCCTCCCTTTGTCGCCCGGGCAAGCCCGTTAACGCATGTTCAAGACTCTGCATCGCCTCGCGCGACTGCAATTGCTCATCAGGCGTTCGGCCGGCCAGGTCAGGAGCAGCCGCAATCGGGTCACGTTCATCGTCATCGGTGCCCCGGCGAAAAAATACCATGACCCGGTTACGGATCATCTGTCGGCGTTGCCAGTCACGAATACGGTTTTGCAGTATCCGGTAAAACAGCGGTGCCCATTCATCAGGCGGTCGGCCGGAATAGTTGCGCGCGAGCTTGATCATCGCGTCCTGGACAAGGTCCAGCGCCTCATCACGATCGCGAACACTGATTTCCGCGATTCGCAACGCGCGTTTTTCAACGTCAGCAAAAAACCGATTGAGCCTCTTCTCGCGTTGCAGCGTATCAACTCCGGTTCGGTCGTCAGCCTTGGACGATACCGCAAAACTGGCAGCGTAAGCATTCATTCATCATTCTTCCCTGGGTTACTGTTCATGAGATCCATCTCCACCATTTCATTGCCCTTGACTCCCTTATCGGAATCATGACTATTTAACGTTCTGCAACGCTCGGGGTTGACAGGAATCCGAACAAATTTCTCCTGCGCTGGGTAATATGCGGGTAGCCGCGTAGCGCCGTCATTAAATCATAAGTGACTGATTTTATTAAAAACGTACTCAACTCCTTTGCCTCGGATGGCCTGTTGTGACCAATGGGCCAATCCTGCGTGTCGCGATCAATGCACCGCTGTCGCGTCTTTTCGATTACCTGGCGCCTGTCTCAGGACAGGCACTGCCCGGTTGCCGTATTCGTGTTCCGTTCGGCCGGCAAACACAAATTGGGATGATTATGGAGGTGGCCGCCCAAAGCGAGCTGCCGGCGGAAAAGCTGAAGCGTGCCAGGGCACTTGTCGATGAACGCCCGCTGCTCTCCGACAACGATCTGTGGTTAATACAATTTACCAGCGACTACTATCACCACCCGATAGGCGAAGTCGTTGCGTCAGCCCTGCCGGCAGCGCTGAGACAGGGCAAGCCGCGCGACACCATCATCCAGAAGATCGGTTTGACGCCGCATGGAGCGGAGACCGATCTCGATGCTCTCTGTAAACGGGCTCGTCGCCAGGGCGAATTGCTTGGGATTGTACGAGACGCTGAATCCATTAGTTTCACTGAGCTCGATGAGGCGATGCCGGGCTGGAGGCGTCTCCGCGCCGGTATGATCGAAAAATCGCTGATCGAGGAATTTGAAGTTATCGATGACAGCCTGTCCAAAGGTCTCGCCAATATAGAACAGGAGACAGGACCCCGGCTTAACAGCGACCAGGACACTGTCCTGAAGTCCATTCGGGAAAAATCAGGGTTTAGCTCGACGCTTATCGACGGCGTTACCGGCAGCGGCAAGACGGAGGTCTACCTGCATCTTATTCAGGATGAACTCGCGGCCGGCCGGCAGGTACTCGTCCTCGTTCCTGAAATCGGTCTCACACCACAACTGGTGTCACGGTTTCGACGACGACTTGGACTGGAGCCCGAGATACTTCATTCCGGCCTGTCGGACACTGCGCGTTTGTCGGCCTGGCGAGCTGCCCGCAGTGGCAGCGCGCAGCTGATTGTCGGCACCCGGTCGGCAATCTTCGTACCATTGAAAAACCCCGGCCTCATCATCGTTGACGAAGAACACGACAGTTCCCTCAAACAGCAGGAGGGTCTTCGATATTCAGCGCGTGACCTGGCGGTCGTCAGGGCGAAGAAACTGGATATCCCGGTAATCCTGGGATCCGCGACCCCTTCGCTCGATTCCCTGCAGCGTTGCCACGACGGCGCTTACACGTACCTCCAGCTACCCCGAAGGGCAGGCAAGGCAGTCCCGCCCCTGATGCGCCTGGTCGACCTAACCCGGCACGACGCCTATGAAGGTTTAAGCCAACCGGTCATCGATGCGGTCGAGAAAACGATCGCACAGGATGGACAGGTCCTGATTTTTCTCAATCGGCGCGGCTTTGCACCGACGCTGATTTGCACAGGTTGCGGCAATGTCGCCGAATGTGCGCGCTGCGATTCCAGGATGACGGTGCATGCCGGCAGCAACTTGCTCAAGTGCCACCATTGTGGTGCGCAGCGCGGTATCGACACCGAATGTCTCGAATGTGGCTCGACTTGCAGACCCCTGGGTCATGGCACGGAGCGGCTCGAAGATGCACTTCGCAGTCGGTTTCCCGGTGAAGTAATCACGCGTATCGACAGCGACAGCACCCGGCTGAAAGGAACGATGACCCGGGCACTGGCCATGGCGACCTCCGGTGAAACCCGAATCCTGGTTGGCACCCAAATGCTCTCAAAAGGCCACCATTTCCCGAACCTGACCCTGGTCGTCGTAATCAACGCGGACCAGGGCCTGTTCAGTACCGATTTTCGCGGCGGCGAACGACTCGCGCAGAGTCTCATCCAGGTCGGCGGTCGGGCTGGCAGAGAGGAACGTCAGGGCGAGGTCATCATTCAGACGGCCTTCCCTGGACATCCCTTCTGGACCGAGCTTTTCAGCGGCGGCTATGCCAGGGTCGCCGGCAGCGCACTAGCCGAGCGGCAGAATGCCGTGTGGCCACCATTTTCGCGCCTTGCTCTGCTGCGAGCATCTGCTGTGAAACGTGAAGATGCGCATCGCTTCCTGGAGAGGGCCCGAATCATGGCAGAAGCTGCTGATATCGACGGTGTGCGCATACTGGGCCCCGTCAGCGCGCCAATGGAACGGAAAGCCGGGCGCTACAGAGCACAACTGTTATTACAGAGCAGACAACGCGGCTGCCTGCACCAGATGCTTGACAGCTTAAGGATATCGCTCGAAGGCAGCCAGGAGGCACGCAAGGTAAGATGGTCAGTCGATGTCGATCCGATTGAGCTTTTCTGAATGAACGTTAAGATAAGGAATCGCGGCTGAAGCGGCTCCTGCGGCAGGAGAAACTTCAGCCGCGAATTCTTTGGAAATATGCACTTGAAAAACGAAATAGCAAAACTGCTCGAACTGACCCTGTCTGGCATGTCGGACCTGTCTGATGCGCCGGAGATTGCTTCGACTCACACGACGGTGGAGCGAACGCGCGATCCTCGTCACGGCGATTTCACGACCAACATTGCGATGCGACTCGCAAAATCGGCTGGTCGTAACCCCCGCGAGATTGCACAGGCAATCATCGATGCGCTGCCGCAGAACGAACTCATTGATAAAGTAGAGATTGCCGGACCAGGATTTATCAATTTTCACGTAAGCAGCATCGCGTCCCATCGCGAAGTTGCAGGCATTCTTGCAAGCGGCCAGCGCTATGGCCGGCAGGAAACGCGGGCCACGCCGAAAATCCTTCTCGAATTCGTATCCGCCAACCCGACGGGACCGCTGCACGTCGGACACGGTCGACACGCCTCTTACGGTGCAACCCTTGGAAACCTGCTCGAGGCTGCGGGTTTTAAGGTCGATCGGGAATATTACGTCAACGATGCGGGCCGACAGATGGACATCCTCGGCGTCAGCGTGTTGCTGCGCATGCTGGAAGCGGGCGGCTCGACTGTCCGTTTTCCGGACGCAGGATACAAAGGCGAATACATTCGCGAGATTGCGGCGAACATTACAGAAGACATATCAAATCTTGATCCCCTCGAGCTATTCAAAGGTCTTCCTACTGATGACAAGGAGGAGATCATCAGTGCACTTATTGCGAATGCCGAGCGGCTGTTGGGTGACGACAGTTTCGGAAAATTGCGTCGCCAGGCTCTTGAGTCGATCTTATCTGACATCAAGGACGACCTGGCCGAATTTGGCGTTGTGTTTGACAGATGGTTTTCCGAGCAGAGCCTGACGGATGACAAACTGATCGATGATGCGCTCGCGGTACTGAAAAAACGCCAAATGCTCTACGAAAAAGACGGTGCTACCTGGTTCCGGGCAACGGACTTCGGCGATGAGAAAGATCGCGTGGTCGTTCGCGAGAATGGCAAGAAGACGTACTTCGCGTCGGATATTGCCTATCACTACGGGAAGCGGGAGCGCGGCTACGATCACCTGATCGACATACTGGGATCGGATCATCATGGCTACATTGCCCGGGTGCGGGCGGGACTGGAAGCAATGGGTTATGCAGGCGACAGCCTTGAAGTCGAGCTCGTACAATTTGTCACGCTATATCGTGCCGGCGAAAAACTGCAGATGTCGACTCGCTCAGGCGAGTTTGTCACATTGCGGCAGTTACGAGAGGATGTCGGCAATGACGCGGCACGGTTCTTTTACGTGATGCGCTCGAACGACCAGCATCTTGATTTCGACATGGAGCTGGCAAAAAGTCGCTCGAACGACAACCCCGTCTATTACATTCAGTATGCACACGCGCGCGTCGCCAGCGTGTTTCGCCAGCTTGAGGAAAAGGCATTCACCTATCAACAGGCGGAAGGCATTTCAGCGTTCGCTATGCTGACCGAATCACACGAAAAGGCGTTGATGACCTCTTTAAGTCGGTACCCGGAAGTTATCGAGCTCGCTGCCGTCAATCGGGCACCACAGCACCTGGTACATTACCTGCGCGACGTCGCCAACGAATTGCACTCTTACTATAACGCCCATCAGTTTATCGTCGAAGACGATGACCTGAGGAATGCCCGTCTCGCGCTGATAGACGCAACACGAATCGTGATCGCCAATGGGCTGGGCATCATCGGGGTCTCCGCCCCGGAAGCAATGTAATCGATCATGGCGAAACGCAGACGCAAACAGACAAAGCAGGAACATGACTATCCGGGTTGGATGTGGATGCTGTTTGGCCTGGCCATCGGCCTGTCGGTTGCGTTTGCTATTTACAGGAAGGATATTGACAGTGCGCCCCAGCCTCAGCCTGTAGCACAACAACCTGCGAGTATGACCGCGCCTATCGAGCAGGAACCGGAGCCTGTCGAGCCACCAGACGAGGCAGCTCCGGAGAGCCGCTTCACCTTTTATGACATGTTGCCAAAGTTCGAAGTCATCATTCCGGAAGTGGAGCAGGATGTCAGCCGTGACAGGGCTATTGAAGTCGTGCAGGATCCCGGTCTGTATATCCTCCAGGCCGGTTCATTCGGTGCGCTTGCAGACGCAGACCGACGCCGTGCAGAACTGGCGTTACTCGGTATCGAATCCGTCATTCAGCGGGTGGCAATCGACGAAAGAACTTACCACCGGGTCCGTATCGGGCCAATAGAGAATCTCGATCGCCTGAATCTTATTCGTGATCAGCTGAGGCAGGCCAATATAGACGTATTGCGAATCAGGCTTGGTGACTAGGACTACTCAAAGCGCAGCAGCACTGGTCCTCGTCCTGGTGGCGGGCTGCGCGACGTCACCACCAGAGATATCCACAACCAGGCCTGATCCGGCACCACCTGCCGTCCTCCCGGCGGCGCCTCCTGAACCGCCCGTGGCGGCGGTACCTGAGCCCGACATCTCAACCAGGCGCATTACGATCGCGGCTGTTGGCGACATGATGCTTGGCACCGATTATCCGGAAAATCATCTGCCCGATGATGATGGCGTCAGCTTCCTTGCCGCGGTAACGCCTGTCCTGTCGGCTGCCGATATTGCTTTCGGCAATCTCGAAGGCGTGCTCGTTGACGGCGGCGAACCGGGAAAGAAATGCAGCAATCCCAAAGCTTGCTATTTGTTTCGATCACCGTCTCGCTATGTCGAACATTTCAAGGCCGCAGGCTTCGATGTTTTGAGCCTTGCCAATAACCACGCGAGAGATTTCGGGGAAGAAGGTCGGCTTGCCAGCATGCAGGCACTTGCTGCGGCGGGGCTGCATCACTCCGGACTCGAGGGGGACTTCGCCTCGATGACGGTGAATGGATTGAGGATTGCCGTGCTGGCATTCGCCGTGACGAAAAACTCCAATATGATGCTTGACTACGAACTCGCGAAAGTGACGGTCAAAGAGCATGCTGCAAGTCACGACATTGTGCTTGTCTCGTTTCATGGCGGTGCCGAAGGCCGCGACGTAACGCATGTGCCGTTCGCAGAAGAAGAGTATTTCGGTGAACCGCGCGGCGATGTCGCTAAATTTTCGCGCATGATGGTGCAGGCCGGCGCGGACCTGGTAATCGGGCATGGCCCGCACGTGGTTCGTGCGATGGAGAATTACAATGGTCGCCTGATTGCATACAGCCTCGGTAATTTCGCAACCTATTACGGCATCAGCGTCGAAGGTATTAAGGGTATCGCACCAATTCTTGTGGTCACGCTCAACGGCAACGGAGAATTCGTTGAAGGTCAAATTCATTCGACAATTCAGTTGCGACCGGATGGGCCCCGTATCGATTCCGATCATCGCGCCTTCAGGCTTATGCGCGACCTGAGTATCGAGGATTTCGGCCAGCCAGGCATAGCATTTGGCGCCGACGGGAGCCTTCTGCCAATAGCAAGAAAGCCTGTTACGCCGGAGAGTTTCGAATTTAATTGAACGGCAGTTGCTGGTAGAGAGGATCTGCGATGATGGAATTACCGCTAATCGGCCCCGACCAGGACTTCGCCCTTTGGGCGGTTCTTATCGCTATTGCGGCATTTGGCTTCTGGTGCGAGCGATACCCATGGGGTAGAAAATACTCCGGCGTGATGCTCCTGATTACCTTGGCAATCGTGCTGGCCAATCTGCGAATCATTCCAACCAAGGCGCCAGCGTACGATGTCGTCTGGGAATACCTCGTTCCAATCGCCATTCCGTTGCTGCTGTTCCAGGCAGACATGAAGCGCATTGTTCGTGAATCGGGGCCAACGTTGATTGCATTCATTGTTGGTAGTGCCGCCGTTGCCGCCGGCGCAATCGTCGGGGCTTCGCTGCTCGACCTCGGTCCGAAGGAAGCCGAACTCGCGGGAATTTTTACGGGTACTTACATTGGCGGCAGCCTGAATTTTGCCGCCGTTGCCGAAGCGACCGACATGCAGAACAGCAGCCTGCTGGCCGCAGCCGTGGCTGCCGACAACGTTATTACGAACCTGCACTTCCTTTTGATCATCTTCATTCCCGGTATCGCCTGGCTGGCGAAGAGATACCCGACACACCATATGGAAAACGCAGAGGTTGTGGATCTCGGTTCCGGCAAACCTGTGCATCGTATCGCGGATCTCGATATCGCGGGACTTCTCGCGAGTCTCGCACTTGCCTTCGCAATTGCTGGCATCGGCACGTGGCTTTCGACCCTGGCCGGATACCCCCAGTTCGCGATTCTGGTAATAACTGCAATCGCGCTGGCGATCGCGAGCCTTTTTCCCGAACAAATGAAAAACCTCTCGGGCTACAGCGAGGCCGGCAACGTGATGATGTTCATCTTCCTCGCGAGCATTGGAGCCAGTGCCGATGTCTGGGAGTTGATTGAAATTGCCCCCATCCTCTTTGTATTCGCGACAATCATCATTGTCGTTCACCTGGTTGTGCTTTTCGGACTCGGAATGTTGCTGAAACTCGACCTGGCTGAGCTCGCAATGGCTTCTGCCGTTTGCATCGGCGGTCCTTCCAGTGCACCAGCACTCGCCTCCGCCAAAGGGTGGAAGGACCTTCTGATCCCGGGCATTTTGGCCGGATCTTTCGGCTACGCGACCGGCAGTTTCATCGGTGTAACCGTTGCCGAATGGCTGCGTTAACCTCCGGATCGGGCGGGATTGCTGTAATATCGGGCAACTCCGCAAAAAATAACAAAATTCCCTAGGACGCCCACATGCAAGAAATCGTCAGCAATATCAATTCCTGGGTCTGGAGCCCTGCCCTTATTTATCTCGCGCTGGGTGCCGGATTGTTCTTCTCCGTACTAACCCGTTTCGTACAGTTACGCATGTTCCGCGAGATGATTCACCTGCTGTTTTCGAGCAAGGAATCCGAGAAAGGTATCTCGTCGTTTCAGGCGCTTGCTGTTTCCCTGTCGGGCCGTGTCGGTACCGGTAACATTGCCGGCGTCGCAGCTGCTATCGGGTTCGGTGGGCCAGGTGCGGTTTTCTGGATGTGGGTGGTTGCATTCCTCGGCGCATCAACAGCGTATGTCGAAGCTGCGCTTGGACAGATCTACAAGGAAGTGGACGAGGGACAGTATCGCGGTGGACCTGCTTTCTACATAGAGAAAGCGATGGGACAACGATGGTATGCCTGGATTTTCGCGGTATCGACGATATTTGCATGCGGCGTGCTGTTACCAACCGTGCAGGCGAACGCCATCAGCACCAGCGTCGAGATCGCTCTGGGTACAAATGGAACCATTGATACATTCCTCGGGTCGATTAGCACGACAAAACTCGCAGCAGCTGTTTTCGTCGTTACGGTTTTTGGATTTATTATTTTCGGCGGCGTCAAAAGAATCGCGCACGTCACACAGGTCGTTGTTCCTTTCATGGCCATGGGCTATATCCTCGCAGCGGTCGTAATCATCCTGATGAACATTGGCGAACTGCCAAGAATCATCGGCATGATCATTGGTGATGCGTTTACACCTATGGCAGGGGTCGGTGCAGCGATTGGCTGGGGCGTCAAACGCGGCGTCTATTCTAACGAAGCCGGCCAGGGCACCGGTCCACACGCGGCATCTGCAGCAGAAGTTCAGCATCCTGCACAACAGGGTCTGGTGCAGGCCTTTTCAGTCTACGTTGACACGCTGTTCGTTTGTTCAGCCACGGCATTCATGATTCTCATAACCGGCGCGTACAACGTGCAAGGCGGTGACAGCGGTTTCATCATCCAGAATCTGCCGGCAGCAACCGACCCCAACAGCGCCGCCTTCACACAAATGGCAGTGGAGAGCGTCCTGCCGGGCGTCGGCAAACCTTTCGTGGCAGTAGCCTTGTTTTTCTTCGCGTTCACGACCGTGCTGGCTTATTACTACATCGCGGAAACCAACATCGCTTACCTGCGACGATTCTTCAGGGTTCCCGGAGAGATGGTGATCCTCAAGCTCGTCATGATGGGCGCCGTTTTCTATGGGGCAGTCAGAACAGCAGAGCTCGCCTGGGGCCTTGGCGACATCGGTGTCGGCCTGATGGCGTGGCTGAACATCATAGCCATCCTGATTCTTTTCTTCATGGGCAAGCCGGCACTCAAGGCACTTGCGGATTATGAGAGGCAGAAGAAGGAAGGGGTCGCCCAGTACACGTTTGACCCTGAGGCGCTCGGCATCAGGAATGCCGATTTCTGGAATAACAGGAAATCCTCCTGACCCGAACCTGGAGAATATAATGAAGAATAGTGTCGTGACATTGGTCGCCATATTGTTGTTCGTGGTTAGTCCCGCGTTTGCCCAACAGGGTTCATCCGCTGGTAAAGCCCAGCGGGCCATACTCGTCACGGGCGCAAGCACCGGCATTGGTCGCAACATTGCCGAGACGCTGGCTGCCGAGGGTCACTTCGTTTATGCCGGCGCGCGCAAGCAGTCAGACATTGACGAACTGAGCACAATTGACAACATCCAGGGCATTCGCCTCGACGTAACCATCCAGGAAGAAATTGACGCCGCGGTCGCAGCGATCACAGCGGAAGGTCGTGGACTCTATGGTCTCGTGAACAACGCGGGTGTTTCGGTGGCAGGTCCAATGATCGAAATGTCCGAAGAGGACATGCAGTTCCAGATGGGCGTGAACCTGTTTGGCCCCTACCGGGTAACCAAAGCTTTCGCTCCCCTGATCATTGAAAGCAAGGGAAGAATTTCGACTGTTGGCTCGATCGCCGGTGTTCTGTCCGGTTTTTTTAGCGGTCCCTACGCGATGAGCAAACATGCTATGGAAGCTTTTTCGGACGCCCTGTCAGCTGAAATGCAACGATTCGATGTTCACGTCAGTGTCATCGAACCCGGGAATTACAATTCACAGATAAGTAACTCGCGAATACAGCGCCTGGCAGAAAGTGGCGAAACCGGGAAGGGATCTCTCTTTGAAGAAGACATCAAGGACATGCTCGACGACCCGCGCGATCGATTACGTTACAAGAGCCCGGACGATGTATCCGCCGCCGTTCTGCACGCCATGTTCAACGATCGACCGAAGCAACGTTACCTGGTTGTGCCTGTCGAGGAGGAGGCAGAGATCACCATGTTCGTCGGTATGTTAAAGCTGATGCAAATGAACGACGATCAAGCCTTCAGTTTCAGTCGCGAGGAACTCATCTCGATTATGGACAGGGCCATTACTGCCGCTGAAGCACGACAACCACCACCCGGTGAGTAAGGCAGCGGCTTGCAACCTCGGGAACAGGAACGGTCAGAGCCTCGGTCTGACCCCTGGATACTTTTTCAATCGCTGCTCGACCCCGCCGACTTAAAGTCCACGCCAAGCGATCGCAACTTGCGATAAAGATGTGTGCGCTCCATTCCGACGCGTTGCGCCAGCTTGCCAACCTTGCCGTCACAAAGAGCAAGCTGCTGTTGCAGATACGCACGCTCAAACTGTTCACGAGCTTCCCGTAGTGGCAGAGAAAGCAGGTCCTGCTTGATCAATGGCTCATCTGTAACCGTCGCCGCACTGATCTCTCCTTCGACTTCTTCCAGCGTAATCTCATCACTGGTATCCGCCATCAACAGGCGGCGCACAAGATTCTTCAGCTCACGGACATTGTCCGGCCACGGATAGTTTCTCAGTCGATTCTGAGCCGCTACGCTAAACCGTCGGAATCGCAGCCCTTCCGAATCAACCAGCCTATCGACATAGTAGGCGAGCAGCTCGGGAACGTCCTCGGCGTATTCGCGTAACGGAGGAACCTTTACCGTAAGCGTGTTCAGGTTGGATACGAGTTCCCTGCGAAGCGTGCCATTGTCCATGGCTTTTTCATAATTCGTATTGGCGGTTGCCAGTATGCGGGCTGTCAATCTGACACGTGTATGCCCGCCCACGCGAACGAATTCACCTTGCTCCAGGACGCTCATTATCAGCTTCTGAGCCTGGTCGCACAGATCCGTCAGCTCATCGATGATGATCGTGCCATTTTTTGCGCGCTCGAAATAACCACTGTAAATATCGCCTCTCGACTCGCTGCCAAATAGTTGTTCTTCCGCGTTGCTATCGGTTATTGAAGCGGCGAGAAGCGTTACCAGAGGGCCATCTTCGTGCGGCCCCATGTTGTGTATGTACCGCGCGAAAGCTCCTCGGCCGGTCCCCGGTTCACCAATGAAAAGCACCGGAGAATCGTGAGCAGCAAACTGCTGCGCTTTCTCACGCAGCGCCTTCATCAGCGGACTCCGTCCAATGGGTGCAAGCAATGAAGGCAACAGGCCTCGCGCGGAACCGCTGACCTTCCTGGAAGAGCCGATGGCACGCTCGACGGTACGCAGCAGTTTGGCAAGCGATAACGGCTTCTCGACGAAATCGAATGCGCCCAGTCGGGTAGCCTCGACCGCGGTATCGACAGTGCCATGCCCCGACATCATCACTACGGGACAATCAAGATCGCCCGGCTCGGACCATTCCCGAAGCAAACTAATCCCGTCGGTGCCCGGCATCCAGATGTCGAGCAACACGAGGTCGAACTTGTCGCCACCTCGGGCCTGGCGAGCTTCATCAGCATCCCCGGCGACCGTCACCTTGTAACCTTCTTCTGACAGAATTTCGTCGATTAGCGCCCGAATATCAGCCTCGTCATCGACCACCAGCACATTTGCCGTGCTCATGCTCTTTCCCTCCGTTTCTCAACAAGGCCTGGCATCCTCGCGATCATCTGGCCTCGTGCAATCTCATTGACCGGCAGGTGAATTGTAATCACCGCACCACCTTCTTCACGGTTTTCCGCCACGATAGTACCTGCATGCTCTTCAACCAGTTTCTTCACAATCGCCAGTCCAAGACCGGTACCTTTCGGCTTGGTCGTCACGTACGGGTCGAAAATCTGGTTGATGGAATCAGACTGAAAACCGGGCCCGTTATCAGCAACAAACATTTCAATGACATCCACCCCGTGAATCTCCGCGGCACTGATACCAACGTCTATGCGACCGTTCGGCGCGTGCCCAAGCGCTTCGGTCGCGTTTCTAATCAGGTTGTGCAGAATTTGCCGTATGCGACCCCTGTCGGCCTCAACTTCCGGCAGCTCTGTATCGGTCTTGAGTACAATATCGATTTCACTTTCCTGGGCGCGATAAAGATCGACGACTTCGTGAGCCAGCACACCTATGTCAAAACGATTGATGTCGATGTCCGGAGCTCGCGCATAATCGCTGAACGCATTGACCATTTCTTTCATCGCCTCGACCTGCTGGACGATCGTGTGTGTCGCACGATCGAGTACCTGGGCATCTTCATCGCTGAGTGTGTGCAGGTATTTGCGCCGCATGCGCTCCGCGGACAGCTGGATAGGCGTAAGGGGGTTCTTGATCTCATGCGCCAGGCGTCTTGCAACTTCACCCCACGCAGCATCACGCTGCGCCTGCAGTAATGCTGTAATGTCATCAAACACGACCACGTAACCCGCAGCATGGTCTTCATCGCCCGGCAAGGTCGTACATGCGCAGGTCAATACTCTTCGACCAACTTCACCGCGCAGCACTATCTGCTCGCGCCACTCCGTTTCCCCGGCGTTGAGGTGAACCCTTGCCACATCAACGAACTGTTCGAGCAGCGGCTGTCCTTTCGCGACGTCTGGCAGATATTCGCCAACGCGATTTTCCAGGTTGACGTTAAGAATCGAGCCCGATGCCTCATTTGCATTACGAATCCTGAGATCCGATTCGAGCGCCACCACGCCGGTCGATAATCTGTCCAGGATGACAGCAAGATTCGCCCGTTCGGCTTCAACCAATGCCTGGCTTAGGCTTGCTTCCCGGCGGGCTGACGACAGGCGTCTTGTCATGTCGTTGAAGGAACTGATCAGGAATCCGATCTCATCGCGTGACGGCGTGGGCAGACGCGTGTCGAAATCTCCCTCGGCAACGGCGCGCGTACCGGCAACCAGGTCCTGAATAGGAGCGACCAGGCGTCGTGACAACACAAAGGCGCCATAAATCGAGCCGAGCAGCGATAACATCAGCACAACCGTCAACGTCAGCGAGAAGTTCTGCTTCAGTGGCTCACGAATGAACATTGCTCGTTTGTATTCGTTGTATGAGGAATCGACACTGTCGGCCATCATGCCAATACGGTCGGGAACCGGATAAAGTGCCAGGATTACGCCGCCAAGATCAGAGCGATCAGTGGCACCAAATGGCACTGCTGTCCGGATTTCGAAGCCTCCGCTTTCCAGTGGTTCCAGGCCAACGTAGGGCCTGCTTTGACGAATCTGGAGTGCCACTTCATCGGTCAGCGGTTGCGGCAGGCTGCCGGCCGGACGATCAGAACTCGTGGCGAGAATGCGGCTGTTGCGACCGTAAATGGAAATTTCACTCGCCCCGCTTTCCCTGCGTAACATGCTTAACTCGAAAATCAATTGGCGCGCATTAACGTCCTGCAGACGATCTGATATCTGCAGTGTTGTCCGCAAATGGTCACGCATCTGGATTCCAAGCGCGGCCTGGCTGAGCTTCAGCGCGTCATCCAGGCCCTCTTCAATTTCAATGTTGAACCAGCTGTCAATGCCGCTGTTGATGAACTGAATCGAAAAGTAGAAAACAACGAGCAGCGGCAATACGGCAAGGCCGACGAACATGCCAACCACCCTGGCCTTGAGTTTTGATCCCGGCACATGGTTCCGGTAATCATTGAAAAGCTTCGCGAGGTTGCCGACCATGAGAATGAACAAGACAACAACGCCGGCAATGTTGATCAGAAGAATAGTGATATGCAGAGACTCGTAGTCTTCCGAGTTCTGCGGCGTCCAGCTCAACAGGAAAAGAGCAAATAAGGCGAGCCCGACACCGATGGCGCCGATCAGGGTAATCGCTGCTCGTCTTATCGTGCGAGTGTCCATTCGTACCAGTCACTCTCCAGTTGCCATTGACTGCGCCAGAAAAACAAGAGGCGCAGCGCGGCCGGATATTGGCGCGTACTCAGGTGTGCCTGCAACCTGAACCGATAGCGGCTGTTGGGATCCAGAACGGCATCGTCAACGACCGGAAGCCCTTGAATACGTCCGAGGTTATTGAGCGCGGAATAAAGCGTTGCGAAAGAATCCTGATCGCCGCTGTTGAGATTACGAACGACATACCGTTGGCTCAACGGCCTGTATTCCAGTTCATAGGTGAAAGTCAGTGATGCATCAAGCGAATCGAGCCACAGCCCCCGTACACGGATGACCTCAAAATTCAGTTCGATCATCAATGGCACGCCGCTGTTGAGTGCCTCGAGTGCCTCGTCGCTCAGGATAAGCTGCAATCGGGCTTCCAGCTCGTGAACGCCATCGTTCAGCAAAGTAGTTGCCGATCGAATATCGAAAAATCCCTGTCGCTCGGGCAGTTGCTGTGCCGTAGCCGGCGCAAAGGCCACCATGCCGGCAATAATTGCCAGCATAAGCGCGGTGATTCCTGTGTTCCTTGTTCCTCTCATTTCTTCTTCAGGACACCTTTTCCAGGCACGCAAAATAAAAACCGTCGAGACCCTGTGTGCCGGGTAAAACCTGGAAACCGGAGTTCTTGTCATGCATTAAATCGCGGATGTTGTAATCATGCAACACTCTATCTTCCCGTGCGTCACCATGTGCCGCCAGGAACTTGCGGATTACGGCATCGTTTTCTTCCGCCAGTACCGAGCAGGTCACATAGAGAAGTCGACCTGCCGGCTCGAGCAGCGGCCAAAGAGCGGCCAGCATCTCGCCCTGCCGGCAGGCCAGCGTCTGAATGTCCGATTCCCGGCGTAACAGCTTGATGTCCGGATGCCGCCGGATCACACCTGACGCCGAACAGGGGGCATCCAGCAGAATCCGATCGAAGCTCTTTCCGTCCCACCATTCACCTGGTTTGGATGCATCGGCAGCCAACACGGTTGCAGTTTGACCAAGGCGGTCCAGGTTTTGCCGGACGCCCTCCAGCCTGGTCGAATCCGAGTCGATAGCGGTCAGATGGGCATTGGGCCCAAGAAGTTCCAACAAATGACCCGTCTTGCCGCCGGGTGCCGCACAGGCATCGAGCACCCTTTCTCCGCCCCTGGCAAGCAACCATGGCGCGGCCAGCTGGGCAGCTGCGTCCTGGACTGAAACCTGGCCTTTATCGAAAGCCGGAATTTCCTCAACCCGCATTGGGCGGCGCAGCTTGAGTGCCCCGTTGACTCCCGCCAGTAAATCTCCGTCTATTTCATTCTGTGTTTGATAATCCAGTGCGCTTTTCTGCCGGGTATTGATTCGCAGCCACATCGGGGCCCGATCATTATTTGCTTCAATGATCTGCCGCCAGTGATCGGGCCAGTCCGTCCTGAATCTCTGAATCAGCCAGGCCGGATGATTGAGGCGGGCTTCTTCGTCAGCGGGTTCGAGTTCGCTGATGTTTTTTCGTACGTAATTTCGCAGCACGGCATTAATCAGCCCGGCGTATCGGGGCCGGCGAAGCAGTCTGGCCGCCTCTACCGTCGTGGAGACAGCTGCGTGGTCGGGAATCCGCGTGTCACTGAGTTGAAAGAAACCGATCGCCAGGAGCGTTTCGACGATGCTGTCGCGCGGCTTCAACGGTTTATCGAGCAACTGCGCCAGCTGCCATCTCAGCAACCAGTGAAATCGCAGGACCCCGTAGCAGAGCATGTGTACTACCGGTCGATCGGCGGGGGCGACCTTTTCGTCACTTCGGGCAAGTGCCCAGTCAAGGGAGCGACCATCGCTCACCACGGCATCGATTACCCTTGCCGCTTCTGCTCGCGTCCGTGCTCCGGATTTTAGTGCGGTCACGCCTGGCTAACCCAATCGCTTGCCGACAGGATTGACCTGCGCAGCAAATTCGGCACCGGTTACCCGGTTCTTGCCGGGTCGCTGGACCTCCAGGAGCCGCAGGGCGCCCGTGCCGCAGGCAACTTCCAGGCCGGTTTTTCCCGCTGCCATTATCTTGCCGCACTGACCGGAAACTTCCGGGATCACATCTGCTCTCCAGCACTTGACGCTTTCACCTTCAAAATTGAAGTATGCGCCGGGTACCGGATTGTATGCCCGAACGTGCCGTTGAATGTCCTTCGCGTCTTTCCCCCAGTCGATCGCTGCATCCTGACGGTCTATTTTTCCGGCGTACGTCGCAGCGCTTTCATCCTGGGGCACCGCGCCAAGGCTGCCGTCGAGAATCTCAACGAGCTTGTCGACCAGCAATCTGCCGCCCAACACAGCCAAACGGTCATGCAACTCCCCGGCTGTTTCACCGGCACCGATCGGGGTCGCGACCTGTGCATAAACCGGACCTGTATCCAGTCCGGCTTCCATCTGCATCAGGCAAATACCTGTTTCCTTATCGCCCTCGAGAATGGCGCGTTGAATCGGCGCAGCCCCCCGCCAACGTGGCAACAGCGACGCGTGTACATTCAGACAACCGAGTCTCGGGATGTCGAGTACGGACTGCGGAAGTATCAGTCCGTACGCCGCTACGATGATGATGTCCGGTTCCGTGTCACGAATGCTCGCAATGATGTCCGGGTCCTTCAACGTTGCAGGTTGCCAGACTTCCAGCCCCTTTGACCGCGCGTATTCCTTGACCGGACTTGCCGTCATTCTCTTGCCGCGCCCGGCCGGGCGATCCGGCTGGGTCAGGACGGCTACGGGTACATGACCCGCTTCAACCAGCGCACGCAACGACGCCCGGGCAAACTCCGGCGTACCGGCAAACAGGATTTTCTCAATGCTCATGCGGATTGTTAGTGGCTTACGGAGATCGTGGCCGGCGGATTAAAACACCGTGGCACGTTCTTCCTCGCGACTCCGTCGATCTTTTTCGAGCCGTTTCCTGATGCGCTGACGTTTCGCCTCTGACAGGTAATCGACGAACAGTTTTCCTTCGAGGTGATCCATTTCATGCTGAACGCAAACTGCCAGCAATCCCTCGAATTCACTTTCAACCTCGATGCCATCACGGTCGAGATATCGCACACGAATATGCTCGGCCCGTTCGACCGCCTCGTAGTAGCCAGGAACAGACAGACATCCTTCTTCGGAGACCTCCGTACCGTCTTTCTCGAGAATAACCGGATTAATAAGTACCCATGGCTCGTTTTTCTCGCTCGACACGTCGGCGACCAGCAGTCGCCTGTGAACGTCGACCTGGGTCGCTGCCAGACCTATTCCGGGTGCGTCATACATCGTCTCAAACATGTCATCGACCAGCTGCCGCAGGGCCGCATCCACGTTTTCGACCGGTACTGCCTTTTTTCGCAGCCTTGGATCGGGAAATTCCAGTATTTTCAGCTTCGCCATGTGCTCGTATCAAAATTGGTGTGAATTACCACAAATTGCGCCTAAATTTTTGACTTTATTGAATAAGATAGCGGACAATGCCGCGAGTTATCTGGGCAATCAAACCCTTTTTTGGGCCGGAATTGTGACGTGTTTGGCAGCCCCAGCGGCGCCGACACGACATATTATAGCAACGCCTGCCCATGGGCAGACACTGACTACCATGATGGAGCACCCGTCAATTATGTCTCCTGACAACAACTGTCCCGCAAGATTTACTCGCGGCGGTCTGAAACTGACCGCAATCGCCCTGGCCATTAGCATGGCTGGTTGTACGACCATGAGCAATCTGAACCCGTTTGGTTCGGATGGCAATGATGCACCGCCTCCGGCGGCTCGTACCTCCACTATGCCCTCGGGGTCCTCATCAATTGGCGCGGGTGGAACCGGCAACACGGCACCTGCGCAGAGTGCGCCCGTGCTGCAGCAGATCAGCCAGCCAGTACCGCTGGCATCGGGTGCGCCGAACGAATACGTCGTCAAAGAAGGCGACACGCTGTGGGACATTGCTGCCACTTTCCTGAGGGATCCGTGGTATTGGCCTGAAGTCTGGTATGTTAATCCGCAGGTTGAAAACCCGCATCTCATTTATCCGGGCGATGTACTTGCCCTGGTAATGATCGACGGCCAGCAACGAATTACGAACGTTCGCGCGTCTACCTACCGGTTGTCGCCACAGGCTCGGGTCTCACCGCTGTCTGAAACCATCAACAGCATCCCATACGAACAGATCGACGCATTCCTTTCAAAGGGCCTTGTGCTCGAGAGAGACCAGGCAAAACAGCTGCCGTATATCCTCGCCACGCGCGGCGACCACATGATCGCGAGTGCGGGCAATGAAGTTTACATTCGCGGTGGCCAGCCGGCACAAAACGGCACACGCTACAGCGTAGTGCATGTAGGCGATGAGCTGGTTGATCCCGATGACAACAAGGTCATCGGCTACCAGGGCATCTATGTCGGCGAAGGCGCACTTTCACGCGGCGGTGACCCGGCAACGGTCTCGCTGACAGACACCAATCGTGAAGCGTTGATGGGTGACAGGCTGATCCCCGAAACGGTCGACATTCCGCTGAACTTTTTCCCGAAAGCGCCGGACATAGATGTTGACGGCCGAATCATCTCTGTCGTTGACGGCGTTTCGCTCATTGGCCAGTTTCAGGTTGTCGTATTGAATCGCGGCGCACGTAATGGCCTGGCGCCTGGAGACGTCCTGACCGTATTTCAGGCAGGTGAGCGGGTTCGTGATCGATATGCCAACAATTCTTTCCTGGGCAATGCCAGCAGCCTCGTAGGCGGAGGTGAAATGGTGACGTTACCTGACGAGGAAGCCGGAACAATCATGGTGTTCAAGGTTTATGATCGAATTGGCTATGGCCTGGTAATGGAAGCCACCAGCGACATTCACGTCCTCGACGCGGTGCGCAATCCTCTCTGATCTAGGTCAAATATCCAACGGCATTAAAAGGCCGATACCATCAACGGTATCGGCCTTTTTTATTGGTGTTCAGAGATTTGCCGACACACGGGTGGTTCAGTACGTTTAGAATCGCCGCATGAACAATGAACAACGGGATCTCGAGTGGGCCGGCGCCCCGTGCCACCATATTGTCGATTCAAAGTCATCTGACTTTCCCGAATTACTGCAACAAATTTCAGGGCCTCCCCAACGCCTGTACATCGAGGGCAACAAAGACGCCTTGCACCTCCCTGCTCTTGCCATCGTTGGCAGCAGGAACCCAACGCAGGGCGGCAAGCAGAACGCTTACGAGTTTGCAAAGTACCTGGGCCAGTCCGGTTTTTGTATCGTAAGTGGCCTTGCGCAGGGAATCGATGCTGCGGCGCACGAAGGCGCACTTGACGCGGGTGCAATGACCGTTGCGTTTCTCGGCCACGGCATTGACCAGGTTTACCCGGCGGCAAATTCGCAACTCGCGAAGCGCATAGCGAAACAGGGCGCACTCTGCTCGGAGTTCCCGCTTGGTGCGGAGCCTCGCCGTGAACACTTTCCACAACGCAATCGACTAATCAGCGGTCTTTGCCTCGGCACACTTGTCGTCGAAGCCGCGAAACGCAGTGGCTCCCTGATCACTGCCCGGCTTGCTGCCGAACAGGGTCGCGAAATATTTGCGATCCCCGGTTCGATACATAATCCAATGTCCCGCGGATGCCACCAGCTGATTCGCCAGGGTGCGAAACTGGTCGAGAGTGCGGCTGACATCATCGATGAACTTGCCCCGCTCGTTGAACATCTCTTGCAAACCATTGAAGAACCAGCAACTCCCCACGCGAGTCCGGACCACGATGATAACGACTACCAGATGCTGCTTGAGGCGCTGGGATTCGACCCGGTAACCACTGATCAACTTGCAAAAATATCCGGATTGACGATTGAGCAGGTTTCCTCCATGCTTCTGATCCTGGAGCTTGAGGGAAAAATCGAAGCACAGGCCGGCGGCCGTTACTCAAGACTGCAAAAATAACTGGAAAACGGTCACAGGGAGACGCTCCAGGCATGAAAGAAAACGTACTCGACGTCCTGATGTACCTCTTTGAAACCTACATCGACGCCGAGGAAGAACCCGAGCCGGATCAGAATGAGCTCAGAGACGAACTGTCCCGCGCAGGCTTCGGCGACTCCGAAATCGATCGTGCGCTCGACTGGCTCGACGGACTGACCGAGAACCACGAGAACTTCCAATACAACCCGCAAACCGCCCACGGCACTCGAATTTTCAACGAGGTCGAGTCGGCGCGACTGGATGCCGGTTGTCGCGGGTTTATCACCTACCTGGAGCAGATCGGTATCCTGTCTCCAACACAGCGCGAAATCCTGATCGACCGGCTGCTGGCACTTGAAACTCCGGATATCGATGTCGAGCAGATAAAGTGGGTGGTACTGATGGTTTTGTTTAGCCAGCCCGGACAGGAGTTGGCTTACGCTCGCATGGAAGACTTGGTCTTCGATGAAGGCGACTCTCAACTCCACTGACTGAAACGGTTTCAGCTGACGCGAGCCGATATTAAAGACGTTTTGAAAAGCGGCACGTCCTGGCAGTAAATTCAAGAATTCATTCCGATTTCTCAACGGTTTTCTCCCTGCCACTACCCACCTGAATCCGATTCGCAGGGGTCATCACATCAATGATGTGATTCCCAAAAATTTGACAGCGCGCTCGTAAAGCTGTAATTCAACCGCGGCATTGCTCGCGGTTTTTGTTTTTTTGACTCTTATATAAGGAATGGTCACCCGGAATGTCCAAGAATCTTGTCATCGTCGAATCACCTGCTAAGGCAACAACTATTAGCAAATATCTCGGCAAAGATTTTGACGTCCTCGCGTCATATGGCCATGTTCGAGACCTCGTGCCAAAGGAAGGTGCTGTCGATCCCGACCAGGGTTTCGCGATGAAGTACCAGGTCATCGAGCGCAACGAGAAACATGTCAAGGCAATCATAAAGGCGCTGAAGAATGCCGAGGCGCTGTATCTCGCGACTGACCCGGATCGCGAAGGCGAAGCAATCTCATGGCACTTGATTGAGCTTCTGAAGGAGCGCAAGGCGCTTGGCGACAAGACAGTCCATCGCGTTGTTTTCAACGAAATCACCAGGGATGCAGTAAGGAACGCCGTTGCACATCCGCGGAAAGTCTCGGATGAACTGGTCGGTGCACAGCAGGCACGCAGGGCGCTGGACTACCTTGTTGGCTTCAACCTGTCTCCGCTTCTGTGGAAGAAAGTTCAGCGCGGCTTGTCGGCCGGACGCGTACAGAGCCCGGCACTTCGCATGATTGTAGAGCGCGAGCTCGAGATTGAAGCATTCAAGGCCCGCGAATACTGGTCGATCGAAGCCGATGTCAGCAAGAATGAACAACCGTTCGCGTCCAGGCTGGTTCGCTACAAGGGCGAAAAGGTAGAGCAGTTCAGCTTCGAGAACGAAACGGCCGCCCGGGAAGTTGAAAAAACGATTCTCGATGCCGCAGCCGGTAAGCTGACTACAGTTTCGGTTGACAAAAAACAACGTCGACGCAACCCAGCGGCGCCGTTCACTACCTCCACTTTGCAGCAGGAGGCTTCACGCAAACTCGGTTTCAACACACAGTGGACCATGCGTGTTGCGCAACGTCTCTATGAAGGTATCGAGTTGCCGGATATCGGCAATGTCGGCCTCATCACCTACATGCGTACCGACTCGGTCACGCTCGCGGACGTTGCGGTTGCAGAGATTCGCGATGTCATCAAGGAACGCTACGGCGCAGAGAACGTTCCTTCCGAGGCGCGAACGTTCAAGACGAAGGCCAAGAATGCCCAGGAAGCACACGAAGCGATTCGGCCAACCTCCGTTGCGATTACTCCGGAGTCCCTGAAGGGCAAACTCGATGAGGAACAGCTGAAGCTCTACACGCTGATCTGGCGCCGGACGATGGCGTGCCAGATGGTGCCAGCTGTTTTTGATACGGTTGCACTCGAATTCGTGCCAGGCCGGACTGCACCTGAGGACGCGGACGATCGCCATCGCTTCAGGGCAAACGGCTCTATACTCGTAGAGCCGGGTTTCATGGCCGTCTATCACGAAGGCAAAGACGATGCCGCCGATGACGACGGCGACCGATTGCTGCCGGATATTTCTGTTGGCGATGTAATTAATCTCGACCTCCTGCGCCCCGAACAGCATTTCACCGAACCGCCACCACGATTTACAGAGGCAAGTCTCGTCAAGACGCTCGAGGAATATGGCATCGGCCGGCCTTCGACCTACGCAAGCATCATCGGGACGCTGAAGAATCGCGAGTATGTTGAGATGGACGCCAAGCGGTTCATCCCGACCGATATTGGTCGAATTGTCATTGGCTTTCTCACTGAACATTTCGCTCAATACGTTGACTATGACTTCACGGCTCGGCTGGAAGATGACCTGGACGCCATTTCCCTTGGCGACAAAGACATGGTTCCGCTACTCGAGGAATTCTGGAAACCGTTCCACGAGCTCTGCGTAGACAAGGATCAAAGCGTTACCCGCGAACAGGTTGCACAGGCGCGCGAACTTGGCACTGACCCCAAGAGCGGGAAGCCGGTTACCGTGCGCATGGGTCGATATGGCCCGTTCGTGCAGATCGGCACAAAAGATGATGAAGAAAAACCGAAGTTCGCCGGCCTTCGCCCCGGGCAGAAAATGAATGACATCGATCTCGCCACTGCGATGGAGCTTTTCAAACTGCCTCGCGACCTGGGCGAAACATCCGACGGACTCCCCGTCTCTGCCAGCATCGGTCGATTTGGGCCATACGTCCGTTACGGCGACAAATATGTATCGATAAAGGATGAGGACCCGTACACGATCGAATTGCCGCGCGCGCTCGAACTGATTGAAGAAAAGAAGATCGCGGATGCCAACCGCATCATTCAGGACTTCGAAGCAGAAGGCATCCAGGTTCTGAATGGTCGTTATGGACCTTACATTACCGATAAGACCAAGAACGCCCGTGTACCGAAAGACCGCGAACCAAAGTCACTGACGCTTGAAGAATGCGTTGAGCTTCTTGCCAATGCGCCGGTTCGCGGCAGGCGGGGCAAAAAGAAGGCGGTGACAAAGAAGGCTCCGGCTAAAAAAGCAGCCAAAAAGAAAGCGACCAAGAAAAAGGCAAAGAAAAAGAAGGCCAGGAAGAAAGCTGGTAAAAAGGTCGCAAAGAAAAAGCCGGCCAAAGCTGCGGCCGCAAAACCCGTCGATTCCGGCGAGTCCTGATCGCACGTCCTGAAGCACGTGACCGGCTCACAGAGTATACGATACGCCGCACGCGTTCTTCATGCGGGTGGAATTATTGCCTATCCAACAGAAGGCGTCTTCGGTCTCGGCTGTCTGCCGGAGGACTTTGATGCTGTCAGCGAGATCCTGGATATCAAGGGCAGGAGCCCGGCCAAGGGCCTGATCGTGATTATTTCAGATCCCGGGCAGATTGCTGACTGGATCGACCTGCCCACGGAGAACCTTGATCTCGCTACATCTGACGATAAGCCCGTAACCTGGATTCTACCGGCGTCCGATGAAGCCCCCGCATGGATAACCGGTGATCACGACAGCATTGCGGTCAGACAAACGACTCACCCGATCGCCAGCGCTTTGTGCAGGGAGACTGATTCGGCGATCGTATCGACGAGCGCTAACATCACGGGTCATGCACCCGCACGCAACTCATTCATTCTTCGCAGGCAGTTCGGGGCTTTAGTAGACTACATTCTCCCCGGAGAGTGCGGACCCGCCAGCGGCCCGTCCGAGATTCGGCACTATACGACCGAAAATATTGTGAGGCCGGCATGAGCGACAACAACATCAAAGCCGTAGAAGATTATCTTCGCACGTTGCAAATGCGTATCTGTTCGTCACTTGAAGACACTGATGGTATCGGCAAGTTTCGACACGACAAGTGGGATCGGGCTGGCGGCGGTGGCGGCGAAAGCCGTGTTCTGTCCGACGGAAAAGTTTTCGAACAGGCCGGCGTTGGTTTTTCCCACGTATATGGTGACCAGATGCCGCCCTCCGCGACAAAAAGTCGCCCGGAGTTGGCCGGAAAAAGTTTCCAGGCGATGGGTGTCTCCCTCGTTTTGCATCCTCGTAATCCTTACGTACCAACCACTCATGCCAATTTCCGCTTTTTCTCGACAGACAGTGACGATGGTAAGCCGGTATGGTGGTTCGGCGGCGGATTCGACCTTACACCCTACTACCCGTTCCATGACGATGTCTTGCACTGGCATCGAAAAGCAAAGGAAGCCTGCGATCCATTCGGCATCGATGTTTATCCGAAATACAAAAACTGGTGCGATGAGTATTTTTTCCTCAAACATCGCAACGAAACCCGGGGCGTCGGAGGCTTGTTCTTCGACGACCTGAATGAGCCCGGCTTTGAAAAATCTTTCGAGTTTACGAAGGCCGTCGGCGATCAGTTCTTGCCGGCCTATCTACCCATCGTCAGTGCCCGTCAGAAACACAAATACGGAGAGCGCCAGCGGGAGTTTCAGCTCTACCGGCGAGGCCGTTATGTCGAGTTCAACCTGATCTATGACCGGGGAACCTTGTTTGGCCTGCAGTCCGGTGGCAGAACCGAATCGATCCTGATGTCACTACCGCCACGCGTGCGCTGGGAGTATAACTGGCAGCCGGAGCCCGGATCACCCGAGATGGGTCTTTACGAAAAATATTTGAAACCGAACAACTGGCTTGGCGAATAGGATCCTTATCCGATGACGGGCATATCCCTGGAACAGCTCGGCGCAATTGCCGAGATTATTGGCGCCTGCACAATCCTTACCGGCCTGATTTTCGGTGCCTACCAGATTCGCGCGCACCGTATCGATCAACGCAATGCAATCGCTACCGAATTAACCAGCACATTCTATAACGCGGAACTGGCGCGCGCTGTGCTGCTCCTGCATGAGCTTCCGGACGGTGCAACCGTCGAGGACCTGCGTTCGCATGGTCCCGCGTTTGAAGATGCTGCGATTATCGTCTGCACATCATTCGAAACCATGGGCCTTCTTGTTTACCGGAAAATTGCGCCGTTCGACCTCGTAATGGACCTTGCCGGCGGCATGGTCGCCTCGATGCATAAAAAACTGAATGGCTGGATCGTCGCCAAACAAATTGAGCAGAACCAACCCTCCTGGGCAGAGTGGTTTGCATGGCTCGCGCGGCGCGCAGAGAAGTACAAGCACAGCGCCGATGCCCCGTCCGGGCCTGCGTCCGGCTGGCGCCCGTGATCCAAAACCTGGCTGGATCACCGCCCGCGGAGTGTGCTAACTTTCTTCGAAAACCGGCATTTACGGCGGTTTCTTGAAGCAACCTCAGCAGGATCCGTGCTGACAGTACGCAATCCTGAGAATGAGCGATCATGTACTCTGCCATAGAGGCATGGGGTACAGGTAAATCCGTGATCCAGATCAGGCTGACATTACTACTCACGATTTTCGCAGCCGGCGCAGCCATCGCCGACTCTGACTCCCCGCTGCGCGACGGCGGCCCGCCGATCGCTATACGTCTCGCCGGCACCGAAGATGCGGCCAGTGAATCCAGGGTATATATCGTGCAGCTAAGAACTCCATCAGCTGCCGAGTATCACGCAACGGCTGCAGCGCGCATTGCTGGCACGTTCAGCAAGCCGACCGTTGGCCAGCTGCAGAGCACAGGGACTTTCGACAAGAGCAGCGCGGCGATTCAGAGTCATGTCCAGGTGCTCGAAAAAGAGCAGGCAGAAGTGCTTGCCAAGGCGGGCAGCAACATTCAGCAGCTTTACAGTTATCGATATGCGCTGAATGGTTTTGCCGCCAAAATGTCGCCAGCACAGGCAAACAAAATCGAGCATATGGCCGAGGTCCTGCACGTCTGGGAAGATGAAGTTCGTCCGCTCACCAGCAATTACAGCGCAAGTTTTCTTGGTCTTTTCGATGCGGAAACAGGGTTGCGAGGCGCCCCCGGACTTGACGGTGACGGCATCGTGATCGGCGTCATCGACAGCGGCATTGCGCCCGATCACCCGGCACTGCAGGATAAGCGCGAAGCCTATCAGCCAAGAGCCTGCCTCAGTTCGTGGGGCCAGAACTCGCTGCTCGGCAAGTGGCTTTGTCGCCGTTACCGAAAAATGGAGGATGTGCAGATTTTCGATCCGCCGGAGAACTGGAACGGAACGTGCCAGACCGGAGCACAATTTACCGCACAGAACTGCAACAACAAGATGATCGGCGCACGTTTTTTTGTCGATGGCGCCAGGGCGACAGGGCCTATTGACGCCGGTGAAATCTATTCAGCACGCGACGTAGATGGTCATGGCACACACATCGCCACTACTGCAGCAGGCAATAAAGTAAAGGCATCAATTTTTGGTACGTTCCTCGGCAACGTCGAGGGCATCGCACC
>JAHEFD010000047.1 GCA_024640345.1 Woeseiaceae bacterium
TCGAGGTCGTGACGAAAGCCCGCGAACTGCACGGTTGCGCTGAGCCCCAGTTTTCGTGCCAGCGCCCGCAGCATCTCTTCGCCTTCGCCTTCACCGAAAAACACCACCTTTATATATGGATGCACCGCACACAGACCTGGCAGGACATCCAGTATGAAGCGGTGTCCCTTTCGTGGTATCAGCTGGGCGACAACGGCAATGGCGAATGCCTTTGCCGGGATATTGAACTCATCGTACAAAACGCTGCGGTCCACATCGGGATTGATGCAGTCGACATCCACTGCGTCACGGATAACCGCGAGACGTGACCAGTCGAATCCCCCTCTTGTCAGTACCGAAGCGATATTTTCGGAGATGGCGATCACCTTGCGGAAGGGTCGATAGCGCAGCTCGGCAATCCAGTGCGATTCGGGATTGTCTACCCGGCGCGAGAGGACGGCCGGAATCCGGGCAGACCTTGCCGCCCAGCCGCCGAGAAAATCAGCGCCACGCCGGCTGTGGCAGTGCACCAGGTCCGGCGGATCTTCGCAAAGCAGCTTTCTGAGATTCAAGGCAAATCGCAGGTCATGATCTCCGGCGCAGGCAATCGGCGAAACCGATATTCCGTCTCTTTCTGCCGCCACCTGTATGTCAGATTCGGGCGGGCAAACCAGCTGGCAGTCGATCCCGGCGGACCTTAGCCCCCTCATTAGCCATATGACCTGCTGCGCGCCGCCGTAGAAGTGGCGCCCGGTTTCGATGTGAACAACTCTCATTCGCTTATGTGCGGGGCATCGACTTACGCATAGCCAGAGGCTAGCATGCATTGTCTCCGTCGCCGCCAAAAACAATAAGATGAACGCGAACGTCAGTCCCGTCCATACGCCGATGATGCAACAGTATCTGCGCATCAAGGCCGACTACGCCGACATGCTGGTCTTCTATCGTATGGGTGACTTCTACGAGCTTTTTTTCGACGACGCCCGTCGGGCGGCGAAACTCCTCGATATCACGCTGACAGCACGCGGAAAATCCGGCGGCAACGCGATACCAATGGCGGGTGTGCCCTATCACGCCGTCGAGAGTTACCTGGCGAAACTCGTCAGGAAAGGAGAATCGGTCGCAATCTGCGAGCAGGTTGGCGACCCGGCAACCAGCAAGGGACCGGTCGAACGCAAGGTGATGCGGGTAGTAACGCCTGGCACCCTGACCGACGAGGCATTGTTGCCGGAGGGCCGGGATAACCTGGTCGCAGCGGTTTGTATCGATAGCGACCGGATCGGACTCGCCTGGCTGGACCTTGCCGGCGGTCGATTCCGCATGACTGAACTGGCAGATCGGGAGGCGCTTGACGGCGAACTTGAACGGCTGCGCCCGGCAGAAGTAATTTTCAACGAAGAGAATCAGGACCTCCGATTCCGCGAAGAAGTGCGGAGTACGGGCCGTCCTCCGTGGCACTTCGACCTCGACAGTGCGACACGCCTTTTGAGCTCGCAGTTTGGAACGAAGGACCTGGCAGGCTTTGGCTGTAATGAGTTACCTCTCGGCGTAGCGGCAGCCGGCGCCCTCCTGCAATACGTTGCGGACACGCAAAAGACGTCTCTGCCACACCTCAGTTCGATCACTGTCGAGCAGCAGTGCGATGCAGTCATCATGGACGGACCAACCAGGCGTAATCTCGAACTTGATGAAAGCCTGACGGGTCACCAGGAGCACACGCTCGCCGGCATCATGGACCGTTGCCAAAGTCCCATGGGCAGCCGCCTGCTGAAACGCTGGATTCAAAGACCCCTGCGAGATACGGAAGTATTGCGCGGCCGCTACCAGGCCATAGAACTCCTTATACATGAGCGACTGATTGAACCGGTACAGGCGAGCCTGCACGGCATTGGTGACGTCGAACGGATCCTGTCTCGTATCGCACTCCGCTCGGCCCGGCCGCGAGACCTTCGTCAGCTTGGAGTGACGCTGTCGCGAATTCCTGAGCTGCGCCGTGAACTGAAACACAGGGATTCGCCATTGATCGAGTCGCTGTGCCGACAGATTTCGGAACACGGACAGCAAAGAGACCTGCTGCAAAAAGCGATTATCGACAATCCGCCCATGCTCATTCGGGACGGCGGCGTCATCGCAGCAGGCCATGATGACGAGCTCGATGAGCTGAGGGCTATCGCCGACAATGCCGATCAGTACCTGGTTGACCTCGAAACCAGGGAGAAAGAACGAACCGGCATTCATACGCTGAAGCTCGGCTACAACCGCGTTCATGGCTACTACATCGAAATCAGCAAAGGCCAGGCGAGCAAGGCTCCCGATGATTACGTTCGTCGCCAGACCCTGAAAGGTGCCGAACGATTCATCACCCCCGAACTCAAGGAATTTGAGGACAAGGTTTTGAGCGCGAGGGAACGCGCCTTGAGCCGGGAGAAGCATCTTTACGAGGGACTGATCGATGCCCTGAATGAGGTGCTGGTCAACCTGCAGGCGACAGCAAGCGGGCTTGCCGAACTCGATGTCATCGCGTCCTTTGCTGAGCGAAGCGAGACCCTGAATCTCAGCAAACCGGAACTGGCCGACGAACCGTGCCTCGAAATCCGCGGTGGCCGCCACCTCGTCGTGGAACAGGTTATCGACATGCCCTTTGTCGCCAACGATCTCCTGTTAGACGAGCAGCGAAAAATCCTTGTTATCACCGGTCCCAACATGGGTGGTAAATCGACCTATATGCGACAGGCGGCATTGATCACGATCCTCGCAAACATTGGCTGTTTCGTTCCCGCTGATTATTTGCGTATCGGGCCGGTTGACCGGATTTTTACCCGCATCGGCGCATCGGACGATATCGCCGGAGGCCGTTCGACCTTCATGGTGGAAATGACTGAAACGGCCACGATACTGAACAACGCGACTGAATCCAGCCTGGTCCTGATGGACGAAATCGGTCGTGGTACCAGCACCTTTGATGGCTTGTCTCTCGCGTGGGCGGCTGCACACCACATGGGCGAAAAGGTTCGGGCATTCACATTATTTGCGACTCATTATTTCGAGTTGACGGCGCTGGCCGACGAAGTGCCCGGTTGTGCAAATGTGCATCTCGATGCGACAGAACACAAAGGCCAGCTGGTATTCCTGCACGCTGTGAAGCCGGGCCCGGCCAACAAGAGTTACGGACTACAGGTGGCGGCACTCGCGGGCGTACCGCCGGATGTCATCAGGAGGGCCAGAAAATACCTGGCGGTGCTCGAAGCACAGCAGACTCATGATCACCCGCAGACCCAGTTGCCGTTCGGTACAGAAGTCGTCGGGCCTGAGGCAGATCACCTCGGCGAGGCGCTCGATGAAATTAATCCGGACGAACTCGCGCCCAGACAGGCGCTCGATGTGCTCTATGCACTCAAGAAATTAAGGGATGAATCCGCCGACTAGAGCGTTGGAACCAAAGACCAGATCAGCCAGCCAAGGCCGAGCCCCGGCAAAATATCCGCCAGCTGATGCTGTTTGACCAACAGACAGGACACGGCAATCAGCCCGGCAAAGACCCAGGCGGCGTTCCCGATTGACGGGTAAAGAACAAGGCTGACATACATTGCCACCGAACAGTGCATGCTCGGCATGCAATTGCGCCCATTGTCCTTGCCCTGTACGAACTTCAGAAATCTTGTCGCCAGCGAGTTAGCCTCGTACTGCCGGTATTCCGGCGGAACCGTCGATGGAAGAATGAAGAAAAAGGCAACTTGTGCGAGCAACAGCATCACGGCGCCAAAAATCAGGTAAACGCCCTCGGCAATTGACTGGATTGACGCAACCACGAAGCCGATCGCAATGTAGTAGAGAAAAGAATAGATCCAGACCCAGGATGGCCAGAACGGAATGTAGCGATCAAGCGGCGTGACAAAACAGCGGGTCTTGAAATGAAAATTATTTCGTTGCACCCAGAAAAACAGCTGGTAACAGCCAGTCACGACAATGGCGACCAGTGTCGAGAAAATAATGTATTCCTCGAGTGACAACGGTGAATTAAAGAACTCCGTTCCGGTCCAGTAGTAAATTCCCGCAAAGACCGGAATCGACACGATCAGGAGCAACATGTACCGAGGCGTAATCCTTACCTCTGCTACCTTCTCTGAACTCATATTTTGCTCCATCTGAAAATACCTGCAGTGTTCCGCCAGTTATTAATGGTTCGCATCATACCGCCTGTTCGCCCTCTGGGCGCGCAAAAAATCAACTCTTTGACTTGCACTATCCAAGTTCTTCCCTGAGCTTCAGGAGTGCGTCCCGGTTCGTCCAGGACCAGACGGCGTCAATAGCCTCGTCAACCGGCAACCAGCGAAAGTCATCGTGCTCGTCGTCATCAACCCGGACATCCACAGCACCGGCTAACCGGTAGTGCCACTCATACTCCTCGTTTTCAGTCACACCTTCCGCATACCGGTCCCGCCAGCGTGGATCGATGGTAAACGTGCGGCTGAAATTTTTGTCTGTCAGGCAGCCCTCGGTGGAAAGACCGGTCTCTTCAAGCAATTCGCGACAGGCTGCCTCCGCCGGAGACTCACCGGGGTCCAGGGACCCTGTTACCGATTGCCAGAACCCAAATGGTGCCCGACGCTGCAGCAACAATACTTTACCGTCATCGGTATAGACGATGATTAGTACGGACTCCGGGCGTCGCGGTGCGGCTACGGGGCTACTCCGCGCGCGGGACGCGTAAGCGAATTCCGGTTTCTTTCAGCTGCTCGGCAGACACTTCGCCCGGTGCGTTAGTCAAAGGACAACTGGCCGACTGGGTTTTTGGAAAAGCGATGACGTCCCTGATGCTTTCAGCACCGGCCATCAGCATCACCATGCGGTCAAGCCCGAACGCGATTCCACCGTGCGGCGGGCAGCCATAATCAAGCGCCTTGAGCAGGAAGCCGAATTTTTCTTCAGCCTCTTCATCGCTGATGCCCAACAGCGCGAAAACGGCTGCTTGCATCGTCTTGCTGTGAATTCGAATTGAGCCGCCACCGATCTCGGAACCGTTCAGAACCATGTCGTACGCCCTGGAGAGCACGGTGCCCGGTTGCGCGCGAACCGCCTCAGCATCGTCGACGGCCGGCGCCGTAAACGGATGATGCAATGAGGTCCATCGTTTCGACTGTGCGTCTTTTTCGAACATCGGGAAGTCAACAACCCAAAGTGGTCGCCAGCCCTCCTGAACCAGGCCACGATCTTCTCCGAGCTTCACCCTGAGTGCGCCAAGTGCATCGTTTACGATGCTTGCCTTGGCCGCGCCAAAAAAGATCAGATCGCCATTTTTGGCAGCCGTGCGCTGCATGATGCCGTCGACACATTCGTCGGGCAGGAATTTCAGGATCGGAGACTGCAATCCATCCCGGCCGGCGCCGGCGTCGTTCACCTTTATATAGGCAAGACCCTTGGCACCATAACGCCCGACAAATGCCGTGTAATCATCGATTTCCCTGCGACTGAGCTCACTACCGCCCGGCACGCACAATGCGGCAACCCGACCCTCAGGGTCCGCCGCAGGCTCAGCGAATACCTTGAATTCCACCGACCCCATCAGGTCGGACACGTCGACCAGTTCCAGGTCGATTCGCAGGTCCGGCTTGTCCGAACCATAGCGGTGCATCGCATCTGCATAGGTGATGCGGGGAAAGGGTGACGGGAGCTCGACATCCATGACATCGCTGAAGAGCTTGCGAACGAGGCCTTCCATCGTCCCCATCACATCTTCTTCGTCGATAAAGCTCATCTCGATATCGAGCTGGGTAAATTCCGGCTGCCTGTCGGCCCGCAGGTCTTCGTCGCGGAAGCAACGAGCGATCTGGTAGTAGCGGTCGAGACCCGACATCATCAGAAGTTGTTTGAAAATCTGTGGCGATTGCGGCAACGCAAAGAACTTGCCAGGATTCGTTCGGCTCGGAACGATGTAGTCACGAGCACCTTCCGGAGTCGCGCGGGTCAGCATCGGCGTTTCGACATCGACGAAACCGTTGTCATCAAGGAAATTGCGCATCGCACGCGTTACCGCGTGGCGGAGCCGCAGGTTTCCAAGCATGCTTTCCCGCCTGAGATCGAGATAGCGATATTTCAGGCGCAACTCTTCATTGACGCTTTCGTCCTGATGGAAAGGCGGTGTCTCTGCGTCATTTAACGTTGTCAGCTCGTGTGCCAGCACCTCGATTTGCCCGGTCGGCATATTCTTGTTTACGGTGCCCTCCGGCCGCGCCCGAACCTTGCCCTTGACTGCCAGCACGTACTCGCCGCGAATTCGCTCGGCTTCTGCAAATATTTCTGGTCGGTCGGGATCGAATACGACCTGCAACAGGCCTTCCCGGTCTCTAAGATCGACGAAAATGACGCCACCATGATCGCGCCGTCGGTGTACCCAGCCACAGACGGAGACTTCCTCACCGATCTGGCTCTCGTTAATTTGTCCGCAATAATGGCTGCGCATCGCTAAGTTCCGGTCATACCTGAATTTTTGGAGGCGAAATGGTACGGCCTGCTGCCCGTGGCTGCAACACCGGCATGGTCTATTCGCCCGGTTGCTTCGGCATTTTCAGTGGCAATTCCGGCAGATCTCCCTTGCGCCACGTCGGCACCACCACACCCAGCGAAATGATCATTTTCAGGGCCTGGTCGACTTCCATATCCAGCTCGATGACCTCCTTTCTGGGCACAATCAGGATGAAGCCGGAGGTTGGATTCGGCGTTGTGGGGACAAAGACACATATGACGTCCTCTCCGGTCCTGTCCTGCACCTCGCCAAGCTGGCTTGAGGTCTGGAACGCAAAGCTGTAGACGCCGAGTCGGGGATACTGGATTAACAGGACTTTCTTGAACGAATCGGTCTTGTCAGAGAAGACGACCTCTGCGAACTTCTTCACCGCTGAATAGATCGGCCGCACAATCGGAATCCGGTCCATCAGGGATTCCCACCCGGTGACGAATGCGCGACCCACAATGTTTGCAGCGAACATGCCGGTCAGGACCAGGAGCAGGAAGGTAAAAATGACACCGAGACCCGGAATTTCCACGCCGAGCAGTTGATCGGGATTGAAGCTCGGTGGCAGCCATTCCAGGAACTTGTCCAGCCAGCCATCCATTTTGCCGACAACGAACTTGAGTAACTGAAAAGTGACGGCAAGCGGCAACCAGACGAGCAGACCGGCAATAATATATTTGCGTAAATTCTTCATGCGTCGTCTTTCTTTGCCGTTGCCGTGGGCTTCACTTCACTTTTCGTCGGCGCCGGCGAGGCTGTCTTATCTACCTTGCTGTCGGCCTTGCTGTCGGCTTTTGCCGATTCCGATTCACCTTTAGCAAGATTGCGCTGGTTGTCCTTCTTAAAGTCTGTCTCATACCAGCCCTGCCCTTTCAAACGAAAACGCGGAGCCGAAATCAGGCGCTTCAGCGCCGACTTTCCGCATTCAGGGCATTCTACAAGCGGGTCTTCGCTGATCTTCTGCAGCGCGTCCAGCTTGTGATTGCAGTTTGTACAGGCATACTCATAAATCGGCATGCATCAATCTCCAGGATTAAGTCTCGCTGCAGTCGGCTGACTGCAGCGCGCGGCTAGTATAAGTGTTTCAGGCGGCTTTCTGGAATTCGAGATGATTTTCCGTCACCCCAACCTCGATGGTGTCACCTGGCTTAAATCGACCCTGGAGAATTTCCTGCGCCAGCGGGTTTTCGATTTGTTGCTGAATCGCCCTTTTTAGCGGCCTCGCACCGTAGACCGGGTCAAAACCAGCCTCTGCCAAACGATCGCGAGCAGCATCAGACAGGGTAATGAACATTTCCCGCCCCGCGAGTCGTTCGTGCAGATATCCGAGCTGAATGTCGACGATCGCGCGAATGTGCTCCCGACTCAACGGGTGGAAGACCACGACATCGTCGACGCGGTTGATAAACTCCGGTCGAAAATGCTGCGATACGATTTCCATTACCGATGACTTCATTTCCTCGTAGTGCTGCTCTCCGGAAAGTTCCTGAATTCGCTGTGACCCCAGGTTCGAGGTCATCACGATAACCGTATTTCGAAAATCGACGGTTCTGCCCTGCCCATCGGTCAGGCGACCGTCATCGAGCACTTGCAGGAGTACGTTAAAGACATCGGGGTGCGCCTTCTCAACCTCGTCGAGCAGAATCACTGAATAAGGTCGCCGGCGAACGGCTTCCGTCAGGTAACCGCCTTCGTCATAACCGACATATCCCGGCGGGGCTCCGATCAGACGTGCTACGGAGTGTTTCTCCATAAATTCGGACATGTCGAGCCGAACCATGGCGTCGTCGGTATCGAACAGGAAGTTTGCAAGCGCCTTGGTGAGTTCGGTCTTGCCGACACCCGTTGGCCCAAGAAACAGGAATGAACCAATTGGCCGATTGGGATCGGAAAGGCCGGCGCGCGAGCGGCGAATTGCATTGGCAACTGCGGTAACTGCTTCCGACTGGCCAACGACGCGTTGCTGCACCAGGTTTTCCATCTGCAGCAACTTGTCCTTCTCACCTTCGAGCATCTTCGAAACCGGTATGCCGGTCCACTTGGAAACTATTTCAGCAACTTCCTCTTCCGTCACGTTGTTACGCAAGAGCGTCATTTCCAGCCCTTCTACCTGAACTGCTTCCGCCAGTCTTTTCTCGAGTTCCGGAATCCGGCCGTATTGCAGTTCCGACAAACGCGCGAGGTCGTTCGCCCGATGCGCTGTTTCGAGATCGAGGCGGGCTCGCTCGAGCTCTTCCTTGATGTGCGTGGTGCCCTGCATCGCCGCCTTCTCTGACTTCCAGACTTCATCCAGGTCAGCATATTCGCGCTCCAGGTCGCTGAGCTGCCCTTCCAGGTCTTCCAGTCGTTTGCGCGACGCGTCGTCGGATTCTTTTTTCAGGGCCTCGCGTTCGATCTTCAGCTGGATAACGCGGCGTTCAAGCTTGTCCATCTCTTCCGGCTTCGAGTCGATTTCAATCCGGATCCGGGAGGCTGCCTCGTCAATCAGGTCGATAGCCTTGTCCGGCAGCTGCCGGTCCGCTATGTAACGATGCGACAGCGTCGCCGCCGCAACGATAGCGGGGTCTGTAATTTCAACGCCGTGGTGGACCTCGTACCGCTCCTTCAGACCACGCAGTATCGCGATCGTGTCCTCAACGGTCGGCTCTTCGATAAGAACCTTCTGGAAGCGCCGCTCAAGCGCCGCGTCTTTTTCGAGGTACTTTCGGTACTCGTCGAGCGTCGTGGCGCCAACGCAATGAAGTTCGCCCCGAGCCAGGGCCGGCTTTAGCATATTGCCGGCATCCATGGATCCTTCGGCCTTACCGGCACCGACCATGGTGTGCAGCTCGTCAATAAAGAGAATAATCTGCCCTTCCTGTTTCGAAAGATCATTCAGGACTGCTTTCAGGCGTTCTTCAAATTCCCCGCGAAACTTGGCTCCGGCGATCAGCGAACCCATGTCCAGTGACAGGATTCTCTTGTTTCTCAATCCCTCCGGAATTTCGTTGTTAACGATTCGTTGCGCCAGTCCCTCGATGATCGCCGTTTTGCCAACGCCGGGCTCACCGATCAGCACGGGGTTATTCTTGGTTCGCCTTTGCAGAATCTGGATTGTGCGGCGAATTTCGTCGTCGCGACCGATAATCGGGTCGAGTTTTCCCTGTTCCGCCCGTTCGGTCAGATCGATCGTATATTTCTCCAGCGCCTGGCGGGTATCTTCTGCGTTCGGATCGTTGACCTGTTGCCCACCCCTGACCTCATCGATAGATTTTTCGATCGCTCCACGAATAGCACCGGCATTTTGCAGAATCGGAGCCAGCGGCGTTTTGCCCTCAAGCGCTGCCAACAGGAACAACTCGCTGGAGATGTACTGATCGTCGCGTTTCTGAGCCAGTTTGTCGGTCAGGTTGAGCAGGTTCGACAGATCGCTGCTGATGTGAAGCTCTCCGCCTGTTCCCTCGACTTTGGGCAGGCGATCGAGTGCGTCGCCGAGCTGGGAGCGCAGCAGGTTCACGTTGACGCCCGCTTTGGCCAGCAATCCGCGTACGGAGCTGCCTTCCTGGTCCAGGAGCGCAACCATCACATGAGTTGGCTCGATGAACTGGTTGTCGAGACCCACGGCCAGAGACTGGGCATCGGCCAGTGCCATCTGGAATTTGCTTGTCAGTTTGTCCATTCGCATCGCAATTACTCTTCAGGAGGCGGAACCAGAGACGGGCTCCGGCGCTCTTTTCAGGTTGGTTAATACAGAAGCTCGCTCTTAGATAGCGCCGAATTACTGTAATTCAAGCACTTCAGCCGGTTTCGCCGTTGCGAAAAACGAAACTTGCCATGCGCCCGCACTCACCGTCCCTGCGATAGGAGAAAAACCGGCCGGAATCGGCGTAAGTACAGCACTGGCCTCCATGGATTTGTAGCACGCCGGCCGCGGTCAGTCGCCGCCTGGCGAGACCATAGAGATCGGCTTGCCACCGCCCGCGGGCGTTCGGGACAAAGCAATCCGTTGCCGCCTTGTCGCGAGCGATAAACGCCTGTCGGACTTCCTCGCCCACTTCGAAGTTTTCCTGGGAGATGGCCGGTCCGAGCCAGGCGAGAATATCGCCGGGTCGACTCCGGAATGCCGCCACTGTGGTTTCGAGCACCCCGTTGCACAGGCCCCGCCACCCGGCATGCGCGGCCGCTATTTCACTGCCATCGCTCGAGGTCATCAGGACCGGCAGGCAATCCGCGGTCAAAACGACACATACCTTGTCTGCCGAGCGTGACAGGATGGCGTCGGCGGCGGGCTCGTAACCGGGATCCGGATCGACAGCGATATTCGTTCCATGGACCTGTCGCAGCCACGATGGCTCTGCCGGTAACTGGCATTGCCCCAGGAAACGCCGCCTGTTTTCCGTAACGTTCCGCGGCGCATCGCCAACGTGGGCACCAAGATTAAGCGTAGCGCAGGCACCGGTGCTGATACCCCCGACCCGCGTTGTGGTACCCGCGATGATTCCTCGCGGCGCCGGCCAGTCGGCCGTGATAATTTCAATTTCGGCCTTCATTCCACCGCTGCGGCATCAACTCGCAAAACATCGATGAGCCGCGCGAAATCATCCGGTAACGGTGCTTCGACCTCGATGGGCAGGCCGGAAACGGGGTGAGTGAACGAGAGTTGCGTCGCATGCAGTGCCTGGCGACGAAACCCGCGCAAACAATCTATCAAGGCCTCGGTAGCACCAGCAGGGATGGCCAGCCGGCCACCATATACGGGGTCGCCCAGCAGCGGGTTGCGTCGGTGGGCGAAATGCACACGAATCTGGTGCGTGCGCCCGGTATCCAGTTGCACACTAATATATGTATGTGCGCGGAATCGCTCTTTCACCCTGAAGTGGGTAATGGCGGGCTTGCCACTCTCCTGCACACTCATCCTGAGGCGGTCAACCGGATGCCTGCCAATGGGAGCATCGATTTTTCCGCCACCCGTCAGCACGCCACAACACACCGCAAGATAGTGGCGGGATATATCTCGGTCAGCCAGCGCACGGACCAGGGCGGTGTGCGCGGTCAGGCTTTTGCCCACCAGGAGCAAACCGCTGGTGTCTTTGTCCAGGCGATGAACGATACCCGCCCGCGGCAGCGCCTCGAGTGCCGGAGCGTGATGGAGCAGGCCGTTCATCAGCGTCCCGCGCGTATTGCCGGTGCCCGGATGTACGACCAGGCCGGCCGGCTTGTTGACGATAAGCAAGTCATCATCTTCATAGGCGATTGCCAGGGCTATCGGTTCCGGCGCACTGGTGACGCTCACCTCGGCCTGTGGCTGTACGACGATTCGCTCGCCGCCGGACACCGCGTCGCGTGGCCGCATCTCCCGATCATCGACGGTAACGCTCCCCTTGAGAATCCAGGCCTTCAGGCGGCTCCTAGAATATTCCGGAAACATCTGTGCAAGCGCCTGGTCCAATCGCTGACCGGACAACGCAAGCGGAACAAGTTTTTCGAGGGGCTCGAGTGCCATAAGATGATTTAAATCCCGGTCAGAACGGCGACAAGTTTACGGTATACTTGCCGATCGCGCCGGTTTCATGCACAGTCCGGCCGCGTCTTTCGGGACGTCCGCGCCGATAAAGCCAATCTGATACGCCAAAAAATAATGACTATTCACTTTTCCAGAAATCAGCGAGAACCTGCCAGACCCGGTTCCGGCATATTTCGTTGTACCCGGGCCATCTTGATTATGCTGGTCGCCGGCGTGCTCGCAGCGGGTTGTGCCGGTGACGAGGAGGAGTTTGACCTCACTCAGAATATTCGCGACGCATACGGCGAGGCGCAGGAAGCCGTGGAAAACGGTAACTACCGAAAAGCGATCAGGATTTTTGAAGCGTTGCAGGCCCGGTTCCCGTTCAGCGAATTCAGCACCGGGATTCAACTGGAACTTGCCTATACCTACTACAAGGATGGGCGCCAAGAGCAGGCCATTGAAGCGTCGGAGACATTTATCCGCGAAAACCCGACTCATCCCCGGGTGGACTACGCACTTTATATCCAGGCGCTCGCGTACTATGAGCGAGGCCAATCCGCGCTGATGCGATTCTTCCGCAAGGATATCAACAGCCGCCCGCCGCGCGACGGTCAGCGCGCGTTCTCGCTTCTGAGCCGCCTGGTTGACCGTTACCCGGCGAGTGAATATGCCGAGGATGCCCAGCAGCGAATGATCTATCTCAAGAACAGGCTGGCGTCCTACGAGAACCTCGTTGCCCGGTTTTACCTTGAACGAGATGCTTATGTTGCAGCCCTGAACCGGGCGAAAGAGGCGCTGGAGACCTATCACGGCGCTGACAGCGGCGCTGAATCCTTGCGCATTATGATCGAGGCCTACGAAGGGCTCGGTATGACGGAACTTGCGGAAGACACGCGCAGGGTTCTGCAAAAGAACTTCGGAAACGAGCCCGTCGCGTTGAATTAGGAAATCGCGGCGAGGACGCCGCTCCTAAAAACCTGGATCGCCCCGAGGACGCCGCTACTGCGACCTGGATCGCCCCGAGGGCGCCGCTCCTACAAACCTGGATCGTCCCGAGGGCGCCGCCTCCTACGAACCTGGATCGCCCTGAGGACGCCGCCTCCTACGAACCTGGATCGCGGCGAGGACGCCGCCTCCTACGAACCTGGATCGCGGCGAGGGCGCCGCTACTGCGACCTGAATTACGGCGAGGACGCCGCTCCTGCGACTTGCATCGCCCCGAGGGCGCCGCTCCTGCGACCTGCATCGCCCCGAGGGCGCCGCTCCTACAACCTGGATCGCCCCGAGGACGCCGCTCCTAAAAACCTGGATCGCCCCGAGGACGCCGCTCCTGCGACCTGAATCGCTCCGAGGACGCCGCTCCTACAAACCTGGATCGCCCCGAGGACGCCGCCTCCTACGAACCTGCATCGCGGCGTGAACACCACTCCTGCGATCTGCACCGCTCCGAGGACGCCGCCTCCTACGAACCTGAATCGCGGCTGGAAGCCGCTCCCACGTGGGAGCGGCTTCCAGCCGCGATTCCTCACCCGGGAAACGTGTACCGCGATGTTATCGGGTAACGCCAGTCTCTCCCAAACGCCCTGTTCGAAATCCTTATTCCCGGAGGCGCCTGTCGTCGCTTGTATTCGTTTCGCTTGACGAGTTCCAGCACCCGTACGACGATTTCCTTGTCAAATCCTGTAGCAACAATATCGTCAACAGACATGTCTTTCTCGATAAAAGCCTCGAGGATCGGATCGAGTACATCATAGTCAGGCAGGGAATCCGTATCTTTCTGGTTTGCCCTGAGTTCCGCTGACGGTGGGCGGGTGATGACCCGCTCGGGAATCGCTTCTCCGAGCGAATTGCGGTAGCGCGCCAGCCGGTAGACGAGTGACTTGCTGCAATCCTTGATCGGTGCGAATCCCCCCGCCATATCGCCATAGAGCGTGGCATAGCCAACGGCCATCTCACTCTTGTTTCCCGTGGTCAGCAACATGCGCCCGGTCTTGTTTGAGATGGACATCAGCAGGAGACCGCGGCAACGGGCCTGAATATTTTCCTCTGTAACGTCAGCTGCTCGCCCCTCGAATATCTTTTTGAGCTGCCCTACGGTTGCGTCGTAAATCGGCAGTATCGGGATTACGTCGTAACGAACGCCGAGCAAAGCCGCCTGCTTCGCAGCATCTTCCTGGCTCATATTACTCGTGTAACGAAACGGCATCATCACCGCACGCACCTGTTTGGCTCCCAGCGCATCACAGGCAATCGACAGGACGAGTGCCGAGTCGATACCGCCCGACAATCCCAGGATAACGCCCGGGAAGCCGTTCTTCCTGACGTAGTCGCGCGTGCCGCAAACCAGCGCCTCGTAGACACTTTGTTCGGTTGACAATATGGGCACTACCTCCGCGGACTGAGGCGCGACCCCTGCACCACTGGCTTTCAATTCCAGTCGGTACAGATTTTCCGTATACGGTGCTGCCCTGAAGCAAACTTCACCATCAGCATCCATGGCAAACGAACCGCCGTCAAAAACAAGCTCATCCTGACCGCCGACCATATTCAGATATACGACGGGTATTCCGACCTCTTTTATTCTTTGCCTGACGACGCCCTCTCGTTTGGCCTGGCTGTCGTGCTCATACGGTGAACCGTTGATCGCAATGATCACTTCCGCGCCGGCAGCCCGGCTGGCAGCGGCCGGCCCGCTCTTCCAGACATCCTCACAGATATTGAGGCCGATACGAATTCCACGGAGCGAAAATACGGACGCCTCCCTGCCCGCAGAGAAATACCGTTGCTCATCGAACACGCGGTAGTTTGGTAGCAGATGTTTGCGATAGTGAGCAAGCACTGCGCCATCTTTAAACACGGCACAGGCGTTATAGATATTGTCACCATCGTATTCAGGAAATCCGATCACGACGGCGATATCCCTGACTTTCCTGCGAATAACCTCGAGCGCCTCAGCGACTCGCCGCCGCAGGCCCGAATGGAACAGCAGGTCCTCGGGGGGATAACCGCAGATGCTCAGCTCAGGGAAAATGACGAGGTCCGCCTGCATTTCATTGTGCGCCCGTGCGGCGTACTCGAGAATCTTGGCGGTGTTGCCGTGAACATCACCGACAACCAGGTCCAACTGAGCCAGCGCGACGGTAATTTTGTCGTTCATTGCTTTGGCGCCCTTAAGCGATGCATTCGGAAAAGCATTCGAAACCTGCAATTAATATTGTGGGTCGCGCGTATCAGCTCTTTTGTTCTGTCAAATTCAGTCTTTCAGAAGCTCCAGCATCTTGCTTCCGAGTTCCGCGGGCGACCTAACCGTTGCAACTCCAGCCGCATCGAGCGCCCTGAACTTGTCATCAGCCGTGCCTTTGCCACCGGCAATGATTGCGCCCGCATGGCCCATTCGCTTGCCCGGAGGCGCCGTAACGCCCGCAATATAGGCGACGACAGGCTTGGAAACTTCGGATTTGATGAATTCTGCGGCGGCTTCCTCGTCGGTACCACCAATCTCACCCACCATGACGATACCGTCAGTCTCCGGATCGGCCTGGAATAACTCGAGACAATCGATGAAGTTCATGCCACGCACCGGATCACCACCAATACCGACACAGGTGCTCTGACCCAGGCCGTTCTGTGTCGTCTGGTAGACCGCTTCGTAAGTCAATGTTCCTGATCGGGAAACCACGCCGATCCGACCTTTCTGATGAATAAAGCCCGGCATGATGCCAATCTTGCACTCTTCCGGCGTGATGATGCCTGGACAATTGGGTCCGATCAGCCGGCAGTCGTAACTCGCCAGTGCCGATTTTACTTTCACCATGTCAAGTACCGGAATGCCCTCGGTAATGCAGACAATCAAACCAACGCCGGAGTCCGCTGCTTCCAAGATGGCGTCCGCGGCAAATGGCGCGGGCACATAAATCATGCTGACATCTGCAGCGGTTGCTGCGACTGCCTCACGCATCGTGTTGTAGACAGGCACGCCAAGATGTTCCTCGCCGCCGCGACCCGGCGTGACGCCGGCGACAACTTTCGTACCATACTCAATGCACTGTTCTGTATGGAAGGAACCCTGGTTGCCGGTAATTCCCTGGCAGACGACCTTGCTCTCTTTATTAACCAATATGCTCATGTGACGGGAGGTCCTGTTACCGTTTTGAGGCCGCAACAACTTTTTGTGCTGCGTCCGTCAGATCTTTTGCTGCAATGATATCCAGCCCGCTGTCGGCCAGGAGGGAACGACCTTTTTCAACATTCGTTCCTTCAAGACGCGCTACAACCGGCACGTTGACGCCAACCTCCTTCACCGCACTGATAATGCCCTCGGCAATCAGGTCGCAGCGGACGATTCCGCCAAAAATATTGACGAGAATAGCGGAGACATTCTCATTGGAAAGTATGAGCTTGAAAGCGGCCGCGACCCGCTCGCTCGTAGCGCCTCCGCCAACATCGAGAAAGTTGGCCGGTTCACCACCGTGTAGCTTGATCAGATCCATAGTCGCCATCGCCAGGCCGGCACCATTGACCATGCAGGCGATATTGCCGTCGAGGGACACGTAATTCAGATCGTGCGCCGCGGCCTCCCGTTCTTTTTCGTCCTCCTGGTTCAGATCGCGCATTGCCTCAAGATCAGGCTGGCGAAACAGCGCGTTTTCCTCGATATTGATCTTGCCATCCAGCGCAATGACGTCACCGGCGCCCGTAACGATCAGCGGGTTGATCTCAACCAGGCTGGCATCGCATTCAAGGAAGAGCCGATACAACTTCTGGATCAGTCCTTCAAACTGGCGCGCCTGGCCTTTATCGAGGCCAAGCCCAAAAGCAAGCTGCCGAGCCTGGTATGGCTGCAGCCCGGCGTCTGAGGAAACAGCAACGGTAAAGATCTGCTCCGGCGTGTCCGCGGCGACCTGCTCGATATCCATGCCACCCGCAGCTGATGCGATAAAAGAGACCTTGCTGACTTCCCTGTCGACCAGCATGCTGAGATAGAGTTCGCGATCGATATCCGATCCGGCTTCGACATAAACCACGTCTACCGGCAGACCCTCGGGGCCGGACTGATGCGTGACCAGCTTCTTCCCCAGCATATCGGTCGCGTACTGACGGACTTCGTCGGCTGTGCGTGCCAGCTTGACGCCACCGGCTTTGCCCCGGCCACCTGCATGAACCTGTGCTTTGACGACCCAAAGGTCACCGCCCAGCGTTTTGGTGGCCGCAACAGCGTCGTCGGCAGATTTGGCCGGAACGCCCTTGGGAACGGGAATGCCATATTTGGCAAAAAGTTGTTTCGATTGGTATTCGTGAAGGTTCATTGTTGGCTTTTTTAGTTGGTCCTGCGCAAAAGTCGGCGTATTTTGGATGAAAGCACACTAAGACGCAAAAATACCTGCAGTCTTCGACTACAATCTGCGCTGTCCGGGATTGAGCCTGGCGTGATGCGGAGATTATGAAGCACACAAATACAGACGCAATGTCACTGAAGAGCGACTCTCCGCTGCAGCGTGCCGTTGACGAATCTGATCTTACCTGGCGAGTTCTTGGCACCTTAAACCTGTTTCGCCTTTTACTCGCTACAGTCCTGCTCGGCCTGTTTTTTGCCGGTGGCGAGCCACGCCTGTTCGGCGATCGCTACCCGTCAATTTTCTCGGCGGTTGCAGCGGCCTACCTGATGTTCGCAATTGTTTCGGGTTTGGCAATCAAGGGCCGCTGGGTATCGGCTGGTCCACAGACCATTACCCAGGTCACAGTTGATATCGGCGCCATTGTCATCCTGATGCATGCGAGCGGCGGTATCAGTAGCGGGCTGGGCGGATTGCTGGTCGTTTTCGTGGGAGCGGGCAGTCTCGTATTGCCGATGCAGGTGCCGGCCTTTTTTGCGGCCATTGCGGCTATTGCCGTATTAGGCGAGCAATTCTTCTCACAACTAGGCGGTGTCAGCGACACCAGTAACTATTCTGCGGCCGGAATTCTCGGTGCGATTATCTTTGCCATCGCGCTGGCTGCACGACCATTATCAAGACGCATCCAGTTCAGTGAAGCGCTCGCCAGGCAGCGGGGCGTAGACCTTGCCAACCTGTCCGAGCTCAATGAATACATCGTTCAGCATCTTCGTGAAAGCATCGTCGTCATTGACGGCAACAACTGCATTCGCCTGATTAATGCCTCGGCCGCGAAACTGCTTGACGCCGATCCCGACTGCCATGGCAGGAATATCGGCGAAACCTCGTCGGATCTCGCGGCTTACATCTCGAAATGGCGTAATGACTCGGATTCAAGCTCGCACATCGACCTGACGATGAACGCCGAAGACGACAGTGGCCTGATCAAGGCACATGTGGCGCCACTCGGTAAGGAGCACGCCAGGACCGGTCCGGTCCTGGTATTCCTCGAGGACGCGAGCCTGATGAACGCCCGGGTACAACAGTCCAAACTGGCCTCTCTCGGGCGACTGAGCGCCAGCATCGCTCATGAAATTCGTAATCCGGTTGGTGCGATGAGCCACGCGGGACAACTGCTTGCCGAATCCGAGGGCATGAGTGCAGATGATCTGCGCCTGACAGAGATCATTCGCACCCATGCAGAGCGGGTCAGTCACATTATCGATAACGTGCTCCAGCTCTCACGCCGCGAGTCCAGCCAGCCGGAGCGCTTTCGACTGGGACCGTGGTTGAACGATTTCGCCCAGGAATTTTCCCGCACACTGGAGCTTCAGGAAGGTGAGCTCAGTTCCACCGCAGCTGATGATGATCTTGAAGTTCGTATGGATCCAAGCCATCTGCGCCAGGTGCTGTGGAACCTCTGCGACAATGCGGTCAAATATGCCAGTGAGACCGGCGGTATTCTGGTGGAACTCCAGACCGGACGAACGACCAGAACCGGGCAGCCGTATCTGGAAGTTCTTGACCAGGGTCACGGCGTGGACCCCGCCACTGCGGATAAAATATTTGAACCGTTCTTTACAGCCCGCAGCGGCGGTACGGGTCTCGGCCTTTATATTTCGAGGGAATTGTGCGAATTGAACAGGGCAAGCCTGAGCTACCACTCCAGGGAACCAGGCGGAAGTATTTTCAGAATTGTATTTGCAGACCCTGATCGTTGGGAAGCTGTAGAAAGTTGAGCGTGAGTTGATGGGTAAACCACTGGCATTGGTAATTGATGACGAACCCGATATTCGGGAGCTCCTGGCCCTGACGCTGGGGCGAATGGATATCGATACTGTCGTCGCGGAAGACGTCGGCGGCGGCAAATCCCTGTTGTTGAAGAACCGTTTTGACCTTTGCCTGACCGACATGCGCCTGCCTGACGGTGACGGGCTGGACCTCGTGCAGTGGATGCAAAAAAATGCAGCGGGCGTTCCGGTAGCAGTCATTACCGCCCACGGAAATGTTGAAACCGCGGTACAGGCGCTGAAACTTGGCGCATTTGACTTCATTTCAAAACCGCTGGATCTGAAAAATCTGCGAAACATCGTGGAAAACGCGATAAAGCTGAGCGAGAAGAATGCCGATGGCTCGTCTCGACTCCTGGGCGAATCGCCGGCAATGGATGAATTGAGACAGCTCATTGAACGGGTAGCCCGGAGCCAGGCACCGATTCATATATCCGGTGAGTCCGGTACCGGGAAGGAACTGGTGGCACGGCTGATTCATGACAGTGGACCGAGGTCAGACGGCCCATTTGTCCCGGTTAACTGCGGCGCAATTCCGGCTGAGCTGATGGAAAGCGAATTCTTCGGTCATCGGAAGGGATCATTCACCGGAGCAGTGCACGACAAGGTCGGCCTGGTCCAGGCGGCAAATACCGGGACGCTGTTCCTCGACGAAATTGCGGATTTGCCCCTTTCCATGCAGGTAAAGCTTCTGCGTGTAATCCAGGAGCAGACCGTGCGCCCGGTTGGCGCATCTAAGGAAGAATCAATAGATGTAAGAATACTGTCCGCAACGCACAAGAACCTGTCAGGCATGGTCGGCAGCGGAGACTTCCGCGAGGATCTCTTTTACCGGATCAACGTCATCGAGTTGCATGTGCCGGCGCTGCGCGACCGGGGCGACGATATCCTGTTGCTCGCAGCCAGCATCCTGGAACGTCTTGGTTCCAGTATTGACGTGCTGGATGACAGCGCGAGAAGGGGACTCAGGAATTACAGCTTTCCCGGGAATGTTCGCGAACTGGAAAACATGTTGGAACGTGCAATCACCCTCTCAGCCGGAAACAGGATTACCGAGGCCGATCTTGCGATGAGAAAAGGCACTGTAGACCTGGAGAGCGTGGCCGCCGGCGGTGGCGCCGACCTTGGTAACCAGATTGAGGAAGTCCAGCGACAGGCGATCGTTGATGCGCTCGAGAAGACTCGCTACAACAAGACGGCGGCCGCGAAGCTCCTTGGCTTGACCTTTCGCCAGCTTCGCTACCGAATAAAGAAACTCGGCATCGAATGAACCCTGGTTCGACGTCATAAAGGTGACGCTTTTTGTCACTTTCAGACAATCGATGACAGAAAACGCCGCGATCCCGATCGGCTCCCCCAAAACCACAGATTGTCTTAAATCGTATATCTCCATATTAATCAATAACTTGCAATTATTCGGTCAAAGTTGGCACGGGGATTGCTTTATAGATCGTACAGGCGGTAATCGCCGTATGCATCACGACTAACACACTAAAGTATTTCATGGAGACTTTTGAGATGAAGAAACAACAGGGTTTTACATTGATCGAACTCATGATCGTAGTTGCCATTATCGGCATTCTGGCTGCGATCGCTATCCCGGCTTATCAGGACTACACGATTCGTGCACAGGTTTCTGAAGGTCTGAACCTTTCTGGCGCAGCTAAAGCGGCAGTAACCGAGTACTTCCAGGACCAGGGCGCGTTCCCCGGCGACAACTCCACAGCCGGTCTTGAAGCTGCTGGTAACATCGCTGGCAAGTACGTATCGCAGATTGATGTTGGTGCTGCTGGCATTATCGAGGCAACCTATTCAAATGCGAACAACCGCACTGCAAATGCCAAGATCAACGGCGCAGTTTTGCGCTTGACACCGCTTGATGCTGGTGGATCGGTAACCTGGGATTGCGCCGGTCAGAACATCCTGAGCGGCAACGCCAAGTGGCTGCCAGCTGCCTGCCGTTAAAAGTTGATCGAATGATGTCATAGACATCTTTCACGACTGATAAAGAAGCCCCGGTTCGTCCGGGGCTTTTTTTTTGGAATAGCGCCAGGACCCGGCCCTGACCCCACCCAACACAGACCCGCGAATGTGACCGATGTCACAGTTTGCCAACCGACGCAATAGCATGAAAATACGCTGTGATCCGGGTACGCTTTGTTTTCAGTCGATCCGCGCTCCTAGGCCGGATACAGAAAAAAACGGAACTGACCCATGCCACATCGCTGTCGGGGATTTACCCTCATAGAACTGATGATCGTCATCGCGATCATCGGAATCCTTGCGTCACTGGCCGTTTCCGCCTACCAGACGTACACCGTGCGGGCCCAGGTCGCCGAGGGATTAACCTTCGCTGCAGGGACAAAAGTTCCGGTTGTCGAGGCATACACGAATGGCGGGGTTGCACCGGCCAATCGCCAGGCCGCCGGCATGACGCCCATGGCAACCGATACTCGCGGCAGCTACGTAACCTCGGTCGAGATCGTCAACGGTCGCGTTGACATCACTTACGGTGGCCCACTGGCCCACCAGGACATCGTTGGTTCCGTTCTCTCGCTCACGCCTTACGAAACGACCGGCAACACCGTTAGCTGGCGCTGCGGGAACGCCTCAGCGCCGCAGGGCGCCCTCCTGAACGGCGGTTCCGGTCATGTCGCCCCGACGATAGATCCACGTTACCTCCCGGCGAATTGCCGTTAGCTCCGACCTGCCGCCGACCGGCGGATGCTCATTAAAAACTGGCCAGAATTCAGACAAATGGACTTATTTTCATCGTTTGACTTAATGAAATTCCGCAACTGTGAACAGCAGCACAAAATCCAGTTGATCCGGTCCGTTAGATCAGTGAGACTGTGAAACTGGTGAAATAACCTGATGCACCCTACGGAAGAATTGCGTCTATGGCAGTGACGGCCTCTCAATCGAATCTCGCGGGCTTACCCCGGCGCCTGGTCCAGGACGGTATCGTCTCGGAAAAGGTTGTCATGGAAGCAGCCGAAGCCGCACGGAAGTCGAAGCAATCGCTGGTTGCCTACCTCGTCCACAACGAGATGGCCGACTCGCGTGCGGTTGCAGTCGCTGCATCCCATGAGTTCGGCGTACCTCTCATGGATCTCGATGCCATCGAGATCGATCTCGACACGCTGCGTGCCGTCGACCAGAAACTGCTTAACAAGCATCGTGTACTGCCACTGGTAAAACGAGGCCAGCGACTTTTCCTGGGAATCTCGGATCCAACCAATTTGCAGGCCATTGACGACGTCAAGTTCCAGACCAGCCTGCGCATCGACCCGGTCGTCGTCGAAGAGGCGAAATTACAGGATCGAATTGCCAAAGCTCTGGAAGCCGTCGACACGACGATGTCGTCGCTCGACGACGAGGATTTCGACCTCGAGAATCTGGATGTCTCAGGCGACGAACGGGAAGATGACGGCGTCACAAAGGATGACATTGAAGACGCTCCGGTTGTGCGCTTCGTCAACAAGGTTTTGCTCGATGCTATCAAACGCGGCGCATCGGACGTTCATTTCGAACCTTATGAAAAGATATTTCGTGTTCGCACCCGTCTCGACGGTGTACTTTCAGAGGTTGCCCAGCCACCGGTCGCTCTGGCCAACAAGGTCTGCGCGCGCCTGAAGGTCATGTCGCGCATGGATATTGCAGAACGCCGCGTTCCGCAGGATGGCCGCATCAAGATGCGGCTGTCGAAGAACCGGGCGATCGATTTTCGTGTGAACACCTGCCCTACGCTCTTCGGCGAAAAGATCGTACTTCGTATCCTTGACCCGTCCAGTGCGAAGCTGGGCATCGACGCCCTGGGCTACGACGACATTCAAAAGACCATGTACCAGAAACACCTGGACAAGCCCTACGGCATGATCCTGGTTACCGGCCCGACGGGTTCCGGTAAGACGGTTTCCCTCTACACGGGCCTTAATATCCTCAACACGGAAGACCGCAATATTTCGACCGCAGAGGACCCGGCGGAAATTAACCTGCCTGGTATCAACCAGGTCAACGTAAATCCGAAAGTCGGCCTGACATTCGCCTCCGCTCTGAAGGCCTTCCTCCGACAGGATCCCGACGTCATCATGGTTGGTGAGATTCGAGACCTCGAGACAGCCGAGATTGCGATCAAGGCCGCGCAAACGGGTCACCTCGTTCTCTCGACACTGCATACGAACGATGCACCCCGGACGCTGACAAGGCTGGTCGACATGGGCGTGAAGCCGTATGCGATCGCCACGTCTGTCAGTTTGATCATTGCGCAGCGCCTCGCACGCCGATTGTGTGACAACTGTAAAGAAGTTCAGGATGTGCCGCGCGAAGCGCTCGTGAAAGAAGGCTTCAATGCACAGGACATCGAAAATGGGCTCACGGTCTTCAAGGCCGTCGGGTGCAATTCCTGCAACGACGGATATAAAGGTCGTGTGGGCATCTTCCAGGTCATGGAAGTCTCAGAAACGATGGGAAGAATAATAATGGAAGGCGGCAATGCTATGCAGATCGCCGACCAGGCAGCAAGTGAGGGGGTTCTCGATTTACGTCGTGCTGGTTTGAACAAAGTTAGGGATGGATTGACCAGCCTGGTAGAAATCAACAGGGTAACGATTGAGTAGATCACTACCCCGCTAACGAAAGAGAACTACGATGGCACAATCAGCGACAATGAGTAAAACGCCTTTCATGTGGGAAGGCACGGATCGCAAGGGCAACAAGATCAAGGGTAAAAGTATGGCAGCTGACGAAGCTGCCGTCCGTGCCGATCTGCGCCGCCAGGGCGTTGTACCGAGTCGAATCAAGAAACAAAGCCCGGGGCTATTCAGTGGCGCAGCCAAGATAACGCCGGGTGACATCGCGATATTCAGTCGCCAGCTGGCTACGATGCTGGCTGCAGGTATTCCGCTTGTGCAGGCATTCGAAATCGTGGGCAGTGGCCACGAGAATGCCTCGATGCAAAAACTGATCATGGAGATCAAGGCGGACGTGGAAGGTGGTAGCGCGCTGGCGGA
>JAHEFD010000001.1 GCA_024640345.1 Woeseiaceae bacterium
TGATCAGGGAATACGCTGCGCAAAGCGACAAGTTCGCCGGCTTCAGTGAGGCAGATAGCAGGATATTCATCGAGGACTTCCTGCTCGAACGGTACAGCGGATACAAGCGATCGGTTCCACCGTTGAAAACGAAGGCGCTCTGGTACGTTCCGGATAGTTGGAACCCGGTTACCATGGTGACGTCAACGGTTTCGCATGGTAGTTGGGGACACCTGATCGGCAATCTCCTGTTCTTTTATGCATTTGCAGCAGCGGTAGAACTGATCGTCGGGCCGATGGCTTTTCTTGCAGTCATCCTCGCCATGGCTTTCGGTACGAACATCACCTATTCATTCGCGATGATGTCGGCGACGAATCCACTGCCGACCGTTGGCCTGTCCGGCATCGTTATGGGGATGATTGCGCTGCTTACCTATTTCATGCCGACCGCAAAAGTCCGCTGCTTCTACTGGTTTCTCATAAAAATCGGAACCGTTGCCGTATCGGCCTGGATTCTCGCGTTAATCTATATCGGGGTCGACGTTTACGCGTTGCTCTCACAGGATGAAATGGGCGGGGTAAATCTGATCGCCCATGTCAGTGGTGCGGCCATGGGTTTCCTGCTTGGCTTCGCCCTGTTTCGCAGGCAAAAACGCCGGATTGCTGTCGACTAACGCAACCATTGCTTCGACGATCGACCCATGTAAATGGGCAGCATCTCTGTCCGGGTATTTCAAAATCTTCAATGAATGAAGCAATTTCTGCTAATGCTCATCGTTCTTCTGCCGTTCGCGGAACCGTCAACTCCGCTGGGCCTGCGCTTTGGCAGGGCTGGCGTATTGCTTCTCAACAGTGTTGATGCCGGGCTGCGAGATCGAATCTGGACACATCTTCTGCAGGTCGCAATCAGGGACGGCCGGGCGGCCCACTGGGAAGTCGATGCGCCGGATTTCATGGGCGGAGGCAGGGCCGTATACACGGGCATGTTCCATGGTGCCGCCGGAATCGGATTGGCGCTTCTGCAAATGCATGCCCGTCTCAGCGAACGGCATCCCTACGTCGAGCTGCCCGATTACCCCGCAAAATAGTGTCCCGAGGCCCGCTTTTCCCCACGAATTGCTGCTGACATCCTGTAGAATCTTGCGCACCAACCTTCATCAGAATTCAGTAAATCAGGGGATATCGTGAGCAACGCACAACAACTCGAGAAAATCAGGTCCGCACCCGGATTCATCGCCGCTCTTGATCAGAGTGGCGGCAGCACACCCAAGGCACTCGGGCTATATGGCGTAACGCCAGATGCCTGGTCCAACGACGAAGAAATGTTCGATGTCGTGCACGCGATGAGGACGCGCATAATGACCAGTCCGTCTTTCGGCGGTAATCGAATCCTGGGCGCCATCCTTTTTGAAAACACGATGGACCGCGAAGTCGAGGGTCAGTCAACAGCGTCCTACCTCTGGAACGTGAAAAACGTCGTGCCCTTCCTGAAGGTCGATAAAGGCCTCGCGAGCGAGGTTGATGGCGCGCAGGTCATGAATCCAAACCCGGGACTTGGCGATCTGCTGAAGAAGGCCAAGGCTGCCGGCGTATTTGGCACCAAGATGCGCTCCGTGATCAAAAAGGCCAATGCCGCCGGCATCAATGCCGTGGTCGATCAGCAGTTTGAAGTCGGCAGGCAGATAGTTGCAGCCGGACTCGTGCCGATCATTGAGCCCGAAGTCGATATTCATTGCCCGGATAAGGCCAAGGCAGAGGGGATTCTTCACGATTCAATCATGAAGCAGCTCAATAGCCTGGGCAAAGACGAGATTGTCATGCTGAAGCTGACATTGCCCGAGAAAGACAACCTGTATGCAGATTGTATCGCTCACCCGAATGTTGCTCGCGTAGTTGCGTTGTCCGGTGGTTATTCGCGGGAAGAAGCCAACGCACGGCTGTCGCGACAAAACGGAATGGTTGCCAGTTTCTCCCGAGCACTGTCTGAAGGATTGAGCGTAAATCAGTCAGCCGAGGAATTTGACAAAATGCTGGATAAATCGATTGCCAGCATTTTCAAAGCGTCTTCGACGTAGGCGGTACAAATTGCGGATGCGCCGGTCCCGGGACTTCGATCCCGGGACCGGCTTTTTTTTGTCCAGGATCATTGTTTCGTGATGTGAGCCTTTCGGGAATTACCTGTCGTAAAGCGTTAATCTGTCAGATCGATTTCCGATGGAATCATGAATTGACCGCACGACTGCTTCAAGCCGGTATTGCTCTTGGTTCGTTGACGATTCTCGGCCTCGACGTTGCCGTTGCTCAGTTAACGGATTCTTCGGGCAAGCATATTGATGCGTTCATGGTCGAAGAGGGGCCCGTGCTGGACGGTGTCCTTGATGACGATGCCTGGGCGTTCGCGACGATCATCGAGGATCTTCACCAGGTAGCTCCCGACGAGTTTGCACCCCCATCGGAAAAGTCGCTGATCTATGTCGTTTATACAAAAGACGCGTTATATCTTGCGGCGCGCTTTTACGACAAAGAGCCCGAAAGGGTTAGCGCGCAAATACTTCGCCAGGGAGACTGGTCGATCGGCGAAGACAGCTTCACGGTAATGATCGATCCCTTTAACCAGGGCCGAAGCGGTTACATATTTGACCTTACTGCGAATGGCGTCCGAAACCAGGCGTTATATGAAGGAGTTACCAAGGAGAACTGGGCATGGCGCGGTATCTGGCATGGCGAAACGAGACTCGATGACCAGGGCTGGATCGCAGAAATCGAAATTCCGTTCAAGACGCTCTCATTCGATTTGTCGAACGATACGTGGGGACTGAATTTCGCTCGCTACATTGGCCGGAAATCGGAACACATTGGCTGGGTATCGGCCAATCGATCCCAGAACCCCGCCGTATCCGGTCAAGTCGGCAGTATGACCGGCATGGAACAGGGTATCGGCCTGGACGTCGTGCCGTCCATCCGAATGGGGCAATCAAAAGACTTTGAGACCGGCGCGACATCAGATTCGACGGAACCAGCCGTTGATATTTTCTACAAGCTCACGTCTGCATTGACCACGGCGCTGACATTTAACACCGATTTCTCAGGCACCGGCGTCGACGAACGACAAATCAACCTGACGAGGTTCGGCCTGTTTTTCCCCGAGCGACGTTCATTTTTTCTGCAGGACACCGACATTTTCGAGTTTGGCCGAATCGGTGGCAGGAATTATGCTGACCGGTCGACGATTTCCCAGGTAGAGAAGGAAAGCGGCAGGCCGTTCTTTTCCCGGCGGATCGGTTTGAGCGGAACCGGCGAGACCATCGATATCAACGTCGGTGGCAAACTGACCGGCAGGGCGGGGCAGTGGGATATTGGTGTGCTGGGTATACAGCAGGATGAGTTTCAGTCACTGCAATCGAGTGACCTGTTCGTTGCAAGGCTCTCGAGAAATGTCCTGGAAGAATCGAGCGTCGGCATCATCATGACGGCAGGCGATCCGGATTCAAACCTCGACAATTCCCTGGCGGGAATCGATTTTCGATATCTTAATACCCGGTTGCCCGGCGGCGGCGTGCTGGAGGGAGGATTCTGGTACCAGCAGTCCGATACGGAAGGAATTACCGACAACGACGCAGCGTACGGCGTCAGCTTGCGGTTACCTAATTCCGCCGGATTTCGAGGTGGCATCTCCTTCAAGGAATTACAGGAGAATTTCTATCCGGCGCTCGGCTTCGTCAATCGTGTCAACGTACGGGACCTGACCGCCGAGGCCGGATATACCTGGTACCCGGCGAACAATGGCTTGCGACAAGTGTTCAGTGGAGTCGACTACCAAAGAATAGAAACAATCCAGGGTGAGCTGCAGTCCCAGGTCGTGACACTTCGCGCGCTGGAGATTGACAACCACCACGGCGACCACATCGAACTTCATTACCAGCTGCTGGAGGAGTTCCTGGATTCTCCGTTCGAGATCTGGGATGGCATTACCATTCCTGTCGGCAGCTATTCATTCGACCAGTATTGCGTCAATGGTCGTACCGGCGAATACCGCAAACTGTCGGCAGAAGCCTTCTATTGTGGCGGCGATTTCTACGATGGCACGTTATCCGGCCCCGGTGCGTCCCTGGTGTGGAGGCCCAACCCTCACTTCAAGATTGCTGCCGGATATTCCCCGACCAGGATTGAGCTGCCCGGTGGCAGTTTTACAACCCGGCTGGTCTCGGTTCGTGCCGATATTGCATTCACCAATACCTGGTACTGGGAAAATTTCGCGCAGTACGACAACGTATCTTATGGGCTGGGATTGAACAGCATCCTTCGATGGGCACCCAGGGCCGGTCGTGAAATGGTCCTTGTCGTGAATCGGGAGTTCATCGATTACACTCGCGACCGCACGTTTACCTCCGTGACCGGTGATGTGACCTTCAAATTCAGTTACACGCTGCGCTTCTGAGCGCTGAAAACCGGGCATTTGCCGCTGCGATTGCCTATTAAAACCCGCTCGCCCATAATCCCGCCCTATCAATCGGAGGCTATTGCATGAAAATCGGTGTTCCAAAGGAAATTCATGAGGGCGAGCGGCGCGTAGCGACGACGCCGGACGTGGTCGCACAATTATCTAAGCTCGGCTTCACTGTGGCCGTTGAGGCCGGTGCCGGTGCTGCTGCAAGCTATGCAGATGAAGCCTATGAGGCCGCGGGCTGCGAGATTGTGGCTTCGGCGAGCGATCTTTGGGCTCAATCGGACATTATTATGAAAGTCCGTGCGCCGGAGGGTGGTGAGGCGGATTTGTTGCGGTCCGGCCAGACCCTGATCAGTTTTCTCTGGCCCGCGCAGAATCCCGAAATGCTCAAGGACCTGACCGCTCGCGGCGTCACCGCGATCGCGATGGACAGCATTCCCCGCATTTCTCGTGCCCAGAAGATGGATGCCCTGAGCTCCATGGCGAACATCGCCGGCTACCGCGCTATTGTCGAGGCGGCCCAGCACTTCGGCCGCTTCTTTACGGGTCAGATCACGGCAGCGGGCAAGGTTCCGCCGGCGAAGGTGCTCGTTATCGGCGCCGGTGTTGCCGGCCTTGCGGCCATCGGTGCCGCGAAAAGCATGGGCGCGATCGTCCGATCGTTTGACACCCGGCCCGAAGTCAAAGAGCAGATCGAAAGCATGGACGCCGAATTCCTGATGCTCGACTTCGAGGATGAAGATGGATCCGGCGAAGGCGGTTACGCCAAGGTAATGAGTGACGAGTTCATCAAGGCAGAGATGGCGTTATTCGCGGAGCAGGCCAGGGACGTCGATATCATCATTACGACGGCATTGATTCCCGGAAAGCCGGCACCGAGATTGATTACGGCCGACATGGTTGCATCAATGAAGGACGGCAGTGTCGTGGTGGATCTCGCTGCGGAGCAGGGAGGCAACTGCGAACTTACGGTTGCCGGTGAAGTCGTTGTCCGCGATGGTGTCTCGATTATTGGTTATACAGATCTGCCCAGTCGCCTCGCCGCACAATCGAGCCAACTGTATGGCACCAACCTGCGGCACCTGTTGACTGACCTCACACCTGAAAAAGATGGTGAGATCGTCGTCAACATGGAAGACGAGGTCATTCGCGGCGCCACGATCTGTACCGGCGGCGAAACGACATGGCCGCCGCCCGCACCGAAGCTTTCTGCCGCACCGAAAAAAGCTGCGCCTGCGCCAGCACCGGTTGCTGTCAAAGAGAAGAAGTCGGCGTTAGGGCCAATCATGGCCGTTGCAATCGGTGCGCTTGCATTGCTCGGGCTTGGTTCAGTTGCGCCGCCCTCATTCATGGCGCACTTCACCGTGTTTGTTCTCGCGTGCTTTGTCGGTTACATGGTGATCTGGAATGTGTCACCTGCGTTACATACTCCGTTAATGAGTGTGACCAACGCAATTTCCAGCATTATCGTCATCGGCGCGCTGATTCAGATTAGTTCGGCGGACAATATGATCAAGTGGATTGCCGTCTTCACCCTATTAATAACGAGCATCAACATCGCGGGCGGCTTCGCCGTTACGCGCCGTATGCTCGAAATGTTCCGGAAGTGAGGTCGTCATGATTAGCGCTGGTATCGTAACTGTCTCGTACATCGCTGCGACGATTCTGTTTATTCTGGCCCTGGGCGGGCTCTCCAACCAGGAGACTGCACGCCGGGGGAACTGGTATGGCATTTCCGGCATGACGATCGCTTTGCTTGCGACGGTCTTCGGTGTTGTCACTAATAATTATATTGAGTTGATGACCGCACTGGTCGTCGGCGGCAGCATCGGCCTGCTGCTCGCGAAACGCGTGCAGATGACTGAAATGCCGGAACTGGTTGCCATTTTGCACAGTCTCGTCGGCCTGGCCGCGGTCATGGTTGGTTATGCCAACTTCATGGATCCGTCGGTGCATTTTACCGGCGTCGAACTGACGATTCATGACGTCGAGACCTACCTCGGCATCCTGATCGGTGCCGTAACCTTTTCCGGTTCCGTCATCGCGTTTGGAAAACTGTCAGGCCGAATCGGCGGCAAGCCGCTGACACTGCCAGGGCGCCACCTGTTCAATCTCGGTTTGCTAATTGCAACCATCTGGTTCGGTCGCGAGTTTGTTATCGATTCCGCGGCAGGTGCCGGCATCACACCGTTAATGATCATGACCGGCATCGCGCTCGTGTTCGGAATTCACATGGTGATGGCTATTGGCGGTGCCGATATGCCTGTCGTTGTTTCCATGCTCAACAGTTATTCTGGCTGGGCGGCATCAGCCACCGGGTTCATGCTGAACAACGATCTCCTGATTGTCACGGGCGCGCTGGTTGGTTCGAGTGGTGCGATCCTTAGCTACATCATGTGTCGGGCAATGAACAGGAAGTTCCTGTCAGTCATTGCCGGCGGCTTTGGTACTGGCGGAGGCGCAACGGCGGCTTCAGGTGGTGGCGAGGACCAGGGCGAGGTTGTGCCAATCAGCGCCGATGAAACGGCTGAGTTGCTGGTGAACTCCAAAGAGGTAATGATCATTCCCGGTTACGGAATGGCGGTGGCCCAGGCACAGCACATTGTCTTCGAGATCACGAGTACGCTGCGCGCAAAAGGCGTCAACGTTCGTTTTGGAATTCATCCCGTCGCCGGCCGAATGCCTGGTCACATGAATGTGTTGCTGGCGGAGGCAAAAGTCCCGTATGACATCGTTTACGAAATGGACGAAATCAATGAGGACTTTCCGGATGTCGATGTCTCCGTGGTCATCGGCGCGAACGACATTGTAAACCCGTCGGCCCTTGACGAGCCCGACAGCCCGATTGCCGGCATGCCCGTGCTGGAATGCTGGAAAGGCAAAACTTCGATTGTTCTCAAGCGCAGCATGGCGACGGGCTATGCTGGAGTGCAGAACCCGCTGTTCTTCAAGGAGAACACGCGGATGCTGTTTGGCGATGCCAAAGAGACGCTTGAAGCCGTCTTCAAGGCGCTTTGATTCAGGCGGGGTCAGGGCAGCGCCCTGGCCCCGTTCCTAATTGTCTCTCAGCAGGCGATCAATATATTCGAACGCCTCGTCGGATATTTCCTTCAGTCGCCATTGTTCGGGGTGCTTCAGCACAAAACAGACCCGTTCGGTTTCACTCAAATAACTGAGGGCAGCGGTTAAATCGTCGTTAATCTCCCGATAGTGCTCAGCAGTCTGGGGCGAAGTGACGTGATCCTGAAGGTCGGTATCCAGGTCTCGAGCCGGGCGGTGTGTGGTTGAATTGATGTCGCTTCGCCCAGGCGCTTAGTAAAGCCTCCTGGACCGCGTCCTCGGCGAGTTCGGGGTTACGCGTAATTCGCAGGCACGCGGAATACCAGCGATCCGATCGACTCGAAATCGCCTCGTGGAACTCCGCCGGTGATGGCGGTCCCGCCTCTTTCATTACCGCAGCCATTGATCTTTCGATGCCGGAGCATCCCATTTGGTTAGCAATTGGGGCAAATAATCGGCACCGCAGTCGCCAGCCGGGGCACTGGTCCGAAATGGTCAATTGTCGACATAGGTGTTTTTACCTGCACGGTTTGCTAGTACTGCGAATGTCCCGGAGCATTGCCGGGCCGTAGCATTTTATGTGTGGATTGCCGAGGAGTGACACCGTCATGAATAACAGGGAAAGACCCTGCCCCGTTACCGGGTCAGTTGTATTTTTGGCGTTGCTGGTGTCCCTGGCGCTCGCGTCATGCGGCTCATTGCCGACAGTTGCCACAAGCGTTGATTTTTGTTGCCAGACCGGAACCGAGGGCATAAAGACTTTTCGTGTCGAATTCCAGAACGTGCCGGATTTCCTGAAGCCGATGTTGCGTGATGAGGCGAGCATTGTGCTTGCCGCGAAGGGGCTGGACTATGTTGAGGGTGATGCTCACGCTCTTCTGTTGATGAAATTTGTCAATCGGACGCTTGATACAACTGACGCGGCAAGAGATGAGGCCTGGGAAACCATCGCACCAGGTGGCGGTGTACGGTTTATTGCAGAGGTGAAGGTGGAGTTGCAGGAGATCGTCTCTCGCGATGTCTTGTGGCGTGGCACCATGAGCCGACTTCACAATGTGTATGAGGGTTCTTACATGCATGATGCGCCGGCACGGACTGCCATGCGAAATGCGTTGCAAACCATTTTCGCCGACTACCCGGTTCTATCAGCACAATACGACAGGTAGTTTCTTTGCGAAGAGCCACGTTCTCCTCCTGTCGCCGCTTCCTGGCTGCAGACCCATTCGCTGATCTCAAATTTCATCCGTGCATGCTAGGATAAGGAACCTGTCGCCTAATAATAAGAAGAGTTCCGAAAGAATGAGTCAGTCCGATCTTGGCCGCGAACTGCGCGAGGAAATGGAGGTCCTGGTCCGGCAGCTCGGCGATACTCTGACCGATGTAATTCGACGTACCGACGAGCGAGTCGCATTACAACCGGATGCCAGTGAGGTCCTGGAACATTTTCATGAACCTCTGCCGACCCATGGCTGCGGGGCTGTAGAGACGATAGAACGATTGGTCGAACTCAACGAGGCCGCCGGCGGAAACACCGCCGGACCGAAGTGTTTTCACTTTGTCATAGGCGGCAATACGCCCGCTGCCCTGGCCGCCGACCTTCTGGCAACCGCTTATGATGCGGTTACCTATACCTGGATCCTTTCGCCTACCGGTGTCGAAATGGAGGTGCAGGCACTTAACTGGCTTAAAGAGATTTTCGGATTGCCGAAAGAATGGTCAGGCGTGATGGTAACCGGTGCCACGATGGCGAATTTCGTTTGTCTTGCATCTGCTCGTCAGTGGTGGGGCGAACAATTGGGTGTCGACGTGTCAGAGGAAGGTCTCGCCGGAATGGAACAAATGCCCGTACTCACATCCGGCTTCATTCACGCCAGCACCTTGAAGTGTCTCGCCGTGCAGGGCGTGGGACGGGGGAATGTGCAGACATTCGTCAAAGATGATTTCGGGCGCCTGGATATTGCCGCGTTCGAGCAGGGATTGATCGCATTGAAAGGTAAGCCGGCGCTGGTCGTTGTCAATGCCGGGGAAGTCAATGCCGGCGAGTTCGACCCGGTCAGTGAGATGATTGATCTGGCCAGGCAACACAATTGCTGGGTGCATGTCGACGGCGCATTTGGATTGTTCGCAAAGGCATCACCACGAACCGCGCATCTCGTCCAGGGGATTGAGCATGCCGATTCGGCAACAGTTGATGGCCATAAATGGCTCAATGTGCCCTATGACTCGGGCTATGCATTTGTCCGCGACTACGGGTTGATGTCGCGGGCATTTCGCTATTCGGCGGATTACCTGCCGGTTGAAAACACGACAAGGCCGACGTTTGGTGCAATCGGCCCGGAAAGTTCGAGGCGTGCGCGCAGTTTTGCTGTTTGGGCTACGCTGAAAGCCTACGGCCGGGACGGTCAGCGACGACTCGTCGAGCATTGCCTGGATATCGCGCAATATTTCGCGGGCAGGGTGAAAGAGACTGAAAATCTCGAGTTAATGAACGATCCGCAATTAAACATAGTGTCCTTTCGCTATAATCCCGGCGGGCTGGGCGATGATGAGCTTAACGAGCTCAATGAGAGGCTGGGTGAGGCAGTAATCGCTGATGGGCGATTCCTCGTTGGTACATCCAGGATGGGAAAAAACACGATATTCAGACCGGCATTTTCCAACTGGCGAACTCGAAAGGAAGACGTTGATGAGCTTCGGGATGTAGTATTGGAGATCGCAGGGGAAATTACCTAGCTGGCAGACGTCTGCCAGATAAACGCAAATTCCAGGGGTGGCACCATGACCAAGAATTCATTCTCTCTTCTTCTCGCTATGCTGATTTCTTTTCCAGCTTCGGCAGCGTGGACGTTGAACAGCGATGAGTCGACCTTAAGCTTCGTTTCCACGAAAGCAATCAACGCTGCGGAAGTGCACATTTTCCGCGTCCTGGAAGGCGGTGTTGACGACTCCGGACAGGCGCGGGTTTCCATTGACCTTACCAGTGTCGATTCTGCCATCGAGCTGCGTGATGAACGCATGCGCGAAATGTTGTTTGAAACGGCAACCTATGCGACCGCCACGATGTCTGCACAAATAGACATGGCAGAGGTCGCGGAACTGAGTCCCGGTGAATCAAAGTCAATGACCGTTATGGGAGAGCTCGCCCTGCATGGCGAAAAGGTCGCGTTGACGTTCGATGTCGTAGCCGCGCGGCTTGCAGAGGGCAAGCTAATGGTTATGAGCCAGAAACCGGTCATCATTGGTGCTCAACAGTTCCGGCTGACACAGGGTATCGAGATGCTGCGTGAAGTCGCCGGGCTGCCGAGTATCAGTTCTGCAGTGCCCGTATCTTTCGTGCTGTCATTTGACTCGCAATAGTCGGGTACGCCCTAACTGACCGGAAAGACCACGTTGCACTGGCCGGTGCCCGAGCTGGGAAAGTAGTCGGTTATGATCTCTCCTGCACCTTGATAGTCGTTCCAGCCAAGCAGCCCGAATAGCATCGCTGTATCGTGCATATTGCCCTCGCCACTGCAGTCTTTCGCGTACTGCGGCAGCATTTGCAGGAACGCCTGTATTTCGCCTTTCTGCCACATCTCCAGAACCATGTGGTCCGTCTTCTCATTAAACGGACTTGAGTTCTTGAACAGGTATTCGTCGACGACCTGATTCGGCGCGATGCGATGCGACAACGAACCGCTGGCGAGAAAGGCCACCTTTTTGTCAGACGCATCGACCGCCTTGCGAATGGCTTCACCTACGACCCTGGATTCCCCGAGTTCGGCGTCGTAAATCCATGCAGCAATAGAAATGATTTTGATGCCTTGATCGATGCCCATAAACCTGAGCGGCACCAGGGTTCCGTATTGAAGTCCGAGTGACGGAATGTCGGAATGGCACCGGGTGAACGTTCCCATTTCAGTCGCTTTTTCCGCGATTGCCTGGCCGAGCTCGGCGTCGCCGGTATATCGGTATTCGAGGTTACGGATAAAATGCGGGAATTCCGTGCTGGTGTAAATTCCTGAGCAGTCCGTATTGGCATTGATGTGATAGCCGGCATTCACGAGCCAGTGGGTGTCCGCAATGACAATGGTGTCAACGTCCAGTGCGCGGATCCGATCGCCGATCCGGGCAAGCCCGTCGATGGCCGCTTTTCGGCAACCTTTATTCGGCCCGTCAAGTTCGGAAATGAACATGGACGGCACATGCGTAATCTTGGCTGCCAGTACAACCTCACCCATCGGCTATTCCTCGGTTTTCACTGGGGACCGAGTATTGGAGCGGTCCTCCGGACTGTCTATCAGTATCTTTGACTATATTGTGACGCGCAGATCGCCATGCGAAACAACCGTCAAGAGAACGGTGCGGGCCTATCCGATCTGCTGGTAGTTTTGCTATCTTGTAGCATAGTCCGAATAGCGGCAGACCAGCGAGATCACGTCGATGACGAAGAAGACTGACCAGGAAAATGGCGGCATCAGCCGCCGTGCGTTCATAGGCTCCAGCGCAGCGGCAGGTGCTGCGAGTATCCTCCCCAAGGGGGCGGCGGCAGCTCCGCAGGCAACGGCGAGCACTGTTCCGGTTTCCCTTCCCCCCTCGCCACAGCAGATGGCGCGTGAAGTCGGCGACGCCCGACCACCGACGACTTTTCGTGCAGCCGTTCGGCCGGGCTCAGACCTGATAGTGCAGGTGCTTCGCGATCTCGAAATCGAGTACGTGGCCTCGAATCCGGGCTCAAGCTTCGAGGGACTTCAGGAATCCATCATCAACTATGGCGAGATTCCCAATGTCATGCCGGAATTCATATCGGCGATGCACGAGGAGTCGGCTGTCGACATGGCACATGGCTACGCCAAGTCGGAAGGCCGGCCCATTTGCGCACTCGTCCAGGGGACGATTGGTTTACAGCATGCGTCCATGGCCATCTACCAGGCCTATCACGGACTCGCCCCGATGGTTATCCTGGTGGGTCGGGACGACAAGCATTTCCTGCAGGCGCATACCGCCGATGATGTCGCTGGAGTCGTTCGTTCATTTACGAAATGGGATGCCCAGCCGAAGACGCTGAAGGAAGCGCTGGACGATATTCATGAAGCATACCGCCAGGCGATCACACCGCCATGTGCGCCAACAGTCGTCGTCCTCGATGCGGAAGTCCAGAAAGAGGAGGCCGGTGATCTCGAAATTCCTGCATACCGTCCGCCTGTCATTCCCACGATAACAACGGCCCAGGCCGACAAAATTGCGAGCGGTTTATTAAGTGCGAAAAACCCGCGGATTTCGGTGGGGCGCTTTCGTACGCCCGAGGGTATCCGGCGCGCAGTTGAGCTGGCGGACCTGGTCGGCGCATCGGTCGAAACCAAGTCTCCCGAAGGTCCGATGAGTTTCCCGCAACGTCATCCCCTGGTCGGGCCTGGCGCGGATGGTGACGCGGATTACGAACTCGGACTCGAAGTTCCTGGCGCCCAGGTTTCACTGAACGGCCCGCATTTAAGAACACTGACTGAGCGCGATCTGACAGGAATCAACTTCGGCGGAATTCGCCCGCCGGTCCGGCCCCGTCAGAGTCCGCCCGGGGAAAATGACCTGATGGCCGACGCAGAGGCCAGTTTGCCCGTGATCATCTCGGCCGTGCAGCGACAGACTGATGCACGCACGCGAAAGACGATCGAGCAACGAACCGTGAGGCACGGCAAGGTAAATCACGAGGCGCGAATGGACGCGCTTCGGGAGGCGCTCGAGAAAAAACGAGAAGGGTGGGACGCAAGTCCGGTCAGCACAGCTCGAATTTATGCGGAACTATGGCCTCTGATCAAGGACCTTGACTGGTGCATCGGTGGGCCGACCCGCTTCTCGGGCATGCACCATATGGACCTGTGGGATCATGACAGGCCATACAGTTATCTCGGCGGCCATCCTGCGGCGGCACTCGGCTATGGACTCGGTGCAGCAACCGGTGCGGCGCTGGCAGCGCGAGATCGCGACAGAATCGTCATCAACGTTCAAACCGACGGAGATCTCAACTATACGCCGGGCTCTCTCTGGACTGCCGCACACCACAAGTTGCCGATGCTGACCGTAATGCACAACAACCGTGCCTGGCACATGGAGCTGATGTATGTGCAGTACATGTCCGGTGTGCGCGGTCGTGGTCATGATCGGGCGCACATCGGCACCACCTTGCGGGATCCCTATATCGATTATGCCAAGATGGCCGAAGGCTATGGCATGAAGAGCGAGGGACCGATAAGTGATCCCAACCTGCTGGCGGCCGCACTCGCACGCGGAGTTGAATCCGTAAAGAATGGCGAGCCTTACCTGATCGACGTACTTACTCAGCCCCGGTAATGACCATTATGATGAAGTTCAAAAACCACATTACCGCGCTGGTCGCAGGTTCTGTATTCATATTCTGCCCGGCAGGTGCCCAGGTGGCATTCGGTCCGGTCACTGGTGACGCGGAAAACGGAAAGCAGGCGTACTACGATTATGGGTGCTACGGGTGCCATGGCTTTAATGGTATTGGCAGGCACAATCTCGCGAATGATGTCAGTGGCATCATGTCGAACGAAGCACTGTACCTGACATTCCTTCGGGCCCGGGCCGACCAGAACCCGTTATTTCCTACCCAAAGCATGCCGAACTACGCAAAAGAGAGCCTTTCGGATGAGGATGCGCTCGACATCTACGCGTACATCCGTTCATTCAAAGACGATCCGCCGGAAGTGGAAGACATTCCGGCGTTGAAAGCGATTCTGGATGCGGCGAAAGAATAATTCCTATTTGCGGCAAAGGAAATCGACCTGAGCCTCGTAACGTCAGGGTCGTGAGCTCTGACGAGGCACACGCCAGGAATCGCTGAAATTTTGATTTCAAGGACCAGCTGGCAACGGTTTTTTGTGCCGTACCTGCTAGTCGAAAGGCAATCGACTGTTACCGAACGACTTTGACAAGTCATCGGCCGACGATGACGCCTCCATTTCCGGGGCGGCTCAAAACGACATCGACTCCGCAGCCAGGCGAGACAGCGTGCATCATGGAGCGCTGTCTGCTGGCAATACGTACGATAGTAGATTCGACTATTGGCGTAATTTCAGGGACTATCCTGCACAGTTATCTTTCCAGACCATAGACCGGGGCCTAAATGAATAAACGAAATTTCTTGAAACTATCCGGCGCGCTCGGTGTGGCAGCATCGCTCCCGTCGGTCGCGAAGGCGCAGAGCTCTGGCAGCCTGGCCAATATCACTGCCGACGCGAAACCGATATCAGCAGAAGAGCGGAAGTCCCGGGTCGCAAAAGCCCAGGACCTCATGCTGAATGCAGGCATCGATGCGTTGCTGCTCGAGGCGGGGTCTGCCCTTATCTATTTCACGGGCGTTCGCTGGTGGCGTTCCGAGAGATTTACCGGCGCTATCATCCCGGCTGACGGTGATATTGCCTTCGTGACCCCTTATTTCGAGGAGCCTTCTGTACGGGAAAGCATGGCTTTTGGCGACGATGTGCGCACCTGGCACGAACATGAGAATCCCTTCGATGTCGTTGCCGGCATTCTTGCGGATCGCGGATTGAAGCGCGGCATCATCGGCATGGAAGAGACGGTTCGATATTTTATCGTCGATGGCGTCAAGAAAGCCGTACCCGACAGTCGTATTGTGTCCGCGAAAGATATTACGCGTGGCTGCAGGATGTACAAATCTGCAGCCGAAATCGCTCTTATGCAGAAGGCGAGTGATGTCACGATGGCGGCTTATCGGCATGTCTATGACAACATCGACAAGAGTATGCGCCCGTCGGATATTTCGGCACTGATGAGCCAGGCAACCCGTGAACTGGGCGGCCAGCCTGGTTTTGCCAGCGTGTTGTTGAATGAGGCAAGTGCCTATCCGCACGGGTCCGATCAACCACAGATGCTGCAGGAGGGCGGCATCATCCTCATGGATTGCGGTTGCTCGGTGCACGATTATGAATCCGACATTTCCCGAACATGGGTATTCGGTGAGCCTACGAGAAAGCAGCGAGACGTATGGGACACGGTCAAGCGAGGTCAGCAGCGAGCGCTGGAAATTGCGACTGTGGGTACGCCCGCAGGCAGAGTCGATGACGTAGTGCGAAATTTTTATGAGAGCAAGGGCTACGGGCCGGATTACAGGACGCCGGGTCTGTCTCACAGGCTGGGGCACGGTATTGGTATGGACGGGCATGAACCAGTCAACTTCGTTCGCGGAGAAAAGACGTTGCTGGCGCCGGGTATGTGTTTCTCGAATGAGCCGGGCATCTATATTTTCGGTGAGTTCGGTGTCCGCCTGGAGGACTGCCTGACCATCACGGACGATGGCCCGAAATTGTTCTCCGAACTCTCACCCTCGATCGATAACCCATTCGGATAGGCCCGGTATTTCTCAAATGAGTGCGGTCAACATTGAGAGGCACGGTCGTATTTCGCTTATTGTCGTCGACAATCCGCCCGTTAACGCGCTTTCGCAAACCGTTCGTGCAGGCCTTGAGAAATACATCGAAGAGGCCGAGGCGGATGTCGAATGCGATGCGATCATCATTTCCTGTGCCGGGCGGACTTTCATCGCCGGTGCTGACATCAAGGAGTTCGGAAAACCGCCGCTCGAGCCATTCCTTCCGGATGTCGTCTCTCGCATCGAAGCCTGTGAGAAACCGGTCATAGCGGCAATCCACGGGACCGCGCTGGGCGGCGGATTCGAAATCGCGCTTGCCTGTCATTACCGGATCGCCCACGCAACTGCGGCCGTAGGTCTTCCCGAAGTGCACCTGGGTTTGCTGCCTGGTGCTTCGGGCACGCAAAGACTGCCTCGCCTTGTCGGCGCCGGTCAGGCGATGGCGATGATGCTATCGGGGAAGCCGGTCAAGGCTCGCGAGGCACTCGAACTGGGGGCGATCGACCGGGTGGCGGACAGCGACGATCTCCTGGCGGAAGCAACCAGGTTTGCAGAAGACTGCATCAAACAAGGCCCGCGCCGAATCTGCGATATGAAAGTGGCGGAAACAGAGCCGGGCGTGTTCGAGACAGCGCGAAAAGAAATCGCCGGCAAGAGCAGGGGCCTTATTTCACCGGAGTTAATAATCCAGTGCGTTGAGAAGGCGACGAGCGGCGGGTTCGAAGAAGGGCTTGCATTTGAGCGGGAGCGTTTTCTCGAGTGCATGGCGTCCCCCCAGTCAGATGGTTTGCGCCATGCTTTTTTCGCGGAACGCCAGGTCGGCAAGGTTCCCGGAATTGGAAAAGCGGTTTCATCACGTAGCCTCGAGTCTGCCGTCGTTATCGGCGCGGGCACGATGGGCTCAGGAATCGCATACGCCTGCCTGTCGGCCGGCATGAGTGTGACACTGGTCGACAACGATGACGCGGGTCTCGCGAGGGGCGTCAAATCCATCGAAAATCTGTTTTCCGGCGGCGTACAGCGCGGAAAGATTTCCGAGGCCGACAAGGAAGATGGCTTGAATCGATTCTCATCGAGCCTCGGGTACGGCAACGTCGCTGACGCCGATATCATCATCGAAGCCGTATTCGAAAATATGGCGATAAAGAAGGAAATATTCGGCGCGATCGACAAGATTGCGAAACCGGGCGCCATTCTGGCAACAAACACTTCAACGCTTAGCATTGACGAGATCGCTGCCGCCACCGGCAGGCCCGGGGACGTGATTGGGCTGCACTTTTTCAGTCCGGCGCACATCATGCGGCTGCTTGAAATCGTACGCGGTGAAAAAACGGCCGACGACGTGATTGTTTCCTCGCTGGAACTTGCCAGGAAACTTGGCAAGGTTGGTGTTGTCGTGGGCAACTGTTTCGGTTTTGTCGGCAACCGGATGTTGTACTGCTACGCGCGGGAAAGTCAGTTTCTGTTACTGGAAGGCGCTGCGCCCGAGTTTATCGACCAGGTATTGTTCGACTGGGGCATGGCGATGGGCCCGAATGCCGTGGGAGACCTTGCCGGCCTGGATGTTGGTTACAAGGCCCGCAAGGAGCGGTCGGACCTGCCGGACGATCCGCGGTTTTACCGGGTTGCCGATATGCTCGTCGAAATGGGGCGATATGGCCAAAAGACCGGCAAGGGAATGTACCTTTACGAAGCGGGTTCGCGAAAACCCTTGCCGGACCCCGAAGTTGCGAAGCTTATCCGGGATGAGGCAAAGCGACTGGGGGTGGCAAGGCGGGACATCAGCGCAGAGGAGATTATCGAGCGTTGTGTTTACGCACTGATCAATGAAGGTGCTCGAATTCTCGACGAGGGGATAGCCCGCAAATCAGCAGATATCGATGTTATCTGGATGAATGGTTACGGATTCCCGCGGCATCGCGGCGGGCCGATGCACTTCGCCGATACAATCGGGACAGACAGGGTTTATGCGACGATTTGCGAATTCAGGGATCGATTCGGGCCGCTGTACTGGGAACCGTCGAAGCTACTGAAAGAACTTGGCACCTCAGGCGGAAAGTTCGCCGACCTCTGAGGAAAGCCGCCATCTTCTGTTCGCTTGCGTAGCGGAACCATCCAGCTCAAGTTTCAGCAGATGAGCTAGTAATGATCGCTCCGCCAAGTGGTGAAGTTTCTTGTCGACCTCATCGTAAACGAAGGGTGTCAGCTCGGTAACGGTCAGTTCCGGATGACTTTTTAGCGATGCGACAACCTTTGCTTCCCGTTTCATGCGGTGATCGATAAGCCAGTCAATTAATTCGTCTGGATTTTCGATAATCGGACCGTGTCCAGGTGCCAGCGCGGCGAGGTCGAGTGACTTGAGTCTTTCGAGCGACTCGAGGTAGTGCGTCATATTGCCATCAGGCGGATCGATGACGACTGTCGATCCACTCATGATGTGGTCGCCGGTAAACAACCACCGGCTCTCCTCGTGTCGATAGCAGAGATGATTCGATGCGTGCCCGGGTGTGTGCACGGCGCGAAGCAGAAATTCCCCGGTTTCGAGCACGTCGCCATCGTGAAGAATACGATCAGGCTTGAAGGTTTTGTCCTGAACCCGTCCGGGTGGTGGCGGCTGTCCCAGGAGTTCTGCGCCGGTGGCCGCTGCAAGTTTGCTCGCGCCGGGCGAGTGGTCCGGGTGTGTATGTGTGACCAGTATCCACCGGATCGGACCGGTCGCGCACTGCTGAATCGCATCAATATGTTTGCCGCTGGCCGGGCCCGGGTCCAGTACGGCGATTTCCGCGGTCCCGATCAAATACGTGTTCGTTCCTGGCCCGGTCATCATGCCGGCATTCGGTGCGAGCAGTCGCACTATCCCGGCACCGATCTGTTCCGCAGCGCCCGTAATCATATCGACAGGCCCCGCCGGGTTAATCCGTCCAGCGAATCGAGACGATTCAGTCCAATTCCCGCTTCCTGCTCTTTCAGGGCCCAGGCGAACAGGTCGGGTATTGAGTCGAACCGTCGCAGTCGCTCGAGTGTCTTTATTGTCGGGTAGGGCATTTCGATGTGACCGGCATTCACCTGCTCAAGCGCTTCTGCTGCGCTCAACCAGCGACTGTCGGTGGTTTCGAAGCCGTCGTGGCAGGCGCTCTGGCCCTCCGGCAATTCAGCCGCAAAAAATCGCGTAGACCAGCGCTTTGGCAATTCGTGCGGCGTCTCCCAATGGGCGAAGTAATGAAGCACGTCAAAAGACATACGCAATCCCTGGGTCTTCAGGAATTCGGACCACGGCAAGAGACCTTTATCGACTTTGTATCGAAGTGCTTCGTACTCTGGTTTATCGCACGCCCATTCGCCAGTCTCGTTGCGCGCGAGAAGTACGCCGGTCTCTTCGAATAACTCCCGGATACCGGCGCTGAAATACTCGAGTGCACCGTGTGTGATTCCAAGCGCCCTGTTCGCCTGGTCGGACGTGGTTCCGATCGCATACTGGCGAGCAGCGACCTCGTCGGCGTCGACGACTCCTCCCGGGAAGGCATAGGTTTCCCCGAAAGCATCTCCGGCGCGTCGCTTGACCAGCAACATTTCAGGCTGCGGAACCGCGTTTCTCAATACGACAATCGTTGACGAGGGCCTGGCGGGCGCTGCGCGTGACTTCCCGAGATTACTCATCTGGGCAGCTCTTCATCTTTGAGCGGCGGCGTTGGCACGTAGTGTGCCGGCCTCGGGCCGCCGGATGCCACCCGGGCCTTTGCTTGGTCCGGGGTCTCGAGAAGTTCGGCCGCGGCGATCGCTTCCTTGCGATTCGGAAAGACCGGTATTCCGTAACTGTTGGGTGGCGGCATTACGTTTGCGTTGTAGTAGGCAATTTTTTGCGTTGCGGGATCTATTTTTCGATCAAGGTCGAGATCGCGTTCGTTGACGCCTTTCCGCGGTGTCACGCAAATGCCATCGACGATTTCGAGATCCAGCCACCACTTTTTGGCGGGATTGCGCACGCCATGGCCCAACAGGTCGTCGAGCCGGGTCGCGACAGGGATCAGTAATGGCTTAAGCCACCGGGCATTGATGCCGAGCCAGCTTGCGACCTGTGTAGCGATCGGACCATCCCACGTGACGACCTTGTTCAACGGGCAGGTCTTCATGCAGCGGCCACAGGCCAGGCCGCGCTGATTGGTTATTCGGTAGCGCGCGCATCGCTCCGCGTCGAGCTTCCACATTTCATAACCATTGAACATCACCTTGTCGCCCCAGGTGATCGCATCGCAGGGACACTCACGAGCGCACTTCAGGCAGCCCGAGCAAAACTCCTGCAGGCCGAAGTCAATCGGCTTGTCGGGAACGAGGGGCATATCCGTTGTCAGCACAACCGATTTAAATCTCGGGCCGACGAAAGGGTTGAGGACGAGCTCTCCGATGCGGCTCAGTTCGCCAAGTCCCGCGAGCAGGATCAATGGCAATTGCAGAACCTCGGAATCGGCGTTCGTCTGTGGCCTGGAGTCAAATCCGAGAGCGCGAAGGTGTTCTGCCATAATGCCTGCGATTATGGCACCGCGCATGTAGGCTCGCATCGATTGCGCTCCCGATATGAAATCATCTCCCGACGCACCCTCCATCGTGTCGTATTCCTGGTCAATGAGCATGACGACGGCGTATTTGTGATGGCACTCGACGGGCCGGCCATTATCTACATGCGAATACCAGGCATAGTCCGGAATCTCGCAGACGCCAGTGAGTTCCGCGCCGAGGAGATACGAAAGCGACTTCAGTGCTCGCGTGTTTTCCGCTGCATCAGAGCAGCTGGCGGAGCGATTTTCCGCGACAGGTCCATCCTGGTGCGGAACCATGGCGCCAATCTGGTTGGTCATTGCCTTTGCCAGCGGATGCTTGAATGAAAAGCGGGTTCGTTCGCGCTGTGCTTTGGGTCCGAGGTCTCCGTGAATCGGCCGCTCGAAAAAGGATGCTCGCTTCGGGACCCTCGGAACCTCGTCATCTATTATCAACGTAGTCGGTCGATCCACGCGTTCGACGGACTCCATGGCAAACTTGCTCATGTGTGTCGGGCGCTTTGACTGCCGCCAGCGCTCGAGGCCCGACGTTGCGCCGCCAACGCCCAGCCAGTAAGCCAGGTTCCTCGCGCCTGCCTCCACACCTCGCGCCAACGGCGTGTCGGTTTCGATGCCGTAATCGGTCGTCACAATCGCGAATTCGTAATGTTCCCCCAGGTAGGGATTCACTATCCTGTCGCCTTTCCGGACGCAGAGTCCGGACATGACAGAAAGACGATCTGCATCGACGTCACCGTGCAGCTCGTCATGTGCTACCGCTGAAAACCCCATCAGTTGAATATGATTCGCGACACTGATCGCTATTTCGTAAGCGCGAAAGGAAGCTGCCTGCGGTATACAGTCCTCGACCCACGAGTTGGCCAGTGAACCGTTTTCGGGTGAGCGGCCGTGTTCAACCAGGACAACGATAGCGTGACTATGCTGAAGTGGCGTGGTGTCGACGTACCAACACGATTCCCCGAGTGAGCATATACCTACCTGGCTTGCATTGAGAAAATAGGCGGAGCCCTTGATGTCGACCATGCGACGATGGAGGTCATCCGGAACGGGCGCTTTGACCGCAACCGGCTCGTCATCGCGCAATGCATGAAAGATCCGGTGGTACTTATCGAGCGCGGCGGAAAATCCACTGGATGCAGGCGTAATTCGATTCGGTCGCGCACTGCGAGGCAATGCAGTTTCGCGCTCCAGCAGAGCGGCATCCCTGGCAAGCCTTTCCAGTGGGTAGGGGCCCAGGTAATAGGGTCGTGACTTGTTCGAAAAGAAGATCATGCAGGGTTTCCGGATTGTAGGGTCAGATCGTTACTCTACCGGAGCGATTGCTCGAGGCAATGTAATGTTTCGCTCGCTGTGCAAGGCTTCCGGCCCTGATGGATGGCAAAAATGGACTCGAGATCGCGGCATTCGGTTCCGCTCGCGTTATGGAGAGCGGCCCTGTTGTCCCCGGATAAACACAGCGATGCTGCTGCCGGTCGTCATCCAGACGCCCTCGTGGCCTTTCATCCAGCCGATGAATTCGTCGAGCATTCGTAGCCTGGCCGGGCGCCCGATAATCTGCGGATGCATCGTCAGGTTCAGGTAGCCATTATTGTCGTAGGCCGCGCTAAATTCTTCCTGCCAGATGGCTTCGACCGATGCCGCCGAGTGAATCGTCTTGTTCCAGGAATCTTCGTCGAACCAGAAATAGGGTGCGTCGTCGAGTACCCAGGAAACCGGCAATTCGATAAGTCCCGGCGGATTGTCATGAACGTAGGGCTCGTCCGCATCCATTAGATTGCTTGAATAGAGAAAGCCTGACCTGGCGGCGAGCTTCAGTGTCTCATTGCTGAATGCCCAGGACGGGGCGCGGTATCCGACCGGCCGTTTGCCGCTGATTTGGCCCAGCACGCGTACGCTTTCTGCGAATGTCGCCGCTTCCTGTTCGCGGGTCAACTGCAGCGGTGAGATGTGTTTTACGCCATGCGCACCGATTTCGTGGCCGGCACCGGCTATTTGGCGGACGGCACCCGGGTATTGTTCTGCGACCCAGGACGGAATGAAAAACGTCGCCCTGACATTGTGTTTTTCCAAAACGGCAAGGATTTTGGGCACTGCCACATTAGGCCCGTAACGTCCGTGTGAAATCGAACTCGGATTGCCGGTCATCGCATCGACATCGTTCCACCAGACGGTTTCGGCGTCCAGGTCAAACGTTAATGTCACCGCGATTTTCGCCCCGTCCGGCCACTCGGCGGTATTTGCGGCCAGCGGAAACAATCCGGCAAGCATAAAGAGCAGCCGCACAGGCCATTGGTGTATCCGGGCAGTCATGATCGTTACGCCGCAGTTGACGGAGCTCCCAGTATATTCGCTCCGGTGGCAAACCGCATGCTTCGACGGACTGGCGCCAGACCTGGCGATCGACAGTGACGATTCTGCCGGGTCAAAAAACGGATAGGATCAGACGGTTGCCCACGCCACAAAAATGGCCACGCCCAGCGATGCGACAAATAACGCACCGCAGAATATTTCCAGTAAGTAGTCCTGATTATGGTCTTTCATGAACTTGAACCCCCTTCTTATTATTGTCAAACCGTGTTTCGCCGTTCGTTTGATACCGGTCGAGGTGACAGCTTGTTTTCTTATTGGCGCACCGCGTCGATAGCCACTTTGGTATGACCCGCGCGTGGGGGCAACCATCGATCCGGGACAAAATGCGCCTCTATGTCTACTGACACGTTATTCCCCGCCCAATGGTTCCACTGCAGTCGCGGTCTTTGCCGGTAAATGACTGGTCAATCGAAGATGACCAGCGCAGGTTCGATCGTTCCGGGGATGTCGTCGGCCGGATTCGCAGCTGGCATCCGAAAAAAACGGATACTTGTCCGAAGTATCGGCGCATCCTTCAGTTCATCAGAACAATATCGGTCAATTATCAGTTATTTCGCTCGCGCGGCTTGCAGAATCCGGTTTCGTAGAGAGCGCCGGCAGCTGTGACGGACATTTGCCAGGTTATCGGATTGACTGTAGGAGACGCGTATATGAAGAAGCTTACTCAATGGGCCCTGTTGGTCCCCCTGTTTTTCGGGCAGGCGTTTGCGGATGAGACGACCGAAAAGTCCGATCACTGGGCTATTACTTTTCAGTACCTGCCGAACAGCGACTATGAAACCGTTATCGGAATGGGCGTGTACACCTTCAAAAGGTTCTCGCCGGGCTTTTATTTCAGCGGGCAGGTAACCACGGCCACGACGTCCGAAAGAGGTGACTTTTACCAGAATCTTTCGCCGGCAAGTTTTGGCCACGCCATCACGGACAAAATTTCAGACTTCGCAACCGTCAATGCAGGCGGGACGTACTTCCTTGGCGATCGCCTGGGCCTGTATCTCGGTATAGGTTATGCCTCGATTACCGGTTATGCCGAATTGTTTGACCCCCAGCGTATCCTGGACGGTGACGGTGACTACCTTGTACCTGATTCCGTTGTTGATGATGACGGCGTAAACCTGAACAGTGGACTGCTGATGTCATTTGGCAACCTGTCTGTCGAACTCGGGTATCACTCTTTCATCCAGCAAGGGTATGTCGGCATCGGCGTCAGTTTTTAGCGGCTCCCGAAAAGAGTGGATCAGGGCCGGCCCTGATCTAGAAGCCTTTCCGCCCTCTAGTTGCGCAGCGGGGCGCCGAACGAGAGCATATGTTCGATGCGCGCTCTGGTTTGTGGTGTCCGGGCAAGCGTGGTAAATGCCAGGCGTTCGAGATCGAACAAATCCTGTTCGCTCATTTCGGTGCCGGCATCGACGTCTCCGCCGGTAACGATCATGGCGATCTGGCTACCCGTCGTCACGTCGTGCGGTGTCAGGTATCCCTTCGCATGAGCCCTCTCCAGCCACTCGATCATCTCCTTCCACACGGCTCTGCCTGCCATCTTCAGTGAGCCGCGCCTGGCCGAAGCGTACGCAGGCACCATCGCAAGCGCAGCATCAACTGCGGTTTGAAGGAGCCGGTCACGGTTCATGATGTACTCGTCGACGCCCTTACGGAACATACCCATCGGTTCAGCCTCGAGCGGAGATTTCGCGGTCTTGCCGTAGCCGATATTCATGAATGCCTCCCATGCTCCCCTGGTCGTGTCGCCATTAAGGTCAGACGCGCGGTACAGCATTTCCTTGACGCCACCACCGCCAGGCACGACCCCGACCAGGGTTTCCACCAGGCCGGTAACCGAATTGGCATGAAAAATTACCTTGTCGGAATGCAGCACAACTTCGAAACCGCCGCCGAGCGAAAGGCCGGATGGCGCGGCGACAACCGGAATCGGTGCGTGTTTCAGGGATAAAACTGTCTGTTGAAAATGTGCGAGAAACTGGTCGACTCCATCCATATCATCGCGAACAATAAACTCAAGCACGCTTTCAAGATTAACGCCGCAGGAAAAGTGCTGCGCGTCGTTGTGAATGATCAGCGCTTTGCAGTTATCGCTTGCGTGGATGACAGCTTCGGCGATCAGGTGCATCGATTCGCCATCCAGTGTGTTCGCCTTCGAATGAAATTCGACCAGGCCGACGTTGCTTTCCAGTACGAAGTAGCTGGCAACGTCGTTTTCCAGCGTGGGCTTTAGCTTACGTCGTTCTTCGCTGAATCGAATGACGCCGGGCGCGCGCTTTAACTCTCGATAGCTTCCGTCAGGCTGTAAAAACTCAAGTCGGCCGTTGTCCACACGATAGAAAGTGACTCCCCTGGCTGTTTCGAGAAATACCGGTACTGTCCTGCCTTCACTTTCCAGGCGGGCAATAAACCGATCCACACCGATTGAATCGAGCATCTCGAAGGGGCCCTGGATCCAGTTGTAGCCAAGCTTCATCGCGTCATCAATGGCAACAAGGGACTCATTGACCTCTGGAACCAGCCCTGCTGCATAACAAAGCGTGTTGGATACGATTTCCCAGGCGTACTGCCCCAGCTTCCCGCCGTCTTCCAGCAGTACGGTGAAATCTGCGGCAGCTTCGGCCCTGGCTGCAATTGCCGGCTTGTCGGAACTGTAATCCCTGTAGTCAAAACCGGAGAAATTGAGTGTCTGTCGGCTGGTGCTGTCTCCCGGGTCTTTCAGGCGGTAGAAACCGCCTTTCCTGCTCTTGTTGCCGGTGTAGCCTTCGTCGATCATTCGCGTCATCAGGGGGATATCGGCAGAGACCCGGTGAAACGCATCGTTCTCCGGAAGTATGGAAACCAGGCTTCTCGCAACATCGCTCATCAGGTCGATGCCGATCAGGTCATAAAGGCCGAAAACGCCGGTCTTCGGAATTCCCATCGGCCTGCCGAAAACAGCATCGGCCTCCTCTGGCTTGAGTTCCAGTCGAAAGGCTGCGTGTAGTGCGGTTTGAATTGCGAATACGCCGACACGATTGCCGAGAAATCCCGGAGTATCGTTACAGAGCACGATGCCCTTGCCCATGCGCTCGTCATTAAACTTTTCAAGACAGTCGATGACGTCCTGGCGAGTGTCCGTTCCCCGCACGATTTCCAGTAAACGCATGAAGCGGACCGGATTGAAGAAATGCGTTATCGCAAACTCGGCGCGAAAACTCGCGGGCATTTCTTCAACGAGCAGGGAAATAGGGATCGTCGATGTATTTGACGATACGATCGACCCACCTTTGCGCACGGCGTCGATTTTTTTGTACAACGCTTTCTTTATATCGAGTCGTTCTACAACAGCCTCGGCGATCCAGTCGGCACCGGCAAGTTTGTCCAGATCATCCTCGATGTTGCCGATCGTTATGCGCTTCAAATAATCTTCATGAAGCAAGCCAGGCTGGTTGGGGTCAAGCAACCTTTCTATCGCTCGCTCACAGACCGCATTGCGGTTCTCGCCGTCCGACGGCAGGTCAAGCAGGAGGACATCAACGCCGGCATTTGCAAGCTGGCCTGCGATGCCAAGCCCCATGGTGCCCGCGCCTATAACGGCGGCTTTATTAATCTCGTACATCAGGTCAGCCCGACGGGTTGTTACTGAAAATGAAATTCCTGAGCAGGAGGCGACTCTCGTCCGGTGCTTCCTGCGGGATCATGTGGCCGCTTTCCTGAATTATGTGCAGCTCCGGATTGTGCAGGTGCTCAACCAGTTCCATGCCTGCCTTGCGCGGAGCCATTCGATCCTTGCCGGCGAGAATGACCTGCACCGGGCAGTCAATGGCGGCCGCCGCTGTTTTCCCGTTACTGTAGGCATTGCATGCCTTGAGGTCCGCGGCGAGCGCACCCGGCACATTGGAACGCATGATCTTGCGCCCGGCGGCAACCATCGAGTTGCCTGGTACCGGACCCTGGTGCAGATGACCAGCGGAGCCGAAACCCCAACCGACCATCATTGCTATTGCCGCTTCAGGATTATTCTCTGCGGCATCAATCAGGGCGGAGTTGACCGGTGTTGCCAGGCCGCTGGCGACGAAGGAAACGCTTTTCACCCTGTCTTTGAAACGTGACGCGAACTCCAGCGCGACAAGGCATCCCTGCGAGTGTGCGACAATCGAAATGTCCCTGGCGCAAAGCGATTCAACTGCATCGTTCAACCAGTCGGCCATCGATTCGATCGATGTCAGCGGGGGACCCTCCGAGTGGGTATGACCCGGAAAGTCCGGTACCAGCACGCTGTATTTTCTGAAAGCAAAAAACCGCGAATGCAGGCCCCAAAACGTGTGGTCCAGCCCGCTGCCGTGCAGGAAGATAACGGTCGGTAGTGAGTTATCGAACTTCTTACCGCCGGTCGTTGCGAAGATGCGCTTTCCGTTAACGTCGAAATACATGATTACTCGCCGGCAAATTTCCGGGCAGCACGGAAACCAGCCTCGAATCCGGACTGCAAATCCTTGATGTCCTCGAGCCCGACAGATAGTCGAATCATGTCCTCGGTGATCCCTGCCGCGACCAGCGCCTGCGCGTCGATGCGGGAGTGCGTCGTTGTTGCCGGGTGAATGATGAGCGTCTTGGCATCGCCGACGTTGGCAAGATGCGAAGCGAGCTCGACATTTTCGATAAATGCCTTACCGGCATCGCGGCCTCCTTTAACGCCAAAACTGACGATGGAACCGGCGCCCTTTGGCAGGTACTTCTTCGCAAGTGCATGGCTCGAGTGCGATGGCAGGCTGGGGTGGCTGACCCAGGACACTTGTTTGTGATTCTGAAGGAAATCCAGCATTTTCATGGTGTTGGATAAATGCTTGTCCATTCTGAGAGACAGCGTTTCAATACCCTGCAGAAGCAGGAAGGCGTTCATGGGGCTCATCGACGGACCAAAATCACGCATGGCCTCGGCCCGAATCCGGGTAGCAAATGCAGCAGGTCCAAATTCTTCCCACAGGTTGATACCCTGGAATGGCGCGTACGGCTCGGAAATAGTCGGGTACTTGTCGGTTGCTCCCCAGTCGAAGTTGCCGCCGTCCACCACAACGCCACCGATCGCAGCGCCATGACCGCCCATCCACTTGGTCACCGAATGCATCGTAATGTTGGCGCCGAAATCGAACGGTCTGCACAGATAGGGCGTGTTGAACGTTGCGTCCACCATAAAAGGTATGTGGTGTTGCGAGCCGATTTTCGCGATCGCCTCGAGATCAAGAATGTCGAGACCGGGATTGCCAATGAGTTCGCCGTAAATAAGTTTCGTATTGTCCTTGATAGCCTTGCCAAAGCCATCGATGTCAGTTGGGTCAACGAAGGTCGCGGTGATGCCGAAACGCGGCAGGGTGTTCTTCATCAGGCTGATGTTGCCGCCATACATCTGCGATGAAGCGACGATGTGGTCCCCCTGGCTGAGAATCGCCGTGATCGCGCAAAAAGTAGCGGCCATGCCGGATGCGGTGCAAACGGCTGCAGAACCGCCTTCAAGTGACGCGATTCTCTGTTCGAGCACACCGACAGTCGGATTGCTTATGCGTGAGTAGGCATGTCCGCCGCGTTCGAGATTGAAAATCGACGACGCCGTATCCGTGTCCGGGAAGACATACGACGTCGTCTGATATATTGGAGTCGCACGAGCGCCGAATTCTTTGTCGACGGTTTGCCCGGCGTGCAGGCTTAAAGTGTCAAATTCGTAAAAGTCCGACATCGGCGACTCCTGTCTTGCTCAGACCTGTTTGAGTGCATTCTCCAGGGCGCCAATCAGGTCTTCCTTGTCTTCAAGACCCACGGACAAACGAACCAATCCGTCGATGATGCCGACCCGTGCACGTTCTTTCGCCTCAACATCGGCATGTGTCATCGTAACCGGATGAGTGATCAGCGACTCCACGGAGCCAAGGTTCTCTGCAAGGCTCCAGAGTTTAACGCTGTCCATCAGCTTCTTGCCCGCAGCCAGGCCGCCCTTGACCTCAAACCACAACATGGCGCCGTAACCTGTCGCCTGCTGGCTGGACAGTTCGTGTTGAGCGAAAGACTTGAGGCCCGGGTAGCACACTTGTTCAACTTTCGGATGCGCTTCGAGGAACTCCGCGATGGCCATTGCGTTCGCCGATTGCTGCTCCATTCGCACTGACAAGGTCTTGCAGCCCTGTAACGTCAGCCACGCCACCATCGGCGACATGATGCTGCCGGTACTGTTCTGGATAAACTTGACCTTTTCAGCCAGCTCCGCCGTCTTGCTGATAACGGCGCCGCCTACGGTTGCATTGTGACCGTCCATATATTTTGTCGTGCTGTGGATCGAAAGGTCGGCTCCAAGTTCGAATGGGCGCTGGAAGTAGGGGGTCAGAAACGTGTTGTCTACCGCGTGAACGGCGCCCGCTTTTTTCGCGATCTTCGAAATCGCCGCGATGTCCGTGCACTTCATCGTGGGATTCGCCGGTGTCTCTGTCAGGATCAGTTTCGTGTTGTCCCGAACGGACGAGGCGACGTCATTTGGATCGGCCCCGTTGGCGAAAGTAAACTCGATGCCGAAACGGGTAAGCACCTTTGTGCAAAGACGGTAGGTGCCACCATATGCGACATCAGAAATGATCGCATGGTCGCCGGCGCTCAGGAACGCCAGCATGGTCGCTGTTACCGCACTCATGCCGGTGCCAAATGCTGCGCAGTCAGCACCGCCTTCGAGTTCCGCAAGCTTGTTTTCGAGTGCACGTACCGTCGGGTTGCCGGATCGTGAATACGAAAAGCCCTTGCTCAGGTATTCGTCGACCGAGGGCTGAACATAAGTTGTCGTCTGATAAATCGGCGTCAAAATGGCGCCGGTGGTCGGGTCCGGCTTTACGCCTGCGTGTATCTGTTTGGTACTGAAGCCCATGAAATTATTCCTTGAGAGCGTTGGTCACTACGTCGAAATTTGGGCTAGATCATACACGGAACGCGGTTGATCAGGGAACCGGATACCGGTCGAAAGACGTGTTACTGCCGAAGGCCAAGCGGATCGTCGGGGTTAACTCCCGGCATGAATTGTTGCCTGCGATCAAGGTTGGTGAGCTGGTAAACGAGGCCCAGCCAGTTGTTGACGATGGCCCTGCCTGTATCGCCCCAGGTGTTGTCAACCAGCACAGTCAAAGCATCTTCCGGAAAATCGGGCAGTTCATCGCCACTCTGGATTGCATTTCGTGCCGCGGAAAAAAACCGCTTCATGATGTCTTCGGCTTCGGGAGGCAGGTAATTTTCCGGGTAGCGGGGGCCGGTTTCTCGCTCGCCGCAAAAATATCGCAGTACTTCGCGTTTGTATTCCTTCAGAATGCTCACGGCGTCGTATTCGGGATGCCCCTGGAAGTAAACCGTGCGAAACAGGTCAGGGCTTACGGCAAGGTGTACGCCGGCAGCATCACTCGCGGCAAGGACGGTGAGTCCCGCTCCCTCAAGTTGTTCCCTGGTTATATCGTTGTATCGGGAGTGCGGGACGTCGAAGCGAGTATTGATGTCCCGAAGTAACGGGTGCCCGGACGGGTTGATTCTGTGGCTGTAGATGCCCCATTGTTTCCTCGGTAATGGCTGCCTGTCGATCCCGTAGTGATGTTTTAGCAAAGCATGCGTCGCGAGGCAGGAGCAAAGAATGGATGCCACGTTCTTATCTGCCCAGCTGACTACTTCCATAAGCGGGCCCCAGAAAGCCTCCTGATCAAGAAAAGGATTCGCCACGTTTGCGCCGGTAATGATCAGTGCATCAAGCCCCTGCTCTTTCAGCTGCTCGAATCGAAAATAATGATTCGCAATATGCGCCTCAGCTTCGGTGCCGCGATTTAGCGCCGGCAGTGAGAAAGGGTAGATGTAAAACTGGGCGATCGGGTTGGCGCTGCCGACCATGCGGATGAACTGCTGCTCCGTAGCGGCAAGTGCCGCATCCGGCATCATATTCAGGAAGCCGATATGCAGCTCACGTATGTCCTGGTGCATTGCCCGATCAAGCGACAGTACTTCATGGCCACTTTCCTTAAGGCGCTGGAAGGTTGGCAAGCTGTTGTGTGCTACGAGAGGCATCGCAGTCGGTATCTCCTTTGATCTAACAATGGTCACTCAATCCTGCAGCAGGCACAATAGTATTTCGTTCCAATACTTCACAGGACGTCGACATGTTCTGCACGAGAATAGGTGACAGCAAAGTGAGGCGCATTGCAGCGGCGGGCATTGTTTCGCTGTTGGTCTCGTGCGGTGGGGAGAGGTCGCAGGCACTCGTCCCGGACAAGATTCTGACCAACGCTAGAGTGGTAACAATGGATCCGAATGAATCGATTGTCGGGGCGGTCGCGATTCAGGGCAATCGCATTGCGGCACTCGGCACGACGGCTGAAATCCTTGCACTTGCAGGACCTGGCACCGAAGTCTTCGATCTCGACGGAAAGACAGTTACACCGGGTCTGATTGACACGCACAATCACTTTGCATGGGGCGCGCTGGGTGAGATTTCTTCCCTGGACATCGAGTACCCGGCGGTGAACAGCATCGACGATATTCGCGAAAAAATCGCAGCGGCTGGCGCGGACCTGGAACCAGGCGACTGGATCGTGGGTTCGAACTGGGATGCAGGCAAGTTATCCGATCAGCGCGATATCGTGGCAGCAGACCTGGACGACATTACACCGGAAAACCCGGTATGGCTTTTGCACACGTCCGCACATTACGGGGTTGCCAATTCGCTGGCATTGAAACTTGCCGGAATCGACGTTAACACGCCGGATCCGGAGGGTGGCGTTATCGTCCGCGACTACGCCGGTAATCCGACAGGGATACTGGCTGACCAGGCGATGAGTCTCGTAGATTCGATTACACCCGCGATCACGGCAGAGGACTTCGTCGAGGCGATTACCGAGCGGGTAAGCGGGCTTGGTGCCGAGGGTATTACGACGATCAAGGATCCGGAGATCGATCAGCGCCAATGGGATGCCTACCAGGCAGTGAAACTGAATGGCGACCTCAGTGTTCGCGTGTTTACGCTGTGGCGGGTGCCCGACACGATGAGCGAGGCTCGGGAGTTGCTATTGCGCATCAAGTCATTTACCCATCCCGGCACCGAGGCGGCCGGCGCTGACCTTATTTCGGGTGGAGTTAAAATCTATGTCGATGGCAGTGGTACGGCACGGACTGCCTGGATGTACGACGACTGGAACGAGGATTTCAGAGGCATTGACGAGGGCAATACCGGGCTGACCTATCTTGCACCCGACCTGCTTCTCGACCAGATTCGTTTATTCCACGATGCTGGCATTCATATCGGCACGCATGCGATCGGGGACAGGGCCATCGACTTTACGCTGGATTCCTACGCAGAGGTCATTGCTGACAATCCGCTTGGCGGACTTCGCCACAGTATCATTCACTGCAACGTCCCAACCGAGCATGCGATGGACCTGATGGTGCATCTGCAAGGTGAATACGATGCCGGCTACCCGGAGATTCAGCCTGCATTCCTGTGGTGGATTGGCGATGCATACGCTGCCAACTTCGGGCCGGAAAGGAGCCCGCGTGTTCTCCCGCTGCGAACCTTCCGGGAGAAAGGCATTCGATGGGCCGGCAGCTCGGACTTCGATGTCTCCCCCTATGCGCCACGTTACGCAATCTGGGCCGCGGTTACCCGGGAAGCAATGCTCGGCACGCACGGATCGCATCCCTGGGGAACGGACGAAACGATTTCGGCGCACGATGTTTTGAAGGCATACACCAATGTTTCTGCACGACAGGTTTTCATGGAAGACCGGATTGGTTCGATCGAGGTTGGAAAGCTCGCCGATATCGTTGCCTGGGATAGCGATCCTTACTCGATTCCGGCAGAGGAGCTTAAAGATATGAGGCCGGTAATGACGTTGATGAATGGAGAGGTGGTTTATCGTGCGACCAGTTACAGCGAATAAACTAATCGCAATGCTGTTTTTCTCGTGCTGCGCCAGCTCTGCACACGAGTTCACCGGTCCGCACGGAACGGTAACACTGGACTGGGATGTGCCCAACGTCAGCAGGGTATTGTCTTCCGGCTATGGAGATTCATTCGGAATCGAGGCTGCCGTGAACCTCGGGTTTCCGGAGCCGGAGACGGTGGACGACAGAAGCTGCATCAATGGCAGTTATTTTATTTTCGATGTTGACGATGAGTTCGCTTTTGATATTGATGAGACCGTCAGCGTGGAAATCACCTTCGATGCCAGTCGTTCCACCGGTTTCTGGATCTCCTACGACCGAAACGCAATGTCGGAACCGTTGCAGGAGATAGAGCTTGAGCCGAGTGGCGAACGCTGGGTTACGCGCAAAATAGAACTGGAGCGTGCACGCTTTGCCAACCGTGGTGAATCGGGCACGGATATTGCGATTGCTGCTCCGAGTGCAATGTGGCCCGGAACGCCGGATGAGAATCACAGGATCGTGATCTGTGATCTTAAAATCGATCGTTCTTACAAAACGCCGTCGCGGACAGTATCCGGGCAACTTGACCTGGTTGTCAGAAACGAGACAGGACAGGCCACGCCAGCGCGCGTTGGCATCTACGATGCTTCCGGCCGCATGCCGTTACCAGCTGAATCCGCAGTAACCATCAGGAATTATGACGATCTCACAAAGCAGGTTTTTCTTCGTTCGACACATAGCGCGATCAGTCCCTGGCCTCACGACAATCGGCATTTCTTTTACGTTGACGGCGAATATGCAGCAACGTTGCCGGTAGGCAGCTATTCCCTGGTGATCAGCAAGGGACCCGAGTATGAACTCGTCACGACGGATTTCGAGATTCTTAGCGACGCAAGCACCGATGTGAACGTCGACTTGAAGCGATGGACGAATATGCCCGGGAAGGGATGGTACTCGGGCGACGATCATGTGCACATGATTCGCAGCGAAAAGGACAACGAATCAACAGGCGCCATCATGCAGGCAGAAGACGTTCACGTGACCAATGTCCTGCAAATGGGTAACCCGTTTGACACCCACTTCTCACAATATGCATTCGGCATGCCAGGCAGGTACGTGGAAGGACGCTATGCGCTCGTGCCCGGGGTGGAGGATCCGCGAACGGCTGTGCGCGGACACACGATTAGCCTCAATATCAGTGAAGTATATCGTCCCGCCAGCCAGTATCTTAATTATGACCGGATCTTTACAGCCTACCGGGAGCAGGGAGGCATGTCAGGTTATGCGCACGTTGCCGGTGAGCTATTCAATGTGCGCCGGGGGCTGGCGCTGGACGTACCGCTCGGCGCCGTCGACTTCGTCGAGGTTCTGCAGGACGGAATACTGGCGACTGACCTGTGGTATGACTTTCTCAACCTGGGGTTCGCGCTGACGCCAACGGCGGGTTCCGATTTTCCTTACCTGAGTGCACCAGGCGGGGAGCGAAATTATGTTTTTGTCGGCGAGAATTTCAGCACCGATCAATGGTATGAGCAGCTAAAAGCCAACCAGACATTTGTTACCAATGGCCCCATGCTGGAGTTCACTGTCAATGGGAAGGGAATGGGTTCGAAAATCGAGTTATCGCCCGGTGATGCAATCAAAATCGTAGCTGCCGCATCGATGAAGCCTGACATAGAAGCATTGGACCGGCTTGAGTTGATTGCCCATGGTGAAATTATCGCTGTCGCAACGGAGGTGACGGAGGACAATTCATTGTCACTGAGCCACGAATTAACGGCGTCGGACGGCGTGTGGCTTGCCATCCGGGCTTATGGCCGAGAGCAGGCCCTTGCCCACTCGGCGCCTGTCTTCATAAGCGTTGGAGACGGTTTCGAAAAAACAGATGCTGTCGCCGGCATCGCCAGGAAGATGCTCGGCTATCTTGAGGAATTCGATACCGTGCAGGTTGACCCCGTCAGCGAACTGGAGGGGTGGTCCGTTGGCGGGTCACTTAAGACGATGCTCATCGAGCAGCGTCTTCAAATCATTGAGCGTGCCGATGCGGCAAGAAAAGTCTATGCGTCGATGCTGGATCGGCCTTTGCCCTGACGACAGGCTAATCTGCCGCTAACCGTCAATCAGCCAGGCGATCGAACCAGCCACGCCGGCGTCTCATAGATGGTCACGACAACCTCGTCACCGGCATTGATTACGCCGGCCGCTTCAACGACGCCAACAATCCCTCTTGTGAGCTTTGCGGCCTTCGAAAAGGAAGTCGCTGCCAGTGCCTTGCCGGATCTGGTCGTATGCAGGTTTGCCATTATTTCGCCCATGTCTTTACACGGCGGGTTGTACTCCTCGACTGCCAGGGTACAGCCGGAAGGGAATGTCAGGCAGCTTCCCTTCGGTAGCCGGGAAAGCTGTCCTATGCCGCTGATGCAAAGGTTTGCGCCGAGACTGGCAGCGCTAACGGGATTCGCGAGGTCAAGTTCCTTTTGAAGATCGGCGAGTTCCTCAACGGATACGGCTGACCATTGCCGCTCGTTCCTCCTGACGGTTCCTTCCGGTTGTTTGTCCCCGGACCATGTCTTTCGTGTATAGGATCGATGCCGGTCGCCGACGATTCCGTCAAGTTCGACCCGTATCGATGGATGTTCGTCCTTGCTGAGGTCTGAATTCGACCCGGAGTGGACGGAGATTACCCTGCCGGTCAAGTCGGTCATCGTTGCAGCTTGTTGTATTGTGGATCTGCCAATCTAGCTGTATCTCTGCACCTCAATCAAGTCCTGCAGTCGAGAGTCAGTCGGTTGAGTTCGGAATGGTGACCACCATTCGCGTGCCACCGGTGTAATTCTCGTCAAGTGTGAGGCTGCCGCCATGTGCTTCCGCAACGAGCCTCGCCAGGTAAAGCCCGAGGCCGGTGCCGCCTGTGTTCCGTGTTCGCGACGGATCACCCCTGAAAAAAGGCTCTCCGATCCGTGATACTAATTCAGGCGGGAATCCCGGGCCTTCATCCTCGACCACGACTACCAGCTTCCCATCGGTCATTTTGACTTTTATTCGAACCTGTCCTTCGGTCTCTCTCGAGTAACGTAAGCCATTTCCGACAAGATTTTTTATCAAAAGAAGCAGTCGCGCATCGTCAACATTCGCCTCGACGCAGTCACCGACAACATCGAGAGAGATTCGATGTTTGTCGCGCTCAAAGTAAGTGTCGATGAGTTGTTCCACGAGTTCATCAACCTGTACGCTCGTGCGGTTCAGTGTTGAGTGCCGCGAGTTAAGTCGCTCGGCCTCCAGGAGCGTCGCGATGATTTGTTCCATCTCCGCTATTTCGATTCGAAGATCGGCCTTCTGTTCGCCGTCCGAGATAAATTCGAGTGCGAGTCGCAATCGTGAGAGCGGAGATCTGAGTTCGTGACTGATGCCCAGTAACAGCTGCCGTTTCGCATCGAGCATATCCCTGACATCGCCCGCCAGTTTGTTGATGTCCAGGGCCAGGTCGCCGAGCTGGTCCTGACGGAATTCCGTGATCCGGTAGTCGAGATCTCCCTTGCCAATTCGCGCAGCGCCTTTACGAATTCCGATAATCGGTCGAAACAACCAGCGGACGCAAAGGTAGGCTATAAAAAGCCAGATCAGGCCGATCGCGAGAATGATGGGCAGCAGGTCCGGCCCTCCCGCGCTGTCCGCGATTCTTGGCGACGAGACAATAATGCTGAAATCATCCTGGATTAATTTCAGAAACCGGTGCCCGTCGAAGACCGCGAACTCGACGTCATGCAGTTCCTTGAGCAGGGATCCGGGATCTTCGCTGAAGATATCGCTGGCACCGAAATCGAGCTCGTCGACAGACGGAAAATCCGGATCTGATGCCCAATCGATACTACTTCCGGAGATCCGGATGTCTACCGGCACCTGCCTGGTTATTGCCAGCGCCCGATCGATTCTTGGTGGGTCGCCGATGTCGCGACGCACATAGTCAATGTGTAGTGAGAGGTGACCGCTTATCAAGTCCCGGAGGTCATCTTCGCTGTATACCCAACGAATGCCAACGGTCGCAAAATAGACAAAGGCGGCAGCGAGTATCAGGAATATTGCAAGAAGCCGGAACGAAAGGGATCGTGTCAGTTTCTCAATCATTCGGCAGTCGTCGTGCTACAAATGCATACCCGGTGCCCCAGATCGTCTGAATGAAGCGCGGCGGCTTAACCGAATCGCCGAGCTTCTGGCGTAGCCTGCTGACCATGATGTCAACTGCGCGCGTCAAGATGGCCGCGTCAATACCGCGCAGGTCATTCAGAATCTCATCGCGTGAGACTTTCTTTCCGGCTCGTTTGGCCAGTATTGTCAACAGTCCGAATTCCATCGACGTAAGCTCGATGCGCTCCCCGTCAACAAATACCTCCTTCGCTTCTTCGTCGATTTCGATCCCCTCGAACCGCATAACGGGATCCCGGCTCTCTGTTGCGGCCGATCTCCTGAGAATGGTCTGGATTCTCGCAACCAGCTCTCGCGGCTCAAAGGGCTTGCCGATGTAATCGTCGGCGCCGATCTCGAGACCGGATACCCGGTCGACGACATCGCCTCTTGCAGTCAGCATGATGATCGGTATCTGGCTGTTGCGGCGAACTTCGCGGCAAATCTCAAAGCCGTCTTTACCGGGGAGCATGACATCCAGTAAAAGCAAATCCGGGTCCGTTCGCGACAGTTTGCGAAACCCTTCGCTCGCGTCTCCGGCGCAGTCAAGCGAAATACCGAATTGTTTCATGTAGTTACGCAGCAACTCGGAGTGCTTTTTATCGTCGTCAATGAGCAGGATCTTGATCATGGATGAATCATAGCAGTCAAATCATGAGGCCAGCGAAGTCGCCAGGCGCGACGTTACAAACAGATACAAATTGAGACTAATTTGAAACCATTTTCTTCCGTACCCCGGCCAGAATCAATCCTCGCAAACTCGGAGGACAACCGAATGTACAAATTTCCCAAAATATTCTCGCTGGCTGCGATGCTCGCCCTCGCTGCTTGTAGCAGCGACGATGGCGTGGCCACGTCGCCACCAGTTCCGGCACCGGCACCGGAAAAGTTCAATATCCAGGTGTTGCATGCTTCTCCCGATGCGCCCGCTGTCAACGTTCTGGTTAACGGATCAACTGCGGTGCCCGGGCTCGAGTACAAGCAAGGTTCTGCGGCTATTTCGCTTGCCGTTGGCAGTTACGACATCCAGGTCGACGGGAATACCCCGGGCGGCATGGTGACCGTAATCCCTTCAACAAACCTGACCTTTGTTGCAGACACGCTTTACAGCGTTGTGGCTGTTGGTGACGTAGCAAACATTGAACCGGTCATACTTGAACAGCCCGATGGGGCGGTTACGGCCGGCAATGCACAAGTCAGGATTCTTCATGCTGCGCCGCTGGCGCCGCAAGTTACCGTTTACGCGACGGCGCCCGGGGCCGATCTGACGACAGAACCCGCGGTTGGCACTTTTTCGTTTAAGGAAGATCTGGGGCCGATCCAGGTCCCCGCTGGTGACTACCAGATCCGAGTTACCTTAGCGAATCAACCGGGCTCCGTCGTTTTTGATTCCGGCCCAATTACCCTGGGAGATGGCAACGACTTGCTGGTTGCAGCTGTTGAGAACACAACGGCTGGATCCTCAGCACCCATCAGCCTGGCCGTCCTGGATACGACCGGTTCTTCAGAGATTCTGGACATCGAAACCCTTGCAGATCTTCGTGTCGTGCACGCTTCACCAGACGCGCCTGCGGTTGATATCGTGGTCAACGATGATCTGGCCAATCCCCTGGTGCCCGGCATCGAGTTTCCGGATTTCACCGGGTTCGTCAGTGTCCCGGCCGATGACTACAATGTAAAAGTAGTTGAGCCTGTTTCCGGGCTAACGCCGATTGACGTGAACCTTAGCCTTGAGGCCGGCGTTACCTACACCGTTGTCGCGCTGGATACGCTGGCGGGCGGAAACATCACCGCGCTTGTCGCCGACGACGATCCGAGGCGAGTAGCCACGGAGGCGAAGGTTCGCCTGATTCATGCATCGCCGACGGCCGGCAATGTCGATATCTGGGTGACGGCTGAAGGCGCCGATATCACCGCAGTGCCGCCACTGCTTACTGATGTGCCGTTGGGCGCCAATACTGGATTTCTGTCGCTAGCGGAAGGAATCTATGATGTGAATATTGCTCCGACAGGTACGACAGTCGCGGCAATAACGGCGACGATCAATATCGTTGGCGGGGGCATCTATACGGCTATCGCGCGTGATGCAGAAGGTGGTTTCGGCGGACTTCCGCTTGGACTGATTCTGATGGACGATTTTTGATTTACCCTGTGACAATGACTAACTTAGCCCAATTAGCAAATGAACTGGCCGAGTCCGGATATATTCCGGACTCGGTCATTCGTCGCGGTATTCGCCACCTGGTGGACCAAAGGAAATCCCAGGTCCGGTACATGAATGGCAAGGACCTTGATGCTTTCGTCGCTATGATGAAACACTCAGAGATCGCCCTGGTTCCGGACCTCGCCAATGAGCAGCATTACGAGGTACCAGCAGAATTCTTTTCTGCAACACTGGGCGAACACAGGAAGTACAGTTGCTGTTACTGGGGCGCTGGTGAATCCACCTTGGACCAGGCGGAAGCGGCAGCGCTTGAAATCACTTGCGCGCGCGCAGGTCTCACTGACGGACAGGACATCCTGGAGCTCGGATGTGGCTGGGGATCCCTGTCGCTGTGGATGGCCAGTAACTATCCTGCATCAAAAATCACCTCCGTTTCGAATTCCGCGTCGCAGAAAGAATATATCGATGCCCGGGCGGCTGAACGCGGATTGAAAAATATCCGTGTCATTACAGCAGACATGAACGACTTTGATATCGGCCAAAAATTCGATCGGGTTGTATCCGTTGAAATGTTTGAGCACATGCGCAACTACGAAGTTCTGTTCAGGCGCATTGCCGGCTGGTTGAGAGACGACGGCCTGTTCTTTATGCATATTTTCTGCCATCGCAGTGCCGCGTACGAATATATAGACCAGGGGCCGCAGGACTGGATGAGTCGGCACTTTTTTTCCGGCGGCATTATGCCAAGCGGAGATCTTCCTCTGCGGTTCCAGGAGCATCTCAAACTGGAAGAGCAGTGGCGCTGGAGTGGCAAGCAATATCAGCAGACCGCCGAGGCGTGGTTGCAAAACATGGATGCCAGAAAATCGGTTGCCTTTCCGGTGATCGAGAGAACCTACGGCGCCGAGGATGCCCGCCGCTGGTGGATGCGCTGGCGCATATTTTTTCTGGCCGTTAGCGAGATGTTTGGAACGGATGGCGGAAGGGAGTGGGGTGTTGGTCACTACCTTTTCAGATCCAGAGTGGGACAGAGTGCCCCGGGGAAAGAGCAATGAACCTGTTAATTAACGTCGTCGCCTTCAAAATAGGCTGGGTTTCAGCGGTATTTGGTGGTGCCAACGAGATGGCGCTTGTTGGCACGGCTATCGTGCTCGTAGCGATCGGAATCCACCTTTTTGTGGTTGCCGAACCGTCCCGTGAATTCATGCTGATCGCGCTGGTTGGCCTGATTGGGCTTTCTGTGGACAGTATCCTGGTCGCCGCCGGCTGGCTCACCTATTCGAGCGGTACGATAGTTTCCGGACTGGCGCCATACTGGATCGTTGCCATTTGGATGTTGTTCGCAACGACGCTCAATGTGGCATTTCGCTGGCTCCAGACCAGGCTGGTTCTTGCGGCGGCGATAGGGGCCATCTCGGGACCTGCTTCTTATTATGCTGGTTCGAGAATCGGGGCAGTTGAATTCACCGAGTTTACCCCGGCAATTGTCGCGCTGGGTTTGTCCTGGATGATCCTTTTCCCCGCTTTCCTGATGCTGGCGAAATCGCTTGATGGCACCCAGGCTCCCGTTCTGCAAAGCAGGGTTTGACCATGGAACTCAATGCATTTGATATTCATAGCTGGCTAACTGCACTTTATGCACTGACCCTTTTTGCTCTGGCCGGGTGGCTTTACAGTATTTATCGTAAAGACGTAAGCATCGTCGACAGTATGTGGTCGTTAATGTTTCTCATCGCAACGGCGATATACGCGCTTAGCGCAGATTTGCCTGGCTCTCGATCATTGCTGGTAACGGTATTGGTCGCGGTCTGGGCTCTTCGCCTGGCAATTTATATAACGTGGCGCAACTGGGGTGAGGCAGAGGACTACCGGTATCAGAAAATTCGCGAGAATAACTCTCCGAATTTCGAGTTCAAGAGCCTGTATATCGTTTTCGGGCTACAGGCTGTCCTCGCATGGTTCATCTCGATGCCATTGCTGATAGCTGTAAGTGGAGATATGCCGCTGGGGTATCTGGACGCTGCCGGTACCATAATCTGGCTGACCGGTTTCATATTCGAGACCGTTGGCGACCTGCAACTTGCGAAGTTCAAATCTGATCCCCGCAACAAGGGGCGCGTCCTTGATTCCGGGCTTTGGCGTTTCACGCGACATCCTAACTACTTCGGCGAGTTTTGTATCTGGTGGGGCTTCTACCTGATCGCAGTCCCGGTTGGTGGCTGGTGGTCGATCGTGTCGCCTCTGTTGATGTCCTTCCTGTTGTTGCGCGTGTCCGGTGTGGCAATGCTTGAGAAAGACATCGGCAACAGGCGCCCGAAGTACGCCGAGTACATCGAAAGAACAAATACGTTCTTTCCGGGTCCCGCAAAGGGCAGGGCTTCGTCGTGAAGAAAATTTCAAACCTGGCTTTTGGAGTAAGTGCAGTAGTCGTCATGTTCGTCGCAACGGCTTCCGCGTGGGCGACTATTGATGCACCTGTAAACGAGCGAGAGTGGAAGTTCAACGTTTACCTCGATGATTCCAGAATTGGTCATCATCATTTTTATCTTGCGAAGCATGACGATTCCTGGCTGATAACAACGGAGGCTGATTTCAAGGTAAATTTCCTTGTCTTCACGGCCTACCGTTATCAGCATTCAAATCGGGAGGTCTGGCGGAATAACTGCCTGCAGCAGATTGATTCCACTACGAACGCGAACGGAACGCCGTTTTCCGTCAGTGGGTCAAGCAACGACGAGGGTTTCACCGTAGAGACGAACCAGTTTCGTGACGATCTGGGCGAATGCGTGAAGACTTTTGCTTACTGGAATCCGGAGATCCTCCGCGAGTCCCGCTTGCTCAACTCTCAAACCGGAGAACTGTTGCCAGTCGCCGTAACCCGGGAAACCGAAGAAGCCCTGGTGGTTAAGGGAGAGAAAGTCCCGGCAATACGCTATCACCTCGAGGCCAAGGATATGAAACTGGATATCTGGTATTCCACCGATCAGCGTTGGCTGGCACTCGAATCAACCGTCAAGGGCGGTCGCAAGCTTCGCTACGAACTGACCTAGGAGCATCACATTGTCGAATCTAAAGAAAGTCTGTCGTTCGCTGCTGCCGTTAGTCGCAATTATCGGGGCGGGTGGCTGCGCGAATAGCCAGCCGCCACTGGCAACGGTCGATTATGTCGACCTCGAGCGTTTCATGGGGGATTGGTATGTCATAGCCAATATTCCGACCTTTGTAGAAAAGGGCGCGCACAACGCCGTTGAGACGTATGCAATGAACGACGACGGAAGTATTGCGACAACTTTTGTATTCCGAAAAGATGGCTTTGATGGAAAAAGAAAAGAGCACAATCCAAGGGGCTTTGTAACTGATACAGAGTCCAACGCTGTTTGGGGTATGCGTTTCATCTGGCCGATCAAGGCCGATTATCGAATCGTCTATCTCACCGAAGACTACTCCAAAACTGTGATCGCAAGAAACAAGCGAGACTATGTCTGGATCATGGCCAGGGAGCCTGAGATCGACGCTGAGGAATATGCAGCGCTCGTGCGAATGATTGGCGACATGGGCTACGACGTCACGAAGATCAAAAAGGTCCCACAGCAATGGTAGGGCGTCCGAAGATCGCAATTGTCGGAACCGGTATTGCCGGAAACGTAGTCGCGAATAGACTAAACAAAGACAACGACATTACCGTCTACGAGTCGAGCGACTACATCGGCGGCCATACGAACACGGTTGAAGTGCCGGACGGTGGCAATGTGCTGGCGCTGGATACCGGCTTTATCGTGTTTAACGATCGGACCTATCCGAATTTCATCCGGTTACTCGATGAGCTTGGCGTTGATTCCCAGGAAAGTGCAATGAGCTTCAGCGTACAGGCGGAGGAAGCCGCGCTCGAGTACAGCGGATCGACCCTGAATACCCTGTTCGCACAACGCCGTAATATTTTCCGACCGTCGTTTCACCGCATGGTCAGGGATATCCTCCGGTTTAATCGCGAAGCCCGCGGCACGTTGCCGAACGGCGATCTGAATATGTCGCTGGCCGAGTTCCTCGCCCGCGGCCACTACTCCCGCGAATTTATTCAGCATTACCTCATACCGATGGGCGCAGCGATCTGGTCTGCCGAGCCCGAGATGATGGAGCGAATGCCTGCCAATTTCTTTATTCGGTTTTTCGAAAATCACGGTTTGCTGGATATTAAGAACCGGCCGGTCTGGCGGGTGATCAAAGGCGGCTCCAAACAGTATGTCGATGAACTGGTCAAGGACCATCGGCAGCACATCAGGCTAAATTGCCCTGTCGAGCGGGTGGAGCGAAATCCGGATAACGTCATAGTCCACGCAGCGGGGCGCAAATCAGAAACGTTCGATTACCTGTTCTTCGCTTGTCACAGCGACCAGGCTTTGAAGTTACTCGAAAGGCCCGACCGGGTGGAGCGCGATATCCTCGGGGCAATTCCATACCAGCACAACGAAGCGATTCTGCATACCGATGAAAGCCTCATGCCAAAACGCCGACTGGCGTGGGCCGCGTGGAATTATCACCTGCCATCGAATCTCAATGAGAGAGTAACGCTGACCTATCACCTGAATACGCTTCAGGGGCTGCAGACCCAAAGGCAATATTTCGTGACGCTGAACAGTCGCGATTTGATCGATCCGAAAAAGATAATCAGGTCAATTGATTACGATCATCCGGTTTTCACGCTGCCCGGCGTCGCAGCGCAGCAGCGCCATGCAGAAATCGATGGGTTGAACCGGAGCTATTACTGCGGTGCTTACTGGCGTTACGGATTCCATGAGGATGGCGTGGTCAGCGCGCTGAATGCACTGAAACACTTCGATGCGAGGGACGAGGATGCACAGCAGTATTTTCAGCGGGCAGGTTAGTCATTGGCGAAAGTCGCCGGTCGGCCACTCGTTCAGATATCGTGTATTCATGATGTACCTGGATCTTGATGAACTCGACCAGGTGTTCGCTGGCCGCTGGTTGTGGTCAACGCGCAGGCCGGCACTCGCACGGTTTCGTCGCGAAAAATATTTTGGCAACCCGGCGGTTTCGTTGAAGGCATCCATCGCTGACCTGGTATATGAGCGCACAGGCGCTCGACCACCAGGTCCGATTCGGCTTCTTACTAATTTGAGTTACTTCGGCTATTGCTTCAACCCGTTGAGCATCTACTACTGCTTTGATGAAAACGATGAACGCGTAGAGGCAATTGTTGCCGAAGTCAGCAACACCCCCTGGGGCGAGCGGTGCTGTTACGTTTTGTCTGGAGACATGGATACAGGTGACGGCGATACGCATCGATATAGATCCGATAAAGAAATGCACGTTTCCCCTTTCATGAGTATGGATATCACTTATGACTGGCTGCTGACGGAGCCGGGCAGGGGTCTGGTGGTAAGAATTGATAACTGGTCAGATGAAAATCGCTTGTTCGGCGCCTCCCTGAACCTCAGAAGAAATGAAATCACAGGGTTTTCGCTTGCGCGAGTTCTGACACGATTCCCGTTTATGACGCTGAAGATCATTGTCGGGATTCACTGGCAAGCACTTCGGCTGTGGCTGAAAGGTTGTCCCTTGGTTACTCACCCCGACAAAAAAGCACCGTTAGGAGCAAATTAATGAGTCACGTATCAACGACAGGCACCCGCCGGGAAATTGGTCGGGCCAATTCGAAACCCGGGTTTCTCGACAACCTGTCTCGAAAGATGGTTCTTGCCCGATTGGATGGTTTGGAGATTGGGCGGCTGAAGATTACAGACGAAGGCGAGACCAGAACTTACGGTGTGGCTGGTGAGCTGACCGCAACCATTACCGTTTCGGATTCACGATTTTACAGTTCGCTGGCAACGGGTGGTGCACTGGGGGCGGCCGAGGCCTACATGCTTGGCTACTGGAACTGCGATGATTTGACTACCGTCGTGAGGATTCTCGTCCGGAACAGGCAGGTCCTTGAAAGCATAGAAAGCGGGTTGGCTCGCATTTCGGCGCCATTGGCAAAGTTCGCACACTGGTTCAATCGGAATTCCAGGAGAGGTAGTCGGCGCAATATCGCCGCCCATTACGACCTGGGTAACGATTTCTTCAAACTGTGGCTTGACGAGTCAATGATGTACTCGGCTGCCGTATTTGAGAAAGAGGGTATGACGCTGGAGGAGGCTTCGATCGCGAAGCTCGACAGGATTTGCAAGAAATTACAGTTATCTCCGGAGGATCATGTCCTGGAGATTGGTACCGGATGGGGCGGCTTTGCCGTCTACGCTGCCGAGAATTATGGTTGCCGGGTAACGACGACGACCATTTCATCGGAGCAGTACGCCTATGCCAAAGAGAGAGTCAGGGCGGCAGGTCTTGAAGACAGAATCAGATTGCTACTCGAAGACTATCGTGATCTGGATGGCGCCTACGACAAGATAGTGTCTATTGAGATGGTAGAAGCGGTCGGCCAGGAGTTTCTCAATGACTACTTTGCACAGTGCAGCAAACTGCTCAAGTCAGATGGCATGATGCTCCTGCAGTCGATCACAATCGCCGACCAGAGGTATCAGGCGGCACTCAGGTCCGTCGACTTCATCCAGCGATATATTTTTCCGGGCGGGTTCCTGCCGTCGGTGACGGCGATCACCGCCTCCCTGACTGCAGCGACTGACATGCGTGTCTATCATCTCGAAGACATAGGCGCCCACTACGCTGATACGCTCCGTCACTGGAGAGATCGTTTCTTTTCCAAATTCGACAAGATCTGGTCTATGGAGTACGGAGAAGAATTTCTGAGAATGTGGCAGTACTATTTTTGTTATTGCGAAGGCGCATTCATTGAGCGCGCCATCGGGAACGTACAGGTATTGCTCGTGAAGCCGGACTGTCGGCGGAACCCGATCGTTCCGCCTCTTTAGCAGGCTCCAACCTGGCTGGCTAGCCAAAAAACGCCACGATCGGCGTTACTTCCTGGCTGCCTCGTAACCGGCCTCCAGGTAAAGCTGGGCTGCTTCCATTGTGCAGGGTGCCTGGATGATTTCGCGATCGGCCAGTTTGCGCCAGTGGTGCGAGAACGTAACCGGTTCGGCAAGGTACACGGGATCCGTTACCGTAATTTCGGCCGCGAGATGCAGGCCACCATCCGACATCGTGAATCTTTCCACCAGGTGCTTCTGCTCGCTTGAGCTGATGCCGGTGTGGATACCCCACTCATCTGCGATGAAATTGGTGGTCTCGACGACCAGCGTGTCACCCTCAAACCACCCGACAGAATGGCCCATCTTGGATGGTGCTCCGACTTCGTGATCGCGATCGAAGTGCACAACCCGAAGTTCTTCCATTAACTCGCGTTCCATCACGAGCGTGTTGGCATCGGGCCTGGTAAAAACGACCGGGTAGGGAATGAGCATCGATTTCGGTGGGCCGGGATTACCGCAAGTCACCATCGGATTCTGGTCTTCGCTGAAGTTGTCGACCTGCGCCTGTCCAAGTTTTGACAAGGGCCAGCCAACCGGCGGCTTGTAGTGTGGCTTGAAACCGCCGGGATCGTCGCGCTTCCAAAGACCCGTGAAATCTGTAGAGGGCGTTATCTCTGCTGCGACATCCGTGGACGCACCAACGCGCGTGCCGTCGCCGGTTTCAGCCCATTGAAGGCCCGTGTAGTGTCGGTCCGAATCTTTATCGTGGGCGCCGTACCAGATAATTCTGTCGCCCGGTTTCCAGCTTGTCTTGCTCCAGCCCTTGGCAGCCATCGCCGGTGGATGTTCCATCTCGATCGTGTATTCGACTATCCGTCCCTTGTCGTCCGGCCCTTTAACCTTCAGGTAAACATGGGGCATGGTCCAGCCGTACTTGACCACGACACCTTTGTAGGTGCGGACGTCGTCCATATTGAGCGAGGCATGAGAGTGATGAGCAAACCCGGCAACAGGAACAGCAAGCCAGGCGAACAGAGCGAGCAGATGTATACGCTTGATCATAGTCTTAGTTCCCCATACCAGGCAGTGCCCGATTATCCTCGGCGAGGCAATTCGCCTCCCTGACGTCGCCATGCAGCATGCGATCGCGGAACTTCGTGTGCCGCCATTCCCCGATCCAGTGCTCGGGGTCAGTCATGATGAAATCCATCTTCAACGTGTTGCCGTCATTGATCATCGAAATACGTTCAGTAATCTTGAGCTGGTTGCCCGTAAAGATGCCCTGCTGGATCAGGTGGTTCTCGTCTGTAAAACCCTCCGTTTCAACCACCAGTGTGTCGCCTTCCCAGTGGCCCAGTGACTCACCGTTCCAGTTGGGATCGCGCAGATTCGCCGGTTGACGCTCACGGCCATCGAGAAAAATCACGCGATACTCGTTGTTGAGCCTGGAGACCATGAAGATTGCTGTCGGGTACTGCAGCATCATCATGGATCCGAATCGTGTCATAAGTCTCGGCATGCCGGCCGGATAACAGAAAGCCGTTGGCTCGGCGTAGCGCTCTCCTTTGGTCGCATAACTGAGGTATTCGTCGTAGATCCGCTTTCCTTTCTCCGTGAATTCCGGGTGAGGTTTGAATTCGTAGCGACCATAATGCGGCTGCTCCGAGTCTTCACCCCGAAACGCCCAGGTGCCGGTAAGATCAAACGGTGGTTTTGGCCTGGGCTTGGCCAGGTTCTCGGCATCAAGGGCGCCGAGTACCGGATTCGCAGCCTTCGAGGGAATCGGCAGCTGCGGCGGCCGTGTTCGCGCTTCGCGCTTTTGCCATGTGTCACCAGCCGGTGGTGGAACATAGGGCGTCAGCGACGGGATTTGTTGCGGTACCTCTTCCGCTACGGTCGGGGTTTCCGCATATTCCATGCCGAACGTTTTGCCATTTGCGAGTGTCATTCCCTGCAATAGCCCGCCGGGTTTTCCCGACTTCAGTGGATTAATCAGAACCGTGATCTTGTCGCCTACGGACAGGGAATCGCGCGTAAATCCATTCGTGACCATTTCTGTCGGGCTGCCACCCTCAATCAGCCACGGCTCCGACTTGCCATCTTTCTCGACGTCAATGGTGATGCTCAGGTGAGGGTTTCTCCAGACAAACTTCGCGACTGTACCGGATACAGTCGTCGTTTCGCTTCTGTCGAAAGCAACCGCAGAGTGGTGAGCCGGGGCGATCCGCGGCCAACTGAGGACCGACATCACGAGGATTGTTAGGAGCTTATTTTGGGCTGACAGGTGCATTTTCTCTTTCCCGCAAGGTTTTTGATACACGACAATGGATCGAGTATGTCACACAGATGCGCGACTTTCCGACGGTCCGTGCGTCGCTGTTGCACATTACAAAACACGCCGTTTTGACCGCATGCCCGGTATTTCGGTTCCTGCCCGTATTGACGTGGATTGGCCAAAATAGGCTATCCTCGGCTCATCGATACCTAACCTGGTCATTTCAGTGAAAACCAATCGAAGACGTTTCCTTGCCGGATTAAGTGCGGTGGCACCGCTTGGCAGCATTATGTCGCAGAGCAGTATGGCAGCCGATGCGAGGGCAGCTGTAACACCCGACTATTTTGCCGACCTGGGGGTAAAGCCGTTTATCAATGCCATCGGCCCCTATTCATCGCTGGGCGGTAACGAAATGTGGCCGGAAGTCATCGAAGCGATGGATTACGCTATTCGAAACAAGGCAAAGATGACCGATCTTCATGATGCGGTCGGACTGCGTATCGCCGAACTGACCGGCGCGGATGCCGCTATGGTTTCCTCGGGCGCAACCGGCGCGATCATCCTGGGCACGGCAGCCTGTATGACAAAGGGCGACGAGGAAAAGATCGAACGCATTCCGGACACGTCGGGCATGCCCAACGAAGTGCTTATCCTGAAAAGTCAGCGTTACATGTACGACCGCTCGATAAAGGCACCCGGCGCGCTGCTCGTGGAAGTCGAAACTGAGGATGATATCCGCGATGCCATCAGCGACAAAACAGCAATGATGTTCTACCTGCTGAATCGACCGGACGACCTCAAAATCGATGTCGACGATTACATCGCGCTGGGGAAGGAGTATGACATCCCGATCTTCTGCGATGCAGCGACCACGGTGCCGCCGGTCAGCGGCATCAGGTCGACCGTAGAAAAAGGTTTCGACCTCGTCTGCTATTCAGGCGGCAAAGGATTGCGAGGGCCATACAGTGCGGGACTGTTACTCGGCAGGAAGGATCTTGTGCGATTCGCGCGCATGAATGGCTCACCGAATCATCGTGCCTATGGCAGGAGTATGAAAGTCGCACCTGAGGAATACCTTGGCATGATGGTCGCTGTCGAAACGAGCCTGAAATTCGATGAAGAGGTCGAGTACGACCGCCAGTTGAAATCAGTCAATGCGATGGGCCGGGAACTCGTAAGACTACCCGGCGTTACCGTAGAGACCGCGGTGCCAAATGCTGAGGCACGTGAACCCTATATTGAAGTGCAATGGGATAAGCGTATCTACGATGTCAGTGTTGCCGACCTGAAGCAGGCGCTGCGGGATGGTGAACCATCAATCGAGGTCAGGGCGCTGTTCCTGTCAAACAATCAACTGCACCTGACAGCTGTTGCCTTAAAGAGTGGCGAGGCCGAAATCGTAACCAGGCGGGTCACGGAAATACTGAATTCCCGCCGTACCGGGGTGGAGGCGTAAATGGCCAGGAGACGCACGGTTTTAAAATCCATTGCCGGGGCATTCTCGTTGCCCATGCTGGGTACAGCCGGTGCTGCGGCGACAATGAAGCCGGCGGCACGTGACTATTTTCGTGAGCTTGGACTGACGCGCTTCATCAACGCGGCCGGCGCCTATTCTGCCTACGGAGGCGCAAGAATGCGCCCCGAAGTGGTCGAGGCCATGCGCTACGCCGCAAACAACAAAGTGAAGATGAAAGAGCTCCATGATGCAGTCGGTGAGCGCATTGCCGAACTTGTCGGGGCAGACGCGGCCATGGTGACGTCCGGAGCAACGGCATCGATCGTGCTCGGAACCGCGGCATGCATGACACTTGGAGACGAAGACCAGATGCGGCAGTTGCCTGACACGACGGGCATGAAGAATGAAATTATCATTCAGAAGAAGCACAGGTACACCTATGACCGGTCGCTGACGGTTGCCGGAGCGAAGCTTGTCGAAGTCGAGAATGAAAGCGATGTTCGTCGAAAGGTTTCTGACAGGACGGCGATGATGTTTTTCCTTCAACCGACGCAGGATGGCGATAACATTCCTGCGGCCAGTTACATCGAGCTCGCGCAGGAACTCGGCGTGCCTTCGTTTTGCGATGCTGCAACAACGACTCCGCCGGCCCGGAATGTCGTTGATGGTGTTAGCACCGGGTTCGACCTGATCTGTTATTCGGGCGGCAAGGGATTGCGCGGTCCGTACAGTGCCGGTTTGCTCCTTGGCAGGAAAGACCTGATCGGGTACGCACGTCGTCACTCCGCGCCGAACGATATATCGATCGGTCGTGGCATGAAGGTGTCCGCAGAGGAGTATCTCGGCATGCTTGTCGCCCTGGAGGCGGGACTGCGTGTTTCCGAGGCTGATGATTTTGCTTACAAGAACGAACGCTTCCGCAGGATCATCGCAGAACTGGATGACGTGCCAGGAGTCCGCACGAAAGTGTTTGTATCAGAGGGGCACGCGAAGGAGCTCTATCTCGATATCGATTGGGATACCGACATCATCGCCATGAGTCCACAGGATCTCGTCGAGGAATTACGTAACCACGATCCCTCTGTCGAAGTTCGGCTTTTTATTTTCTCCGGTGGCAGGATTCAGCTTTCAGCGACGGTCATGGATGAAGGCGAGGATGAACTCGTCGGACAGATTATTCGCGGGATATTGTTGTCGCATGCCTGAAGTGGAAGGCAAGGCAGCAACAAACGGCGACAGGATGCTGGCAGAGATCGTACTGCCGGGACGACCGCTAAAGGAGACGCTGGCGTTCTTTACGGAAGAACTCGGCTTCCGGGTTGATTCAATCTATCCCGCAGACTCGCCCCGGGTGGCCGTGGTCTCAGCGCACGGCGTTCGTCTTCGCCTCGACACCGATGCCCAAACCGACCCCGGCGTAGTCCGAATGGCTCGTGGCGATATGGTTGGCGGGGAGTATGTGGTTGCCCCGAATGGTACGAAAATAGACTTTTTTCCGGCAGAGCAACCGCTCACGATACCGATTCCCCGCCCGTCCCTCGCTATTCTGAATCCGGGCGCTGGTGCCGGCTTCGGAGAGGGCCGCGCCGGGATGCAGTACCGCGACCTTATTCACGATCGTTTCGGCGGCAGTTTCATTGCATCGCACATACGTATAAAGGACGGTGGGCCGGTCGCCGATTATGTGCACCATCATCACATCCGTTTCCAGATGATATTCTGCGTGCGCGGCTGGGTGAGCGTGGTGTACGAAGACCAGGGACCACCGATCCTGCTTGAAGCGGGTGATTGCTTCCTCCAGCCGCCACACATTCGACATCGCGTACTGGAGTCGTCAGACAACATGGAGGTTGTCGAGATTGCCTGCCCGGCTGAACATGAAACCTGCGTCGATCATGAAATGGAACTGCCGACAGGCTCGGTGAATCCTGATCGCGATTTCGGTGGGCAGAAATTTGTATTTCACGATGCGAGTGAATCACCCTGGCTCTCATGGCACGTCCCCGGATTCGAATACCAGGACACGGGTATCGATGAGGCGACAAACGGTATCGCTTCCGCAATTGTCATCAGGGCGAGCGGTGAGATAGCAACGTTACCGTTAGGTCATGATGCGGAGCTTCGATTTCTGTTTGTCCTTCAGGGCAAAGCGTCTTTCGTGCATAAGAAGCATGTTGACGCTCTCGGGCAGAACAGCTCATGTGCGATCCCTGGCGATCTTGCCTGCGAGCTCACCGACATCTCGGCGGACTTCAGAATGCTTGAAGTATTTGTTTCCAGCCGATAACCAGGTCTATCAATACAATGATAAGGGCCGTCGGTGCGAGATAGCGGTTCGTGATGCGCCAGTACGTCTTCCACCCGGCCGTGTCACCGCTGAATTCCTCGTCGATGACAATCTTGCGCACAACCCAGCCCGCGAACAGTGCGATCAGGAGCGCATTGACCGGTGCCAGAACGTTGGCCACCGTGAAGTCGGCAATTCCAAAAAAGTTCTTGTCAACTCCGATGAAGGCGAGGGGTCGAAAATCTGCCAGGAAGCTGAATGAGAATACCGAGCCAAGCCCGAATACCCAGACAGCAGCGCCTGCGACCATCGCCATCTGCCGGCGTTTGCCGGGCCTTCGCTCTTCGAGCCAGGCGACAACCGGTTCGAGCATGCCAAGCGCCGACGTGTAGGCGGCGAACAGCAGCAAGATGAAGAAAAGGGTGCCAATGATATGCCCGCCGGGCATATTGCCGAAGGCAATCGGCAGCGTGACAAAAATCAGTCCGGGCCCTTCCGCGGGATCGAGCCCGCTCGCAAATACGATCGGAAAGATGGCGAAGCCCGCGAGTATTGCGGCCAGCGTATCGCCGATGCAGACCACGGTTACCGATGTTCGAAGCGAGTAATCCCTTGGCATGTAGGACGCATAGGTAATCATCAGTCCGACGCCGATACCCAGCGAGAAAAGCGCCTGGCCCAATGCGACCAGGAAGGATTCGCCGGTGAGGGCGCTGAAATCCGTGCTGAACAGGAATCTCGCGGCGGCGCCGAAGTCTGCACTGATCAGCCCATAAATGACGATCACGATAATCACGCCGAACAGTGCCGGCATCAGGATCTTTGAAGCCTGCTCGATTCCCTTGTTGATTCCACGCGCAACAACCCACACGGTTGCCGCGACAAACAAGCCATGCAGCATCGCCTGGTAGGCTGGCCGGTCTATGCGGGTACCGAATGTACTCTGCGAGCTTGCCGCATCAAAGCCGCTGAACCCATTGCTTGCAGCGAGTCCCAGGTAGTCTATTGCCCAGGCAGCGACTACGGCGTAATAACTGAGACCAATGAACGGTACGAGAAGGCTAAGCCATCCGATCGAGCGCCAGAACCCGTTGGCGTTCTCAGAACGAACGAGCGCAGCAATCGCGTTGACAGGACTGCGGTGTCCGCGGCGGCCGAGCATCATTTCACCGGCCATCAGCGGTACGCCGAGCAAAAATACAAATCCCAGGTAGATGATCACGAAACCACCGCCGCCGTATTCGCCGGCGATATAAGGAAAACGCCAGAGATTTCCCAGCCCGACAGCGCCTCCGATGGCTGCTAACAGGAATGCCGGGCGACTCGACCAGGAATTGGTAGTTTCGTTCGCTATTGCCATCGGTCACTCCTCTGCTGCTGTATCGAATTTCAGTTTCGTCGTGACCGCACGGGTCGCAAATGCCGGTACGCCAGGCGAATCCATGGCGATACCTTTCGTCAGGTTCATATAGTCTGGTCTTGCTCCGGACAAGTGTAGCCCCAGCAGATAGAATTAGTCACTCTCTTAAAGTCGTGCCGTATGAGGAAGCAATGAAAAGCAGGATAGTTACGCCAGGCATCGTGGTGCTTCTTATGCAGCTTACCGCCTGTGCGCCTCCAGCGGGCGAAACAGCTTCCGTGACGGTCGATACGCTTATTACCGGCGGCCTTGTCTACGATGGTTCGGGAGAATCACCTGGTTTGCTCGATATTGGTATCAGCGAAGGAAGGATTTCGTTCATCGGCGACGCAGTGGCGGCGGACATATCGTCGCCGGACGTTATCGATGCGAAGGGACTTTGGGTAACGCCGGGGTTCATCGATGCACACAGTCATGCCGAGCTGGATGAGGACTACGGCAAGGATGCCCTGCCGTATCTCTACCAGGGAATCACGACCGTTGTGCTCGGCCTGGATGGTGATGGCACGAGTGACATTGGTGATCGACTGGCGTCCTGGGAAAAGAACGGCATTGGCGTAAATGGAATCGCCTTCGTCGGCCACGGCTTCATGCGCAGCGCGGTGATTGGTAGAGAAGATCGTGACGCTACGCCCGATGAACTTGAAGAAATGCGCGGGCACGTCAGGAAGGCGATGGAAGAGGGTGCGTTCGGGCTATCAACGGGTCTCTTTTATGTACCCGGGACCTATGCATCAACCGACGAAGTCATTGCACTGGCACAGGAAGCTGCCAAATTTTCAAATGCGATCTACGACACCCATGACAGGGACCTTGGAGCGGTCTACGAGGGAGTCGGCTACGACGCCTCGGTCGAGGAAGGGATCAGGATAACCGAGGAGTCCGGACTGCGCGGAATTTTCAGCCACTACAATCTCCAGGGTGCGCACAACTACGGGCGTGCCGATGTCGGTGCACGACTCCTGAATGATGCCCGCGATCGCGGAGTGGATATCTGGGCGGCACAACATCCGTATACTGCGACTCAAAGCAATCTGCGTTCTTACACAATTCCGGATTGGGCCTCAGCAGGCAGCCGCGAGGAAATGATCGCTCGATTCGACAATCCGGAAACGGCTGCGGAAATCATCGCTGCGACCAATGCAATGCTCGAGATACGTGGTGGAGCCGACAAGATTCTGTTCGCAGATCCTCGCCCGGATCTGAACGGAAAGACGCTGGCGGATGTTGCAGCCGAGAGAGAGCTTTCGCCGGCCGAAACTGCGCAATGGATTCTTCGCGACAGCAACGCCGTCGTAATGAACCTCGAGCTCTACGATCATAACAATACGCGGCTCCTGGCAAAGGAACCGTGGATGATGACCTGCACCGATGGCCGTACCCCGCGGCCAGATCAACCGATAACACACCCTCGAACGTTTGGTGCATTTCCGAAAAAGATGCGTCATTTCGTTTTCGAAGAAAAGCTCCTGGCGCCTGAATTCGTGATTCGAAGTTTTTCCGGACTCGCTGCCGATTTTTACCGGCTTCCGGATCGTGGCTATCTTCGCGAAGGCTATGCGGCCGATATCGTGGTGCTGGACCCGGAAACGTACCGGGACAAAGCGACGTTCGGAGAGCCGCAACAATATGCCACCGGCATCGAACAGTTATTCGTCAACGGGCAATCAGCTATCCGCGACGGAAAGTCGACAGGCGCGCTGGCCGGCGTGCCGATCAGGAGGCCGCGGTAACAGTAATGGGCGTCTCAGTCAGTTCTTAGTACTTCGCTCTGTTGCTGCAGCAGCTGCGCGGGCGCTATGACATGGTGCTCGAGAAGATCATAGAGATTTCGGATATGCGCTCGACGCCCGTCGCCCGGCAGGCTGCTGGATGTCGTTACAACCACGAGTGACAGCTCCGGCACAAGCAGGATGAACTGGCCGCCATAGCCCCACGCGAAACTTGTACGCAAGCCGGCCATCTCGCGTACCCACCAGCCGTAACCATAGAAACGGCCCTTTTCGCGAGCCGACTCGGCCAGCGGCTGAAGCGACGTTTGTATCCAGGATTCCGGGATGATCTGTCGTCCGTTGACCTGGCCGTTGTTGATATAGAGTTCGCCAAACGCAAGCATCTGGCGTGGCGTCAATTCCATGTTGTTGCCGCCGAAGTAGACACCCTTCGGGTCCTGCGGCCACGCAGCCAGGTGAAATCCCATCGGGCGACCAAGAACCTCGCGGGCAAATGTCAGCGTGGACTTGCCCGTCGCCTCGGTCAGAATTGCCGACAGCAGGTGTGTGTTGCCGGTGCTGTATTGCAGTTTCGTTCCAGGCGTCGATAGAAGAGGCTGCTCGAGTGCGTAGCCGATCCAGTCGTTACTTAAGACCCATGCGCCGTAATTATAAAAGCTCGTCGTTTCCAGTCCCGCCTGCATCGATAGCAGGTTACCGATCGTGATGTTGTTTTTCCGGGTATCAGTACGGGTTGGCAATAACTCGCCGTAAAAATCGGAAATGGGCTGGTCAAGTCCGGCCACATAGCCTTTGTCGATCGCAATTCCCACGAGGGCTGACATGATCGACTTCGAAACTGACTTTACGTTGGTAGTTCGGTCTGCGGTGGAGCCGTTGAAATATTTTTCGACAGTCAGCTCGCCCTTGTAGCTAATGAGCAAGCTCCGCAAGCGAGGCATTTGCTCCGCGGTTCGCAGCGCTTCGGTGAATAACTGATCGTCAATCGATACGCGGTCGTCAGCAGAAGTGTTTTCCGCTGCCAGCGTAGCCGCAAGTAAAAACCATATCACGCTGAAAGTGCGTGAACGACTTGCCGTCGAGAGGGGGTTTTTCATTGTTATGCCCCGGTGTCAGTTAGCAGGAGTTGGCAGCAGCTTAATTCGACTTCGGTTCCAGGATTTCTCTGAGATCGTCCATAGTCCCGCAGATGCAGCTTAGCTTCCTTCCCATGTATTCGGTACAGGTGGGCGCCGTGTTTGGCGGGCAAACTGATCGCTGAGCTGTGGGATCCGCGTACGCACCGCCTGGTGATGTGCAACCGCCCAGAAAGAGCGCCGCAAAAATCACGGACAATCCTTCTTGCTGAATCTTGCCGGGCATGATCAAACCGCGCCTGTTTTGGGTGAAACAATCGCAAAGCCTTTGATTCGCACGCTCAGTTTCTGTGCCACTCCCGTCCCAACCAGAGAAATGCTCTCACATCTTCCCTGGAGCTACAGGAGCACCGTGACTTTTGACCTGGAGATTCCTCGCAGGTCAGCTTCAGGTGTGCCGGACAAACCGCCCCGGATGCCATTGCATCCTCGTTGACCTCGCCTGACGACGCACAACCGACCATCAGCAGAATCGCCGCGAGAGATGTGGCTAACCTCATTTGCTGCGGGAATTTGGACATAGCTGCTTAGAGTCAGCCCGGCCTGAAAAATTCAAAAAAAACGCCTCACGACGATCGCAAGGCGCCTTTTGGAGCGGGGTAAAAAAACGCGGCTATCTGAGGATTTCGACCTTTTTCACCGTCATATGCCTGCCGCCGTCGCTGCCGTCTATGAAGATCACCTCTTCGTCATTTCCGGCGGAAATAAGAACCGAGCGAATACTCTCCTTGACCGAATCATCCAGCGGCTTGCCCGAGATGATGGTTACGCCATCGGCATGGTGGGGCGCGCCCATTATCCGGACGTCAATATCCACAGGGTCTCCGGGTGCCAGGGGTTCGCCAGGCTCCATGGGATCACCGGGCGCACCGTGGAATGCCATATGAGGACCGTGTGGGCCCATGACGGGCATCGTGATCGTTTTGCCGTCGACATTGAAGCTGAACCCGTCTTCCTCGCGAGTGACAGTGACGGTCTTTCCGGACTCATTGTCGAGCGTTCGTGACTCGCCGACCGCCAGGTCTTCCATATCGAAGCCAGTGTCGTCGCTGACCCAGTGCACCGAGGTGGCATCATCTCCACCATCGCCCGAGGTCATGATCCTGATTTCCACTTTTTTCTCGACAGCTACGTCTTGTGCGGCGGCGGCGCCGAAGGTCATTAGTGCGGCCAGGGCCACCAGTTTAAGATTGTTCATGAAAGCGCTTCCCCAAAATCGTGCCAATTGTTCCTGTAATGATGCGGCACAGCCTGAATTCGTCGCGACGAAATCTGCCTTATGGATTGCACGACGGGTGTTGGCGATCAATCACTTCGCCGGATAACGTACCGGTCAGTTTTCCGTCAGAAATCGCCGGCATACCGTTAACGATGAGGTAGGAAACGCCTGTTGCGAGCCTTGTCGGATTTTCGAAATCGGCGACCGGCTGGTACGTATCCAGGTCGATAATGGCAATGTCAGCCTTGCGACCCTCGGCCAGGTAGCCGCGGTCGCAAAGGTAAAAAGAATCTGCAACCAGGCCCGAGCTGCGATGGACGAATTTTTCCATCGACATGAGTGTGCTCTCGGCAACGAAGTCCCGATAGGCTTTCGGATAAGAGGCATACTTTCGCGGATGCCCCGTTGAGCCGTCCGAGCCGGTCATTACCCAGTCCTGGATCGCAATGGCATTAATGTCGGGCGGATCCATGTTGAACGAGGCAATAGAGGGGTCGCCTGCCCGAACGACCTCGACTGCTGCATCGACCGGCTCCATGTCCAGGTGTTCGGCAATTTCTCCGAGCGTCATGCCGCGCCACTCGCTTTCCCCCGTGACCAGCAAGGAGTCTTTTCCGCCCCGGCGAAAAAGATTGTCTTCCATTTCCTTCTGAATCTGGTCTTTGAGGTCAGGATTGTCCAGGCGCCCGAACATCGCTTCCTCGGAATCGGCCCTGACCCATCCGGGTATAAGCGCGCTGGCGAACCGCGTGCCCGAGGCCTGCCAGGGATACTGGTCTGCCGTGACCTCGACGCCCCTTTCCCGCGCCATTTCGACTAACGCGATGATGTCACCGCTTTGTCCCCAGACGTCGCGGCCAAGGGCTTTCAGATGCGCGGCGTGCACGGGAATTTCCGCTTCTTCGCCGATCTGTATGAGTTCCTTGATGGAGCCCAGTACCCCAATGTTGTAGGAGCTTTCGTCGCGCAGGTGAGAGTCATAGACGCCGCCGAACCGGGCGGCGACTTTCGCCAGCGCAACGACCTCTGCGGTGCTGGCAAAACTGCCCGGTGTATAAAAAAGTCCTGTCGACAAACCGAGCGCCCCGGCCCGCATTTCGTCCTCGACAAGTGCCTGCATCTGGCGCATTTCCTCATCGGACGGAGCCCGATTTTCCTCTCCCATCACTGATCTACGAACCTGGTTGTGGCCCGCGAAAAAACCGGCATTGGTTCCGATTCCCTGCTCGTACATTTTCCGGACATTGGCCGGGCGATCAGGAATTCCATCCCCGTCATTGCCGATAAATACGGTGGTAACACCCTGCGCCAGGTAGTTGGCATTCTCGTTATGGTCGGGGTCCAGCAGATCCTCGCGAGCGTGTGTATGCGGGTCGATAAACCCGGGCACGACGACGAGACCACGGGCCTGGATAACCAGGTCGGCTTGCGCGTCCTCGGCAGCATTCATCGATACGATGCGGTCCCCCGTAACGCCGATATTGACCTGGCGCGCGGGAGATCCGGAGCCGTCGTACACCGTGCCGTTGACGATCAGAATATCAAATCGAGTTTCCTCATCAGCGGCTCCGCAGGCGGCGAGAAAGGAAGCCGCCAAAAACATGGGTACCATTGTCCGGATCATGAATCTCTCCTCATATAGCCGCCAGGGCTCGTCGCGCGTCGGCGAGGCGCACAGTAAATCGCCAGTACATCAGGATATTGGAAAAAAGGACGCCTGCAATCAATCCCCACCATAACCCATCGGCACCGTAGCCTGCCGGAAAACACAGCCAGACGCCCGATCCCAGCCCTACGAACCAGTACCCGGCCATCGAGATCCAGAGAGGTGAAGTCGTATCGCGCAGCCCGCGAATTGCATTGGCGACGACGATCAGGACGCCATCGAGCAGAATGAACAGGCCGGCATAGGTCGAGAGCCCGATTGAAATGCGCAGGACGAGTTCATTGTCGGGATTTTCTGTGTCCAGGAATATCCCCACCAGGCTGTCGGGAAATATCCATAGCACGAGTGCTGCGAAAGAAGTGGTTAGCCCGGCAAGCAGGAAAGAGATATTTGCCGACTGCCTGGACGCGTCGACAGCCCTTTGTCCGATGCCATAGGCAACGCGGACCCTGACTGATTCACCGAGCGCCGCAGCCGCGCTTAGCGCCAGGTAGATCACGCTGTAAGCAATCTGCTGAGCGGCGAGCGTCGCGGCGCCGATTATTCCGACGACAACTGCTGCCACAGTAAACATTGCGCCGTTCAGGAACTGGGTAATCGAAATCGGTATTCCGAGTTTGAATATTTCCCGAAGCAGCTCGCTATCGAGTTTGCGTGGAATAATTCTTGGGCGATGAATGGCAAACTGTTTCGAATGGAAGACGTGAATGATGAGCGCGCCGGTCATTCCCCAGTTGACCAGCGTTGTGCCGATACCGGCCCCGACAACACCCATTGCCGGAAACCCGAATTTTCCGTAAACGAAGGTGTAGTTAAGAACGATATTGAGACCCAGCGCTGCAACCGTTATCCAGCCGATAGCTGCCGACTTGGACAGCGCTGTAACGTAATTGCGTAAGGTCACGAACCATAGTGCCGGCAACACGGCTCCGGTCAGCATTCGTGAGTAGCCCGTAATCAGTTGAACGATTTCCGGGTCCTGTTTTGCCAGGCCAAGCGCCGGGCCAAGATACCAGACGCCAAGCATGACCGGGATGCTGGTAATGGTGGCGGCGATGATCCCCTGTTCGCCGGCATCGATGACGCCTTGTCGATTACCTGCTCCGAGATTTTGCGCCGCGATAACACCAACGATAGAAATGACGCCCATGCCGATGAGCAGCAACACCCAGAACCAGTCGCCCGCCAGGCCAACGGCGGCGAGCTCATTGCTTCCCAGGCGACCGACGATGATCATGTCGGTAATAACCATGCCCATTTCCGCGACAAAAGCGGCGGTCAATGGCAGGCTTATCCCGACAATCGTCCGGGTTTCCTGTCGCCAGCTTGGCTTGGATTTGTTTTCCCGCAAAGAATGCGACCCCTTAATTTGTCACGCCCGGTCGCGAAGAATCCGTATTGTCGCGTTTCCCGAATGGTCATCCATCCTGATGTGCTGAACATCGCGACGAAATCCTGCATCAGGACCCCTGTTGCCAGGTGGCGGCAGTTTTTAAGCCCGTTGTGACCCGCCCCGGCAACAGCCGGATCGCAATTTACAGTGCGGACATCTCGCCGTAGACCGGTTCGCCGCCAAATAAAGTCAGGAGAACCTTCGTTTCTGAAATATCTTCCGGTTCCATCTCGAAGAGATTCTTGTCAATCACGATAAGGTCCGCCAGCTTGCCGGTTTCGATCGATCCCGTTTCATCTTCGTGTTTGTTGACAAAAGCCGCGTTTATCGTAAAGGCGACGATTGCCGTTTCGAGGTCAATTCGCTCCTCGGGAATGAATACCGGGTAAGAATCGTCAATGGCACTTTTGCGCGTAATTGCCGTTTCCATCTGTGGGAACGGATTCGCGGTTGATACCGACCAGTCGCTGCCAAAGGCAATGGTTGCACCTGTGTCCTGCACCGTCTTGATAGGGTACATCCAGCGAGCACGTTCCTCGCCGATGAAAGGGATGGTCAGTTCCGTGACGTATTCGTCTGCATAGGCCCAGAGTGGCTGAAAATTGGCAACGACACCGAGTTCCGCAAAGCGAGGAATATCGGCGGGGTCCCACATCTGGATATGGGATATGTGGTGGCGGTTTCCGAGTTGGCCATTCTGGATCAGGGCTTCCTCAATTGCATCGAGTGCGTACCTGATCGCCGCATCGCCGATGGAATGAAAGTGCACCTGGAAACCCGCCTTGTCGAGAATCGGAACCACCTGTTTCAGCACTTCCGGGGCAACCATCGGTATGCCGCGCGAACCGCTCGGTATCAGGTAGGGCTCGAGCATCGCGGCCGTGTAGTTCTCCATCACGCCGTCTTCCATGATCTTGACTGTGGTTGGCCGCAGGAGTCCGCCCTTGTTGAATTCCTCTCTCAGCAAGAGAATGTCTTCGATTTGTTCCGGCCCGCGCTCCCGATCCCACCAGATCGATCCGACAACGCGTAAAGTGAGCTGCCCGGAGCGCTCCAGAGCGGCATAGGTTTCGAGCGCATCGCGATCAACAATCGCGTCCTGGATGGACGTGATGCCATAGCTGTGCAGCAAATTCTGAGCATAGATAAGGCCTTGCTGGCGAGTTTCCGCCGTGTCGCCTGGAACGAACTTGCTGACGAGACGGGCAGCTCCTTCCTGCAGGCTGCCTATGGGTTCACCGGTCTCCGGGTCACGATCAATTCGCCCGTCGACCGGGTCCGGCGTGTCCTTGTTGATTCCGGCTATTTCAAGGGCGCGACTGTTTGCCCAGGCCGTGTGACCGTCCTGCGAGGTGAGGAATACCGGTCGATCCGGCACCAGTTCGTCAATTATCGTGCGGCTCGGCGCGCCCCCGGGTCCAAAGACGGACATGGACCACCCGCCGCCGGTGATCCACTCGAGGTCAGGATTTGCCGCCGCATATTCACCGATGGTGGAACGATAGGCTGCGAGGTTATTGAGCCCGTTCAAATCGCAGGCTGATGCCTCGATGCCTGCGCCAATCGGGTGAATGTGACTGTCCTGGAATGCGGGCAGCATCATTCGGCCTTTCAGGTCGACGACGGTGGTGTTTGTGCCGACATAGCCGGCGGCACCGGTGCCGGAGCCAACAAATACGATCCGGCCGTCGGTCACTGCGACTGCTTCCGCCCAGGACCTGTCCGGATCAACTGTATAAACGCGACCGTTGGTGAATACCAGGTCGGCACCCGTCGTTTCCGCAGGGGTGTCGGTCTGGCCACAGGCACTGATTCCTACCGCTATCAGGGCCGCGAGAATCGGGGCGTTCAGTTGCTTGATCATATTGTGAAATTCCGCTTACGGTTTTTGAAGTGACATTCGATTATGACCCGCCGCACCCTGCGGCAAAAGCGTTATTACCACATCCTGAGATTGGCTCATCGAAACCGGCGACTGTGTTTTTCAAGGAACCCGGAATGATTCATACTCCTGCCACAAGCCAGCCAGACAAAGAAATCATGCATTTCGCAGAAGAACACACCAGCTCATATTACGCAGCCACCGCAAACCGGCATTCCAGTTTTCCCCGGCTAAAGGGAGATATTCGCACGGACGTTTGTGTCATTGGCGCAGGGTTTACCGGGATTGCGACGGCGCTGACGCTTGCCGAGCGCAGTTTTAACGTCTGCGTGCTCGAGGCGAACCGTGTCGGCTGGGGGGCGTCCGGTCGTAACGGCGGGCAAATGATTGGCGGCATCAGCGGCGAACAAAAACTTCTCGATGCCAATCCGGCACAGGCCGATCTCATCTGGGATATGCATTGGCACGGGCACGACATTATTCGCAGCCGGGTTGAGCGCTATGAGATCGATTGTGATCTCAAGCATGGTTATGTCGATGTTGCGATCAAGCCGCGCCACGTGAGGGATCTGGAAGCCGCAGAGCGGCTGCTGACGAGTCGAAATTTCCCGTTCGAGCACAAGCTGCTTGGCAGGGATGAAACGCGGGATATTCTTGGTACGGATGCGTACATTGGCGCGTTGCAGAATATGGGTAATGGCCACCTGCACCCATTGAACCTGTGTGTCGGCGAAGCCCAGGCGGCGGCCGAGCAGGGTGTGCAGATTTTCGAACAGTCGGCAGCATTGCGAGTTGATCACGGTGAAGCGGTTCGGATCTCAACCGCGGAAGGATCGGTCACGGCGGATTTCGTCGTCATGGCCGGCAATGCGTATCAGGTGCTGAACAAGTCAATTCGCGGCCGCTTCTTCCCGGTGAGAAGCTACATCATTGCGACAGAGCCGCTGTCAGAAGAGCAACTCGATACGGTCAATCCGCACGATTTCGCGATTTGCGACCCGAACTTCGTTCTGCAGTATTTTAGATTGAGTGCTGACAAGAGATTGTTGTTCGGTGGCCGCTGCAATTATTTCGGCGATGATCAGGAAGTAATCAAATCGAACCTGAGGCCGAGGATGCAAAAGATTTATCCACAACTGCAGGATGTCGGCATCGACTATGCCTGGGGTGGCACAATAGCAGTGCCAATGAACAGGGTGCCGCAGCTAGGGCGGATTGCTCCCAATGTTTTCTTTTCGAATGCCTATTCCGGGCATGGCGTTAATGTAACGCACGTCGCGGGTGAGATTATGGCGGATATCATCGGCGGTACCGCCGAGCGCTTCGACCTGTTTTCCAAATTACGTTCAACGAGAATTCCCGGCGTAAACCGGTTTGGCAATGCGATGGTCTCGCTTGGAATTGTTTACTACGGACTGAAGGACAAACTGTTGTGAGTATCAAGTTGCCAACACTGATTGCGACGTCGGTTGTAAGGGGCAGCCAGCAGGGTGAGAGCCACGGTGGTGTCTACACGGTCGATTTCGAAAATCAGGATGGCCAGCAGCGCGTTGACTGGAATACCGGCGACATCGACTGGGAGGGGCGAGGCGCTGACCGCGGTTTGCGGGGAATCGCCTTCGATGGTGACGAGATTTACATTGCGGCCAGCGATGAATTGTTCGTTTACGATCGTGGTTTCAACAAGCTTCGGTCGTATAAAAGTCGTTATTTGAAGCACTGCCATGAAATATGCAGGGTGGATCGACGCCTGTTCCTGACCTCTACAGGCTTCGACAGCCTGCTGTCATTCAACCTTGATACCAGGCAGTTTGATTGGGGGTTCCATCTGCAGAAGGAATACGACAAGTGGGCTGGATACAGTTTTGAGCCGGGCTCTGAATATGGCCCAAGACCGGTTAATGACTTTCATATCAATATGGTTCACGTCGATACGGCGGGGATCTTCTTCTGCGGGTTGAAGCTCGATGCGCTTTTGCACCTGAACGACAGGATGGAAGTGACCCCGGTTTGTAACCTGCCGACGGGTACACACAATGCAAGGCCGTGGAACAACGGGGTGATTTTTAACGATACGGCAAAAGACTGTGTTCGTTATGTGGGCAGGGATGGTACTGAAAAGGCATTCAAAATCGTTTCGTATGACGAATCGCTGATTGAGTTTGCCGGGATCGACGATTCAAAGATTGCGCGCCAGGCATTTGCCCGTGGGCTTTGCCCGGTCGGCGACCGTTTCGTAGCCGTTGGTTCCTCTCCTTCAACCATCACGCTCTATGATGTGCAAACGAACCAGAGAGTGGGTTCCGTCAATCTGTCGATGGATATTCGGAATGCGATTCATGGGCTGGAGATCTGGCCGTATTAGAAAAGGGGCCATATCCAGCTTCCACGAAAGTAAGCGTTATCTTTCGTGAGGCTAAGGAAACCGGATCGGACCCCTTTTTTCAGACCAAAAAAAACCGGGCGTAAGCCCGGTTTTTTTGTGAGTTGCAATTAAGGCCTAGTCACCCCAACGCTTCATGTAGCGAATGCCGAATTCTCTCGGCCTGGCTGTATATTGCGTCTGGTGGTGATCGCGACCTTCTGCCTGCTGCGAGGCGGCCCATTCGAACAAGCCGGTCTGCAGTGTGTAAATTGCACGCTCATCGGTAACGTTGTTGACGAAGACATCCACTTCCCAGTCATCACCCACGAGTCCCATCCGAAGATCGCCGATCGTGTACGAAGCGCTCTTGGCCTGGGGATTGGGATCAGTCAGCGGCAGCGGCTCAAGGATGTTGAGGCTATCACCTGTGTAAGACCACTGTGTTCGAATGAAGAAGTCCTCACTGCCGAACAGGTTCGAGGGCATACGATACTCGACCCAGGCGGATGCCTTGGAGCTTGGTACGAGCGGCAGTCGAAGACCTGCAACCAAATCCGGGATACCGTCGGTGTTCAGATCCTGCTCGGTGTCCGTCTCCGCTTCCATCACTTCGTAGTTCATGCCCAGCAGCCAGTTGTCGCCTGCAGAGTAATCGACTTCGACGTTTACGCCATTGATGTGTGCATCGCCGGCATTCGCGATAAGTGCCTGCCAGGGCTGGCCACAAACGCCCGGAATTTCGAGGTCGAGGTCGATGTTTCCGGCACCGTCCGTGCAGTTCACACTAGATGGGTCAACGAGCTGAAGCTGGTAGTCGCTCCACTTCATGTTGTAGGCGGTGACGTTGAACCGGCCCCTGCCATCACCGAACGACGACTTGTAGCCCATCTCGTAGTTATCCATGATGTCCGAATCGTAGCTATTCGGGAAGAACGGCTGGCCGCGGCTGCGGTTGACGCCGCCCTGGCGGAGTCCGCGAGTGTACAAGCCATAGATCATTTTGCTGTCATCGATGACATAACTCAGGCTGATCTTCGGGATGACCTGGTCTTCACTACCCTTGCGGCCCGGCGGACGGCCCTGATTGGCCAGGCGATAGGCGCGGTCGCCGGATGACGTATCCGGTTCGCCGGCGAAATTATCGCCGCCCGGGTGGTTGACGAAATAATATCCGGTGTTCGAGCGGTCGAAATATCGGCCGCCGAGGGTCAGCTCGAGCTCGTCACTGATGTGCCAGCTGACTTCACCGAAAATGGCAGACTGTTCCCAGTCAGTGTGGCTTTCCGAGCGCCAGTGTTCTGTCGCATTCGGATAGGTTGTTGGCGTTCCATAGTAGTTCGAGAAGTACCACTCATGAAAATTCAGTGACATCGAGTCCTGATAAGTAGACGTTCTACCATCTCCACCCGTCGTGGGTGACGCAAATGGGGACCTCCACGCGTCCTTACTTTCCTCGCGGTACAAGCCCAGGATCCAGTCGAACGTATCGCCCTCATGTGACAAGCGAACTTCTGCCGTCAGCTTGTCATCTCGGGAGGTTCCGAAATAGCTGTTAAAGAAATCGGCATCGACCTGAGGTCCGTGGCAGTAAACCGGCCACCAGACCACGTAACCGGTGTCCGGGTTGGTCCAGTAATACGGAGCACCTGCAACGCCGCCGGGAGGGTTCGCCGCAGAATAATATGAGTCGTGACAATACTGCGCCGACCAGTAATGGGCATAAGTCGTCAGGTCATCCAGCGAGCTGATGTTTCTCTCGTAATACGAAACTGCCGCGACCATCTGTGCGAAGCCAAGGTCGCCATCGACTTTGATGGAACCCATGTCGAAGGTTTCTTCGCGCCACTCGTTGTGAAAGCGCACAACTTCCAGATCGCCAACGTAGGGATCGAAGTAATTGCCTGCGCCGGAATTCGTTGTCTGGTGGTGATAGGAAACAGTGGTCGACCAACTGTCGTTCATCTCCCATAGCAGGTGAATGCGGCCGCCGTAGACATCGGCGTCATTCCAGTTCTTCTCAACGGAAGCCGCGTTGTCGAGCGTGCCCCACTGCGCGGGTGCTTTGTTAACGCCGTCAAGCCCGTAAGTATCTGCAGTGTGACCATAGACGTTATCGACGAAACCACCGTCATGGTCGTTATAGGCTGCCACCCGCAGGGCCAGCTTGTCTTCAACCAGTGGCACATTGAATACCAGCGAACCGCGATAGCTGGCATCACTCTCGCCACCGGCACGAACTTCACCGTCAAAAATGGCCTCGAAATTGTTCATCACCGGTTGATTGGTCAGGATGCGCATCGTGCCTGCCTGCGCATCGGAGCCATACAGCGTGCCCTGTGGGCCGGAAAGGGCCTCGACCCGGGCAATATCCACCGGCCGGATGTTGGGCTGGGAACCGGTTTGCGTCACCGAAATTTCGTCGAGGTAAACAGACGAGGTTGATTGGCCGATGTATCCTGCACCGGTGATCGCGCCGCGGAATACGACCGTGCTGGAGCCGGGACCGTAGGTCACAACGTTGATCGAGGGTACAAAGCGGGCGTAATCCTCCATTCCCTTCGCACCCATCGCGGCAAGGGATTCCTGGGAAATGGCCTGGATGGTTGCCGGAATATCCTGCAGCGACTCCGTACGCTTGCGGGCTGTTACAACAACTTCCTCAAGTGCGCGGCTGGCCGGCGCATCGTCCTGGGCGAGCGCTGCTGCCCCCGGATAGAGCGCCGCTGTGACTGCGGCGGTGACTGGCGTGATCGAAAACTTGGACGGTGCTTGCATATTTTATTCCCCCCGACGGAATTTCGCTTGAAGTAATCCGTATGATTACCTACTTCGCTATCTCCCGAATTTATTGCAGTTCGACAAATACTACAAGCGAATGCTCCATATCATGGGTCATGCCGCCTGTTTGTGGCCTTTTCACCACAGGACCAGGCGATCGACCGGGAGCAGAGGCGAAATCGCCGGATTTGCCAGTCCGCCTTAAATCCTGGCGATCTTCAGGAACAAGGACGAATCCGACCACGGTGCGGGGGCCCGCGCCGGGTGTTTTCCGGGGCTGGATCTCGGTGGAGTGACAATCGGGCAGCACATTCCAAAAAAAAAACCGGGCATTTGCCCGGTTTTTTTGCTTTCTGCCTTGTTTAACGCCTAGTCACCCCAGCGTTTCATAAAGCGAATACCGACTTCTCTCGGCCGCGACACATATTGTGTCTTGTGATGCGGTCGCCCGTCCTGGGTCTGCGCAGCGGCCCACTCCATATTCTGGGTCAGCACGGTGTACACCGCTCGCTCGTCGGTTACGTTGTTAACAAATACGTCAACCTGCCAGTCTGCACCCACGATGCCCATTCGAACGTCGCCTATTGTGTAACTCGCGCTCTTGGTCTGCGGGTTTGGCGTATCGTCGCCGTAGGGTTCCAGCCGGTTGAGGCTGTCGCCTGTGTATGACCACTGTGTGCGGATGAAGAACTCGTCACTGCCGAACAAGGTGGCTGGCTGGCGATATTCGGCCCAGCCGGACGCTTTCGCAGTCGGAACCAGCGGCAATCGCAAGCCGGCAACCAGGTCCAGGTCACCATCTCCGTCCAGGTCAAGCGACGTATCGGTCTCGGCTTCCATCACCTCGTAGTTGCCACCGAACAGCCAGTTGTCACCAGCCGCATACTCGAGCTCGACGTTGAAACCGTTGATGTGTGCATCGCCGGCATTGGTAATCAGCACCTGGTAGGGCTGACCGCATACGCCGGGAATCTTCAGGTCGAGGTCAATGACACCGTTGCTGTCAACGCAAGGCGGGTCGGTCGGATCGACCAGCTCAAGCTGGTAATCGCTCCAGTCCATTTTGTAGGCGGTGATATTGAATTTGCCGCGACCTTCGCCGAACGTCGATTTATAACCGAGCTCGTAGTTGTCCATGATGTCGGAGTCGTAACTGTTCGGGAAGAACGGATCGCCGCGACTCCTGTTGACGCCGCCCTGCCTCAGGCCACGAGTGTACAGGCCATAAAGCATCTTGCCGTCGTCCAGCGCGTAGCTGAGAGAGATCTTCGGAATGATCTGGTCTTCCTTACCGCTTCGACCCTCCGGCCTGCCACCGTTCGCAAGACGGTAGTCGCGGTCACCCGAGGTCGTATCCGGTTCGCCGTCCGTCAGATTGGGACCGCCGGGATGGTTAACGAAGTAGTAACCGGTATTCTGTCTTTCGAAATAACGACCGCCAATCGTCAGGTCCATTTCGTCGTTGATGTGCCAGGTCGCCTCACCAAAAATGGCAGTCTGTTCCCAGTCGGTATGGCTCTCGGAATGCCAATGCTCCTCGGCTGTCGGGTAGGTAACCGGGGTACCGTAATAGTTGGAGAAGTACCACTCGTGGAAATTCAGTGACATCGAGTTCTGGTAGGTAAGGGTGGATGCATCACCACCCGTGGTCGGCGAGCCAAAAGGCGACTTCCAGGAATCTGAACTTTCTTCGCGATAAAGGCCGACAATCCAGTCAAACGTGTCACCGGAGCTCGACAGGCGAAGCTCCGCCGTCAACTTATCGTCCCGCGATGATCCGCGGTAGCTGTTGAAGAAGTCAGAGTCGACCTGTGGGCCATGGCAATAAACCGGCCACCAGACGATGTAACCGGTATCCGGGTTGGTCCAGTAGTAAGGCGCGCCGGCATTCGTGTAGTAGGCGCCCGGATCGCCCTGCAGCGGAGGATTGGCCCTGGTGTAATAGGAGTCATGACAATACTGCGCCGACCAGTAATGCGCGTAGGTCGTGATGTCCAGGAGCTCATTAATCTCGCGCTCGTAGAAGGAGACCGCGCCGACCAGCTGGGCGAATCCGAGGTCGCCCTCGATCTTCAACGAACCCATGTTGAAATCTTCTTTTCGCCACTCATCGTGGAAACGAACGACCTGGAGGTCGCCGACATAGGGGTCGAAGTAATCGCCGGCGCCCGAATCGGTGGTCTGGTTATGATAGGAAAGCGTCGCGTTCCAGCTGTCATTCATTTCCCAGAGCAGGTGTATGCGCCCGCCGTAGACGTCGGCGTCATTCCAGTTCTTTTCCACGGACGCGGTGTTGTCGAGCGTGCCCCACTGCGCCGGTGCCTTGTTGGATTGAATGACTCCTTCACCATCGGGGAATCCGTCGCCGTATGAATCGGCGGTGTGGCCAAAGACGTTGTCAACAAAGCCACCGTCGCGATCGTTGTAAGCGGCGACACGCAGCGCCAGTTTGTCCTCGATCAGGGGCACGTTGAAGACGAGAGAGCCGCGATAACTCGCGTCACTTTCTCCACCGCCGCGAACTTCGCCGTCAAATACCGCTTCGAATGAATTCATGACCGGCTGGTTCGTGAGAATACGCATCGTGCCAGCCTGGGCGTCCGAGCCATAAAGCGTGCCCTGCGGCCCGGAAAGCGCTTCAACGCGCGCGATGTCCACCGGCCGTATGTTCGGCTGCGACCCTGTCTGCGTAACCGAAATTTCATCGAGGTACACTGACGACGTCGACTGACCGAGGTAGCCGGCGCCCGTGATGGCTCCGCGGAATACGACGGTACTCGAACCCGGGCCATAGGTAACGACATTGACCGATGGAACGAACCGGGCATAGTCTTCCATGCCTTTGGCGCCCATTGCTGCGAGTGATTCCTGCGAGATCGCCTGGATCGTGGCCGGAATATCCTGGACCGATTCAGAGCGCTTGCGTGCGGTTACAACGATTTCCTCGAGACCCCGTTGCTCGGCAGCAGGTTCTTGCGCCATGGTTGCGGCGCCCGGATAAAGTGCCGCTGTGACGGCGGCAGCTACTGGTGTGATTGAATATTTGGACGGTGCTTGCATTTCTTATTCCCCCGACGGAATTTGGATGGCGTCATCGGTACAAATACGCGTTACAGAACCTATCAATTTATTGTAGTTCACTACTCACTACAAGGCGTCTGAACAGTTAATTGGTTGGGCGGTTCCTCTGTATCGGAAAGGCCACAGATTACGCGGAGCCCGATGCCGGGATGCGTACTGGATATCTTAGACCGTGTTGTGCAGTTGCCCGATTACCGAATAAATTCAATGAGTTGAAATTATGTCGAATGCTTGCCCGCCATGCTCGCCGGCAAGTCGGCATCGGGAAGTTGCCTGAGAACTGGTTCCAGAATATGAACCAGCTCGTCGAGATGCGCTTCGTAGTTGCGCCAAAGGTTGACTGAGCTCGAGTAAATCGGTCGCCGTACCTGTTCGGAACTGGCCGTCTTGACCGCTCGCTCGGTTTCATGGAAACGGAGACACTGCTCCTCGAAGGGCAGCCCGCAGTAGTCGAGAATACGCTGCACTGCCGAATCGAGATCGGCGACAACCGCTTCGTACTGGACATCCAGGATGAATCCCGGCATCACTTCGTGCCAGTGATCCAACAGGTGGACATATTGCAGGTAATACTCGCCGAGCTCCGTCATATCGTAAGTAAACGGCTGGCCGCTGGCGAATAACTGCTTGAATGAGCCGAAACAACTGTCCAGCGGATGCCGCCTGGCGTTGATGATTTTGCAGTTTGGCAGCGCGAGCTTTAAAACACCGGCGTAAATGAAGTTGTTGGGATTCTTGTCGACAAAGTAAGGTGCCCCACTGCGAAAGATTTCCGTACGTCGCAGGTACTCCTCGCCGATACTTCGCCATTCATCGTTATTGAGGTTGGTCAGAGCCTCAGGGAATCGCGAGTGCTTTCGCGAGCGCCGGCGTACGGACTGAACCGCGCGGGACAGATCCCCCAGCTCATGCGTGCCGTCTACCTGGCTGTGGCTTGCCAGGATTTGTTCGATCAGTGTAGATCCTGATCGCGGCAGGCCCACGACAAAAATTGGCGTGACTGGCGACGGGGCGACACCTGCGTTTCGATTGATAAATTCAGCGTTAAATAAATCGATGATTCGATTCTGGGTGCTCTCGGTTTCCACCGGATCGTACGACTCCAGTTTTCGCCGCACCTGGTTACAGCTGTCAAAATTCTCAAATGCCTGTGCGTAGTCCTTGCGGCCTTCATATTCGAGGCCCAGGGCGTTATGGACCTGGCTCCTCGCCTCATCCGAAAGATCGTCCGATTTTAGCAACTCATGCATCGCGTCGACCTCGGCATCCGTGAAACGAAAGGTCTTGAGGTTGGCCAGGCTCCAGTACGCCTCCGCGTGATCGGGTTTGAATGCGATCGCCTGGCGGTAGCTGTTGATGGCTTCGTCCTGTTGCCCGATGGTTTTCTGGTGGTGCGCCATTCCGCAAAACACGCCAGCCCGCTGGGGAGCGTACTCAAGCGCGCGCTGGTAGGCGGCGATGGCGCCTTCATGATCGCCCGCCATACCGATTGCGCTGGCATAAACCATATGCGATTCAGGACTTTCGGGCGCGAGCTGCAGCACTCGTGATGCGCTTTCAATCGCTTCATTGAATTTGTCGAGTTCGCGTTGGACATTGGTGAGATCAACCCAGGCGCGCGTGTAATCAGGCGCCAGTTCAACGACCCGCAACAGGAAGATTTCCGCCTCGCGAAATCTCTTGTGTGTTGCAGCGATACTGGCAAGCAGGCGTGCCGCCTCGACATGCCTGGGATCTTTTTTAAGGATATCCCGGTAAATCATTTCGGCCGTCTGGGGGTCGCCGCTGCGCTCATGTTCAAGGGCCCGGGCAATCTCGGCGTCGAAGGGCATTTTCGGTCGATCTGAACGATCCGGTCCGGATCCCTCGGCCGCTGGTGCCGCTTTGGCTCGTTCGATCTTGTCGTGAATAACGGGGCGCGTCGGATCAAGCCGCATCGCGTGCTCGTATGCCCTGAGACCCGCGGCGGACTGCCCCTGGATCATCATCAGGTCGCCGTAGGTCTCGTGTGCCAGCGCAAATTCCGGGTACAGGCGAATAGCCTCGTCCACGCGCTGCCTGGCGATCGCAAAATTTTTCATGGCGAGGTTTGCCATCGCCGCGAGGCACAGAAAATTGGCGTCTCCCGGGTGGGTTTTCAGTATCCGGTCACATATTTCGGCCGCCATCCTGGTGTTGCCGGCCCGAAGGTGCGCCTGTGCGTTTGCAAATTGTTCTTCACGTTTCACCATGCAAGTTCACCACAGCCATACGGTCAGCGCCAGACTATCCTTGTGCGAGATTTGTGAACCCATTACCTTTGCTTACCTGATTTAATCCTGGTTGCCGGAAATTCGTTGAAAACGTTCAGAGACGCCGTTCGAAACAGCGATTTCGCTGTGTCAGCAGAGATATATCTTCGCGCAGAAACAGATGCGGACTCGATTCGCGAGCAGGCTGGGGTTCTGAAAGATCATGTTGATGGCATTTTGCTTACGGACAATCAGTACGGACAGCTGCACATATCGACAATTGCGGCTGCGAGCATATTGCTTGATTGCGGGGTTGATCCGATTGTCCAGTTGACCAGCCGCAACCGTAACCGGATTGCGCTGGTAAGCGACTTGCTCGGTGCCGGCGCGCTGGGGATTACCAGCCTGCTGCTCGTTGCCGGTGAGCGCGCGCCAAAGGAATTCAAGCCCAGGCCAAAACCGGTACTCGACCTCAGCGCGACAGAACTTATCAGGACAGCTACGACAATCAAAATGGACGAAAAATTGCGGACAAACCCCGATTTTTTCATCGGAGGCGTGGTGACGCCTGTGGCACCTGGCCCCCACTGGAGACCCAGGAAATTACTGGAAAAAATAGAAGCGGGCGCGCAGTTCATACAGACTCATACGTGCATGGATATCGATCTGCTGCGTCGTTACCTGAAGCACCTGGTGCGGGAAAAACTGATCCAGCGAACAAGCGTAATTGTCTCGCTTGCCGTGCTTTCCTCGGCAGAAGATGCCCAGTGGCTCAGAGATAACCGGCCCAACGTCATGCTTCCTGACGCCGTCGTAACGCGACTTGAGATGGCGGATGATCCGGAACAGGAGGGTATTCGTATCTGTGCCGAGATTATAGAGGCATTGAAGAAAATCCCCGGAGTCGATGGTGTCAGTATCATGGCGACTCGTGACCTGGCGGTTATCCCGAAAGTGATTAGCGCCGCCGGTCTGTCTTCCTGACGGGCGAGAAGAAGATGACTGGCGATTCCCTGCAAGCGGTTGAAGAGGTAGTGCGGTGTATAGGCGAGGGCAATCTGGAGGCCGGATTGTCGATGTGCCGGTCGAAGTTGCAGGACAATCCGGATGACGTAAATCTCACCGCGTTGCTCGGGGCGATCCTGTTGAAGGCAGGTCACGCTGATGATGCCCTGCAGTATTTACAGCGCGCTATTTTACTTGAGCCCGAATTTGCCAAGCCGTACGAGGATCTCGGTACCTTGTACCTTGAACGAGATAACGCGGAGCTCGCGGCAGGTTCGTTCAAAAAAGCCATCGAGCTGGGAGGACCGCAGCCCTCGGCCCTGAAGGGCCTGGTGGTCGCCCTTTATCGCTCCGGCCGTACCGAAGAGGCCGAGTCGCTCCGTTCACAATACTTCCCTGAATCGGCAGGCTCCCCGTTTTCTCCCGCGCTTGCCGAGGCTCATAAATTGCGCTCATCCGGCGACCTGCGTGGTGCAGAAAAGCTCTGTCGCGAGCTTCTTGAGAAAGAACCGGAGAATATTCCTGCGTTGCGATTGCGGGCATTCATCGCGACGGACGAAAAGAGTTATGGCAGCGCCGAGCAGCTGCTGCGCCGCGTACTGAGCATGACACCGGACAGCGCCTCTGCCGTACTCGACCTGGCTCAGTTACTGGGAGATCGCGGCCGTTACCCGGAAGCGATGGAATTACTTGAACAGGTTTCGGACGGCGCGAGGGAATATCCCGACGCCCGGCGCTCACTTGGCGACATGCTGGCGATTGTCGGTCGATCGGCCGAGGCACAGCAGGCATACGAAGACTGCCTTCAGGTCCGGCCAAATGACCCGCACGCAATCCTGGGTCTCGCGCATATGCAGCGTATCGAGGGTCACAGCGAGGAGGCGGTCCGGTCGTATCGTCAATGTATCGCTGTCCGGCCGGATATGGGTGATGCCTGGTGGAATCTCGCGACTATGCGGGGATACGTTGCCACTGACGACGATGTGAACGCCATGCTGCAGCTGGTCGAGTCAGGCACTCTCGTGTCCGGTGCCGAAATCCCGTTTCGATTTGCCCTTGCGCGCGCATTTGAAGAGCGCAATGACTACGAACGCGCCTGGGAGCAGTATGTAGTCGCTAACTCGGCCAAGCGTGCGTTGGTTAAATACGATCCGGTAGAGATCGAATCCCAGAATCGCCTGATCAAGGAAGTATTTGACGCGACACAAGACGCTGGAAAAAAGGCATCGATACCGAGCGATGTCACACCCATTTTCGTGTTGGGCGTTCCGCGTTCCGGTTCAACGCTTATCGAGCAGATACTGGCCAGTCACAGTTCAGTTGCCGGGTGTGGAGAGCTGCCCTACGTAATCATGTTGTCGACTTCCGCAGCGGCTGGCAGCGCGGGCGGCCTGGTATACCCGAGGATCCTGAACGAGTTGACTGACGCGCAGTTGACCGGGCTTGGTCGAAGCTATCTGTACTACGCTTCATCACACAACGTGGATGGGAAGCCGTTCATTACAGACAAGATGCCGGCCAATTTCTCGCATGTCGGTTTTATCAGTCGGATTCTGCCACACGCGAAAATCATCGATGCTCGCCGAAACCCGATGGCTACCTGCATTGCGAATTACCGCCAGCTGTTCGCGCAGGGCAAGAATCAATCCTACGACCTTACAGAGCTCGGCGAGTATTATTTGCAGTATGTCGACATGATGAGTCACTGGGACAAAATTCTGCCTGGCGCTGTTTTGCGCGTTCAATACGAAGACGTCGTCGCTGATATTGAAGGGCAGGTGCGGCGCCTGCTTGACTACTGTGAGCTTCCATTCGAGGAAGGCTGCGTTGATTTTTACAAAAGTACGAGAGCCGTTAACACGGCAAGCTCAGAGCAGGTGCGGCAGCCGCTTTATAGTTCCGCTGTCGACTTCTGGAAAAACTATGAACCTTACCTGGATGAGCTGAGAGAAGTTCTCGCACCGATTCTGTAACGCAGCGCTATAGACCTGACAGGGGGTCGATACACGAGCGCACTCCTGAGTCTTTGCGATATGGGTCCGCCTCAGGGGGCGAGGGTGCGCTAGTTCGCGCCGAGTGCGGCAATCTGGTCGGCGGGCACGTAGTCGAAAATGAAAGTGATGCGATCCTCTGTTCCCTTGTTCATTACAGAGTGGTTTTTCTGGTTGTTGATCTCGTACGCTTCACCGACTTTGAACTGGTATGGTCGACCATCGATCATGAACCGCACTCGCGGATTTGTCGTGATCGGGACGTGAATCCGGTGGCCGACGTGAAACGACGGGTGCTTGTCGACGTGCGGATTGATGATGCCCCCGGCAAGCAGCTTTGCCGCCATTGCCCTGATTACCGTTCCGCCCGGCGGATAATGTTTCGAAATAATCTCGTTCATCAGTGGCAGCGCAACGTCAGCCAGCCGGGGCCAGCCAGGCTCCTGGGTGACGGCAATCTCCGGCCAGCGATCGAGGTCCACGAACAGTACGACAATGGATTCGGTTGCATGGTGCACCTCGAATTCTTCCTGCCGGTACTTGTCTTCTTTCCAGGCGATGTCGTCCTGCGCAAGAATTGCGTCACTAAGTGCGCTTGAGTCTATGGGACCAAGGTCCCGAAGTGGCGTGTCTATGTTCATGGGTTCGAATTATAGATTACTGTTCTGCCCGAATCTCTTCGGAAAGTGAAAGTACAAAATTCCTGATCGCCTCGGCTTCCCGGACCTCGAGTTTGAATGGCGGCATTCCGTTTGATACGCGCGCCCCGCCAATCACAATGCCGTTCCAGGTTGCGTGGGTCGTTTCGTCGGCGTATCGAAGATCCGGCACGGAGCCGCCAAACCGGGCTTCGCCATCGACGCCGTGGCAACCTTTGCAGTAGCCTGCATACAACGCCTTGCCCATGCCTATCATCTCAGGCGTGGCATCGAGCGCGGGCTGATCCGGCAAAGGTGGATGGGTATCGCCCGAATCCGGTATAGCCGTGTTTGCGCCAAGCGAGAATGCCATCAACCGGGTTGGCCCTCTCGCATTGTCTGTCGCATGCATCTTCGGGTAGTAAAACTGCACACCTCCGCCCGCACCGACAGGAATCACGACGAATTGTTGCTCGCCGAGCAAATAACTGGCGGGCGCCGCGTTGATCGCCGAACCAGTGGTTACTGACCACAGTTCGTCGCCGGAATCGGCGGCGTAGGCGACAAACCGGCCTTCCGCATTACCCTGGAAGACGAGGTTACCCGCCGTCGCCATGACGCCTCCGTTGTACGGCAAAGGATGATCGACTGTCCAGCGGACGCTCTGTGAAACCGGGTCGAATGCGACCAGCTTGCCAGGGCTGAATTGCTTTCCATCGACTTCGGTGAACACGACCGTGTCGTCTTTGAATGTTCCGTCGCCGCGGGCTTCGAGAACGCTCGGCGCATCGACCACCGGGATATAGGACAGGCCCAGGCCCGGGTGGAAAGCCATCGGGTTCCAGCTGTGCGATCCCCACATGTTCGGCCAGACAACCGTCGTCTCGCCGCCCTTGATGTTCCAGTACTCGCCGGCCGGGTCGTAAACGGGCCGGCCGGTTTCCATGTTGATGTGGGTAGCCCAGTTTGCCTTGGCAAATTTGCCGGCTGTCAACAGTTCACCCGTATGCCGGTCCAGCGCATAGTGGAATCCGTTTTTTGGCGCGATCAGTACCGTTTCCCGATCTTCTCCATCGATATTCAGATCGGCCAGGATGATGTTCATCGTTGCATTGAAATCCCAGCTGTCCTGATCGACCGTCTGGTAGTGCCATGCATATTCGCCGGTTTCGGCGTTCACCGCGACAATGGATGACAGGAAGAGGTTGTCGCCGCCGCCGGGGCTTCTGTCCTTGTAAACGTATGGGTACGAACCGGATGTGCCGAAGAACAGCTGGTTGGATTCCGGGTCGTAAGTCATTTCGTTCCAGCTGTGACCGCCGCCGCCATGCTTGGCCAGCGTGTCGCCTGACCATGTTTTTGCCGCCATTTTCATCGCCGGGGTGTCGTTCTCGTCGTCATTCGCGCTGGGAACGATGTAGAACCTCCAAAGCAATTCGCCGCTCTTGTGGTCGAAAGCGGAGACATAGCCGCGATCTCCGTCCGGTGATTCTGATCCCGCATTACCCACAAAGACCTTGTTGCCGCCGACATACGGAGAATCTGAAATCGAGTAGCCGGCACCGTTATCGCAGGTCTTTTTTGACCAGTTTACTTTGCCAGTCGCCGCGTCCAGGGAAATAAGCCGGCAATCGGCCGTGGTAGCAAAAACGCTCCCGTCCCACACGGCGACGCCGCGATTGACTCGCGAGATCCACGACAGCCCGGGACTCTCGGCGAAGGATTTACGCACTTCCGGGTCGAACGACCAGAGGACCTCGCCATTGGAAGCATCGAGCGCGTAAACCACGGAATAAGCGCCGGACAGGTAGATGACGCCATCGACAACAATCGGGGTTGCCGAGATGCCGTCGGGAATCGGCAGGTTCGCCGACCATGCAAGGCCGAGCTCGTCGACATTTGCGTCGGTCACCTGTGATAAAGGAGAGTAGTGCGTGCCGCGAAAGTCACCGCCTTTCAGAAACCAGTTCGCGCCGCTCGCAGACTCGGCCAGCACCCGCTCGTTCGTTACCTTGCCTGCGCCTGGCACGGCAGTCGCCACAAACAGGAAACAGGTAAATGCAACAATTCGGTAATTCATTGGCAGCTCCAGTCCAGGGTGCGGTTCTCAATATCGCTCCCGATCATAGGTGATCGCGCCCACGGGAAACAGCCCGGCACCACGTTGTGCCCCGTTCGAAAGGCGCCTGGACCCGATTTCCGGAGAAAATTACATTCTTATTCGATTGACGCTCCCCGTCGCGGCGCCTGGAGCCGCCGCGTCGTTTTTACAGCGGGTCGCGATAGGTGTCGACCGGTGGCAACTCCGCGCCCGACAGCCCGGCAGGTTTTTCTTCGCCAACGACCGGCAGTTTCAGCGTACCAATGCCCTCAATCGTCGCGGTGACCTCTTCGCCGGGCTGCAGGAACCTTTGTGCTCCTCGAACGGCCGTTCCCATTCCGGTGCCGCCGGATGTTCCGTTGTTGATGACGTCGCCGGGATATAGCGTGATGATCGAGGAGCCGTATTCGATCAGCTCCCACAATGAATGAATCATGTCGCCGGCAGTTGCTTCCTGCATCTGTTCATCGCCCACACTCAGTGACTGGCGCAGGATCTCCATGGGATTGCCATAGAACTCCTTGGGAACGATCCACGGTCCTTGTGGCGCAAACGTGTCATGACCCTTGCCAACAAACCAGTCGCTGGTGAAGCGAGCACCGCCGGGTGGTCGCCCGCCGCGATCGGAAATGTCCATCGTCACCATGTAGCCAAAGACATAGTCCTGGGCATCGTTGGCTGAAACGTATTTCGCGGTCTTTCCGATAACTGTACCCAACTCTACTTCCCAGTCGGTTCGGTTCCTGCCATAAGGAATAACGATCGGTGTCCGGTTACCGACAACGGCCCCCCGGCTGGGTTTCAGGAACAGGTAGGGTACGCCGCGCTCTTCCCGTCGCAGGCGTGCGGCTTCACGACGTTCTTCTGGTGTACCTGACTCGTCGACGTGGCTGTAGAAATTGACGGCCGCATTCAGAATCTTGCCGGGATACATGATCGGTGGAAGCGTGCTGACGTCGTCAACATCGTGGATATACGCCGGCCTGGCAGCGCCGAGCATATTATTGGCGACGAGGTCATTGACGATTTCGTAGAGGCGGCGTTTAACGCCGTAGTCGTAACGTTCGATCAGCCCGATCATGTCATCCGGGACAGGGAGGGCGGGGTAACCTGCATTTCTTTCGAGCGCTGCATTGGCCGCGTCGAGTTCAACGACCAGCTTGTCGCGGAGAACGATACCAACCCATGGAGATCCGCCGGTATCGAATGTGCCGACTTTGAACGGTTCTGCAATTTCCTGCGCCGAACCGAACACTGGAATGAGCAGAAAAAGCGAAACAACAGCAACAGAAACAGCGCGCATGGTAATCCCCCGGAATCTCGTTGATCTTATGGAAAGCTATCCGGTTGTACTGCGGGTACCCGGTACTGTCAAGAAGCGACGATTCCCAAATCGCGCATTGATCGAATTCCGGCACGGTTCTACTATCAACAGTCCTTCCATCGCCTGGCAATGCAAATGCGACTCATACCGATTTACCTGTTGCTGGTTTTTCAGTGGGCCAGTTTCGCCAATGCGGCGGAATTGCCGGACTGGAGCGGAGTGTGGCAACGCTATGAAGGCAATGGCGGAATATTCGATCCCTCGACCGTTGAGCCGCGAGACGGTCGCGCCGGGAGCCCCGGTGTCCGGCAATATCCGCCACTGACCAAAGCCTGGGAAGCCAGGTACGTGGCGACCCTTGCCCTGGTGGCAATGGATCGAGTTCCGGACCCGATATCGATCTGTGGCACGCCCGCAGGTTATCCGCGATTGCTGGCTTTGCCGGATGTTTACGAATTTATAGTCCGGCCGGAAGCAACATGGATCATCACGGAGAACGGGCCGAACATCATGCGCATCTATACGGATGGCAGCGAACATCCGCCCGAGGACGAGCGCTGGCCGACCTTTACCGGCAATTCGGTCGGACGCTGGAACGACCAGGTTCTGGAGTTCACGACAGTAAGCATGATTGGTGAAAAGCACACCATTCTCGATCGCAGTGGTTTGACGCTAAGTGACCAGGCCACGGTTGCGACTCGAATGTACCTGACCGATGAAGGGCTGCTGCGGGCCGAGCTGGTCATAGAGGATCCACTCGCGCTGCGCGAACCCTGGCATGTTACCCGCCACTTTCGCCGGATGCCTGCCGGAACCCGCGCTTATGACTATGCCTGTGCCGAGAACAATCGAAATCCGATAACAGACTCCGGTCAGACACTCACGCTCGATACTGACGGCAACGTTATTGACAAGGTGATAGAGGGAGAGGTGATTGACAATGAATAAACTCATGTCCGCTGTGGTCTTTGTACTTCTCTCCTCAACTCTGGCGATGGCGCATCACTCGAGTGCCATGTTCAACAAATCCGTGGTACGTGAGGAAACGGTTACGGTCAGGGAATTTCAATGGTCCAATCCGCATGTGTGGATTCAGATTGTCCTTACGAACGAAGAAGGCGAGGAGGTCGAATGGAGTATCGAAGGACTGGGACCCAACAGCCTTTTCAGAAGTGGCTGGCGACCGAATTCATTCAAGCCTGGAGACGTCATAGAGATTCGATTCAACCCGATGCACGATGGTTCGAATGCCGGCGGGTTTATTGGTGCGAAATTTGCTGACGGGCACACACTGGGTACGTGGAAATAACATGATAAGAATCGCCCTGATCGTTTTGGCAGTTTTCTTGCCGGGCTTGCAGGCCGTCGCCCAGGATGGCGCGATTCTGCTACGTCCCGAACGGGTATTCGACGGTGAGCGAATGCACGAGAACTGGGTCGTTATCACGAGGGGCGAGCAGATCGTCTACGCCGGAGAAGCGGACGGCGCTGACGAATCAGGCATCGAGCGCAACATTGATTTGCGGGGAGCGACGCTGCTCCCGGGGCTGATCGAGGGTCACTCTCACATACTTCTGCACCCATACAATGAAACGAACTGGAACGACCAGGTGTTGAAGGAATCCCCGGCGGAACGGGTCGCACGGGCTGTAAACCACGCGCGAAATTCCCTGATGGCAGGCGTTACGACGATGCGTGATCTTGGCTCGGAAGGCGCGGGTTACGCCGATGTCGGGATTCGCGATTCGATCAACAAGGGAATTATTCCCGGGCCGCGCTTATTGGTGGCCGGAAAGGCAATAGTCGCGACCGGAAGCTATGGTCCCAAAGGGTTTCACGAAGGTGTCGACGTGCCGTTGGGGGCGGAAACGGCTGACGGTTACGATGAACTCGTCAGGGTCGTTCGAAGCCAGATAGGGCAGAACGTCGATTTCATCAAGGTGTATGCGGATTACCGCTGGGGTCCAGACGGGACAGCCCAGCCCTCATTCACTCAGAACGAGCTGCAAACCATAGTTGAGGTTACCCGGAGCAGTGGTCGTCCTGTCGTCGTTCACGCGGCAACGGCGGAAGGCATGAAGCGGGCAATTCTTGCGGGTGTTGAAACAATCGAACACGGAGACGGTGCAACGCGGGAAACCTACAAGCTCATGCGGGAACACAATGTTGCCTTGTGCCCGACGCTGGCGGCGGGTGATGCCATCGCGCAGTATGGTGGCTGGAGAAAAGGGGTCGATCCCGAGCCGCCCCGAATCGCCGCGAAGAGAAAAAGTTTCCGGGAAGCGCTCGATGCCGGTGTAAAGATCTGCTTCGGCGGAGATGTCGGCGTTTATCCGCATGGCGACAACGTTCGAGAGCTCGAGATGATGGTCGAATACGGTATGGACGCTACAGACGTTTTGCGGTCAGCTACTTCTATCAATGCGGATATTTTTCACATTGGTCACGAGGTCGGTCGTATCAGGAAGGGGATGCTGGCCGACCTGGTTGCGGTAACTGGAGATCCGGCCGCAGATATAAGCGCGTTACGTGATATTCGGGTCGTCCTCAGGAATGGCGAAATTGTCCGGCAATAAAACACAGAAGAGAAAGCGATGAGCGAACCGTGGGGCCCACATGATCTGGGTGGCCAGGAAGGTGGCCCGATTGACCTTGCTGAACACGACACGGCCTACTGGGAGTGGCAGATTGATGCGATGGTGCGGCTCGCGCTCAGGAAGGGTCTGATCAGCGACTTCGCGGAGCTGCGGGACGGAATCGAGCAATTAACGCCGCATGATTATGACCAGTGCACCTATTACGAGCGCTGGGCAAAATCGCTCGCCTACACGCTTGTTTCCCGGGGTGTAATCTCCCGGCAACAACTCGAAGACCGGATCGATAAAGTGCGGGCACGCCAGGAAGCGGAGGGCGTTGCATGACGGAATCGACATTCGTTGTCGGGCAGCGAGTTCGCATCGCGGATCGAACGCCCCCGGTTCACCATCGGGTACCGTCCTATGCAAAAGGGCATGTCGGCATCGTTGAAAGGGTCTGTGGCCTGCACGGCGTTCCGGAAAAATTCATTCGTGGCGATGGAAAACCCAGGCAAAGAATCTACAGGGTCAGGATCCCGCAAACAGAGTTGTGGCAGGACTATGATGGTACTGATGGCGACAAGCTCGAAATTGAAATATTCGAGCATTGGCTGGAGAAAGCGGAATGACCGACCACGATCATGATCATTCCCGAACATTGCAACCAGATCACGCGGAGCCGACGAGCGAGGGCGCCCGCGTTGGTCTCGCGCTTCGCGAATTGTTAATCGAAGCAGGTCATTACACGCCGGAGGAGGAGCAGGCGGTCATTGCCGCCATGCAGGACGCATCGCCGGCCGATGGAGGTCGTATCGTCGCTCGTGCCTGGACTGACCCGGAATACAAGGCGCGCCTCCTGGCAAACGGGGCCACGGCGATCAGGGAACTTGGTTATGAGCTCGAACCCTATGAATTTACCGTGATGGAGAACGATGACGTCACGCACAACGTTATCGTCTGTACCCTGTGCTCCTGTTACCCGCGGTCATTGCTCGGCATGTCACCAGCCTGGTACAAGTCGGCGAGCTACCGGGCGCGTATCGTTCGCGAGCCACGGAGCGTATTGGCCGAATTCGGGGTCGAGCTGACCGCTGATGTAAACGTCAGGGTGCACGATTCCACGGCGGAATTACGCTACATGGTTTTGCCGCAAAAGCCGGACGGCACGGAAGACTGGTCCGAGGAGAGGCTCGCTGAACTCGTGACCCGCGACTCGCTGATCGGTACGCAACGGGTGCTGAAACTCGCTCGAAAACCTGGAGAATCATGATGAGACATTGGCGGACAGTGCTTCTGGCCCTGGCTTTTTCGGCAATTCCAGTTGTAGTTCATGCGCAGGATGAGCGGCCATCGACTGAATGGTCAGACGAGGAAATTGAGACCGCAGTAAACCGGGTGCGGGCAGGTCGCGATCTCAATCCGGATAGCTGGCCGGGAGGCGCGCGGGTTGCCGTCCTGTTTTCCTTTGACGTCGATAATGAAACAGTCTGGCTGCGCAACAATGACACAAGCGTTGGCGGGTTATCGCAGGGAGAATACGGATCGCGGGTCGCGCTGGGCCGGATCTTGCGCCTCCTCGACGAGCACGACGTTCCGGCGAGCTTCTTCGGCCCGGCCGTCAGCTTTTCGCTTGCTCCTAAAATGATCGAGATGATTCAGGAATCCGGCCGTCACGAGATTGGCGTACATGGCTGGATTCATGAGCGAAACGCGACACTGCCGCGAGACGAAGAGGAGCGTCTTCTCAGGAAAGCCGTGGAACGAATGACCGCGTTGATCGGCAAGCGGCCGGTTGGTTATCGAGCGCCCTCCTGGAATTTTTCCGACAACACGCTGGACCTGCTGATGGAGATGGGTTTTCTCTATGACTCATCCTTGATGGCCGACGATCGGCCCTACGAAATTGTTGCCAATGGCCAGCCGACAGGTTTTGTCGAGTTGCCGGTCGAATGGATTCTCGATGACGCGCCACTGATGGGCCCGCAAGGACAGAGTTACTCAAGCCCGCGCGATGTGCTGCAGGTTTACAAGGATGAGTTCGACGTAGCTTATGCAGAAGGCACCACCTTCATACTGACCATGCATCCGCATCACATCGGGCATCGTTCACGCATTGTGGTTTTACGCGAACTGATTGAACATATCAGGAAGAAGCCCGATGTCTGGTTCGGCACGCATGAGGCAGCAGTGAGATGGGCCCGGCAGCAGGCCGGGATGGACTAGCCAGGATCGACTGCAAAAAAGGGGGCAGAGTCTTGTTCTGGCCCTTTTTCAATTCGGATCGCCGCGCTCTTCCAGTTCGGCGATCATGCGGTCGACATATTCCTTGTAGCTTTCGGTAAAGCTCCCGTTTCTTGCAGCCCAGAAATCTCTGCCTACCTGGGTTTGGATTGGCAGGATGGCAAGTGCTGAGAGCAGGCGTGACTCATCGATGGCGCCGCGCTCGTACATGAAGAAAGCCAGGTCGCCATGCCTGAAAAGAATGTAGAGCGCCCGGTTTGCCCGGAAGACATCCGGATCCTGACTTTCATCAGGCCAGATCCTTGACATCACTGCAGCCGTTGACTCGCTTTGCAGGCTCAATGCATTGATTTCGTCAATGTTGGACATCAGCTCCTGGTAGGCGGCGATTTCCAGTGCCCGGGTATTAAGAGCGGCTTGCCTGGTGCCGTTGCGGGTTTCGATCCCGACAAACACGGGCGATGCGATGATCGCGATAAATCCAACACCCTCTAACAGGTCTTTCCACTGCTGCCGATTCTTTGACTGATCTCGATGCGCTGCCCGACGATGAGTATAAGCGGGATTGACTCAGTTATTTATCGACTAACGGCGGGCAGGTAAGAGATGTAACCCGGCTGCGAGTTTGCCTGTTGGCAATCTATACTGACTGGCGGAGATAGGTGTAGCCACCAAGACAGGATTCGTAGAAATCGACCAGTTTTACGCCTTCTCTCGAGCGCAGGCTTCCGCTGGCTACGGCACTGTCGATCTTCGACTTGACTTGCGCGGCCATGAGCTCGGGATTGTATTGCATGACGCTCAGAACCTGCCCCGCCGAGGAACCGGGCACAAATTCCTCGATGAAAAAACCTGCGGGATCTTCAGTGTCGCAAAATATATGTACTTCATTGACGCGACCGAACAGGTTATGAGTGTCGCCCATGACGTCCTGATACGCGCCCGTGAGAAAAAGGCCGACGTAATAACGTTCGTTCGCGACCAGGTCATGCAGTGGCAATGTCGGGTTGCTGCCGGACGAACCGATAAACTCGATAACCCGCCCGTCGCTGTCGCAGGTGATGTCCGCAAGTGTGCAGTTTTGGCTTGGCGCCTCGTTCAGGCGCGCGATTGGAACCACTGGCAGAACCTGCTGGATCGCCCATACGTCTGCAGCTGATTGGAAGAGTGAAAAATTGCACAGATATTGAGATTGAACCGATGCTCGTACTTCGCGCAGATCTTCCGGGACGAATTCCTCTGATTCGAGTGCAAGGGATATTGAGCTCACTATCTTCCAATAGAGCGTTTCCGACCGCGCCAGCTCCTCGAGCGTGACGATGCCGAGTTTAAACGCGGCAAAAATATCGTGGAAAAGCAGGGTCGCGTCACTGTAAACGTCCTGGTAGTTTCTTTCCTCGGCTAATTCGGCCAACAGATTCTGCATGTTGGTCACCAGTATGTTCTCGCCTTCGACCGCATCGCTGGCGACAGGGTGCGCAAAATTGGAAATTTCACCCATCACCTCCACGATCACACAGGAGTGATGTGCCGAGACAGCGCGGCCACTCTCGCTTACCAGTGTCGGGTGGGGCACGCCTTCCAGGTCGCATACCTGTTTGACTCCGAACACGACACCGTTTGCATAATCACGAATGCTGTAGTTCATCGATGAGTGATTGCTGGATTTGCTGCCGTCGTAGTCGACCGCAAGCCCGCCGCCAATATCCAGGTACTCGAGGGGAATACCTCGTTTGGCCAATCTTGCATATATGCGTGCGGCTTCCTGTATGGCTTCTCTGACGAAGCGAATGTCGGACAGCTGGCTGCCGACATGGAAGTGGAGCATCTGGATCGTATCCCCATAGCCGCGCTCCTGGATGAGCGTGATGGCATTGAGAATTTCCGAGATAGTCAGTCCGAATTTCGCGCGCGTCCCGCTCGACTCACTCCAGCGTCCTTCGGTCTTGACCCGCATCTTGATGCGTAGCCCGATGATGGGTCGTACATCCATTTCGGCGGCAAGGCGCAGAAGCGAATCGATCTCGGAAAATTCTTCGATGACAACAACAACCTTGCGTCCCAACTTGCGCCCGAGAAGGGCAAGCCGCATGAATTCCTCGTCTTTGTAGCCGTTGCAGATAGTGAGCGCTTCATCGCTCGTATCGTAGGTCAGCACAGCCATGAGTTCCGGTTTCGAACCGGCCTCCAGGCCGTAGTGGAAAGGCCGTCCGGCTTCGACGATCTCGACGACGACCTCCCGCATCTGGTTGACCTTGATCGGATAAACTCCGCGGTAAGGAGCGTCATAGTCGAAATCGGCAATTGCCGCGCCAAAGGCCTCGTTGAGCTGACACACCCTGTTCTTGAGGATGTCATGAAACCGCATGACCACCGGGAACTGCACATTCTGTTCGCGCAATTCCTCTACGACGTCCTGCAGTGCGATTGGCGATTCCCGTTTGTCCACATCGGGCAGGGCCAGCAGTTTTCCGCCCTCACCGATGCCGAAGTAGCCATCGCCCCAGTAGGGGATGCGGTAGAGATCTTCCGCATCTTTGATGGTCCATTCAGTCATTTCAGTACCTGCTTGTGAATATCTATCGGTGAGTCTCGGCAGGTGCTGCGTGTTTGCCGGAGAGCAGCAGGTATACGACCGGCACGACAAACAGCGTAAATATCGTGCCGAAGCTCAGGCCGCCAACCACCACCCAGCCGATCTGGTGCCGTGCTTCGGCACCGGCTCCCGCCGCAAAAGCCAGCGGTATTGCACCGAGTACCATCGCACCGGTTGTCATCAGGATGGGCCGCAGGCGCAGAGACGCGGACTCCAACACGGCCTCGCGCTTTTCTTTTCCGAGTTCGCGCAACTGGTTGGCAAATTCGACGATCAGGATTCCATGTTTCGAGATCAGGCCAACCAGCGTGACTGCACCGATTTGAGTATAGATATTCCACGACCCCGCAAAATTCCACCAGCCGTGTCCATTGCCATAATTAAGTGCCGTCAGGCAGAGAAAAGCGCCAAACATCGCCAGGGGCACAGAAACGAGGATGATAAGGGGATCGACAAAACTCTCGAATTGCGCTGACAGCACGAGGTAAATAAATACCAGGGCGAGCACCATCAACAAGGTCGCGCTGGATTCCGACTCCCTGAACTCTCGCGATTGCCCGGCCAGGTCGTAAAGTGCGTTCGGCGTGACTTCGCTGATGGCGTTGTCCATCCAGTCCAGGGCCTCGCCCATCGGATAGCCGGGAGCCAGCCCGGCACTGACCGTGGCTGCGCGCAGTTTGTTGAAATGATTGAGCTCCTTCGCGGCGACCGTTTCGGTAACAGTCGCAAGGTTCTGCAGCTGAATCATCGTATCGTCCTTTCCGCGAACGAAGATATTACTCAGGTCTCCGGGCGTTCGTCGCGCTGCATCCTCGACCTGCACGATGACATCGTATTGTTCAGTGCCCTTTTTGAAGCGAGTGACATTGCGTCCGCCCAGCATGGTTTCAAGCGTGCGCCCAACGGTCTCTACATTGGCACCGACCGTCGCTACTTTCTCCCGGTCTACATCCACGCGCAATTCTGGTTTGTTCAGCTTCAAATCCGTATCCGGATTGGTTAGCTGAGGATTCTCCGCCATCTTTGCGAGGAGTCTTTGAACAGTCTGATTGAGCTCGTCCCAGGTGCCGGTTGACTGAACGACAAAATTCAATGCCTGGCCGAAATCGCGTTGCCCGAGTGGTGGCGGAGTGATCGGAAACGCCATCAAACCAGGTATGCCCATGAATCGGGGAAACATGCTTTGTGCAATTTGCTGCGCCGTACGATCCCTCTCTTCCCATGGCGCCAGGCCGACGAAGCCGATTACCGATGTGACGCCGTTGAATCCGACGATCAGGAAATAGCGGGTTTGCTCGGGTACGGAATCGAAGATATCTTCAATCTGCATTGCATAACGATCGGAGTACTCGATCGTCGAGCCTTCCGGCGCCGTCGCGAAGCCGATGACAATTCCCTGGTCTTCAGCCGGCGCAAGCTCGCGCGGCAGGCTTAAAAACATCGTGACCATGGCAGCGATGATCAGTGCCGCGGCAGTCAGGATGATCTTGCGGTGATTAAGCACTTTGTCCAGCGCCCGGCTGTATCCACGATCGAGCGCCCTTAACAGGCGTTCCCCGAACTCAAAGAAACGGCCGTGCTTCTCTTCATGGTGAAGCAGTTTCGAGCACATCATCGGCGACAACGTCAGTGCGGTGAATCCGGAAACAATGACTGCGCCAGCCAGCGTTAATGCGAACTCGACGAAAAGCATTCCGCTGCGACCGGTGGAAAATGCAAAAGGCAAGTAGACGGCGGCCAGCGTCAGAGTCATCGCAACGATTGCGAAGCCAATCTGCTTGCTGCCTTTCAGGGCAGCCTCGAAGGGCGGCACACCGTTTTCGATATGGCGGTAAATGTTTTCCAGCATGACGATCGCATCGTCGACGACCAGGCCGATAGCCAGAACCATAGCCAAAAGCGACAGCGTGTTGATCGTAAAGCCGAACAACAGCATTAGTGAGAACACACCGATCAATGACACCGGTATCGTTACCAGCGGAATAATGACGGCACGCCAGTTTCGCAGGAAAAGGAAAATCACGATGGCAACGAGGATGATGGCCTCGAGCACGGTCTTATAGACTTCGTCGACGGACTCTTCGATAAATATTGTCGTGTCGAACGCGATCTCGACACTCATGCCCTCCGGTAGCGTACGGGTAATTTGCGGCAGCATCTCGCGCAGCGCTACGGAGATGTCGAGCGGATTGGCGACAGCCTGCTTGATGATCCCAAGCGGCACACCATTGCGGCGATTCGCGCGCGCGCGAAATCGAGCGTTATCGGCGCCAAGTTCAACCTTTGCTACGTCGCCAAGCCGAACGAGAAACTCGTCAGTCTTCTTGACAATGATCTGCTCGAATTCTTCAGGCTCGCTGAGATCGGTTTCTGCCAGTACCGTAAATTCACGATTGCTGCTTTCTATTCGACCGGCGGGTACCTCGACGTTCTGTTGTCGTAACGCGTTTTCGATATCTTGTGGCGTCAGCTCGTAACCGGCCAGGCGATCGGGGTCGAGCCAGATACGCATTGCGTAGCGATTGCCGAATACGGTCGCCTGAGCGACGCCGGGTATGGTCTGTACGCGATCTTTTACCAATCGAGTGGCAACGTCGGCGATTTCTGTCAGCGAGTGGCGATCAGAGGTGAAGGCGAGATAAATGATCGGTTGTGCGTCGGCCTCCTGCTTCTGGACGATCGGATCGAAAGCTTCCTGTGGCAGCAGTCTTCGCGCCTGCGCCACGCGGTCACGCACATCACCGGCAGCTGCGTCTGCATCCCGGTCAAGACGAAAACGTACGGACACCTGGCCAAGTTCCGGCCGGCTGACCGACTGGATGTAGTCAATTCCCTCGATACCGGATAATGCATCCTCGATGGGCTTGGTAATCTGCGACTCGATGACTTGTGCGTTGGCACCTGGATAGGAGGTCGCAACCGTCACGATGGGGACGTCGACGTTAGGGACCAGGCGAACGGCCAGCCGGTCGTAGCTGATAATTCCGACGAGAAGAATGACGATGTTCAACACGGTGGCCAGCACCGGCCGACGGATGGAAATATCAGATAACTGCATGGTTCGTTTCTAGTTCCGGTTATCAGTCGCTGGAATTGTGTTGACAGCCGCGCCACTGAATATCTTCAACTGGCCCGCGGTTACAACTTCGTCACCGGCAGACAGGCCGCTGACCACTTCAACAAGGCCATCCCGCCGCTGCCCAATGATGACGGTCTTTTGAATTGCCTTGCCGTCTTCTACAACGAATACAGTCTTGTCCTGCCCGATTGGCCAGATTGCCTGCTCCGGCACCATCAGCGCATCTGGCCTGACACCGAGCGTTACGCTGACCTGTGCGAACAGGCCTGGACGCAACTTCACTTCGGGATTGGGCAGTCGCGCACGAATCGTGACATTGTGACCTGCAACGTCGATGGATGGCGCAATTGCAGTAATAACGCCTTCGAATGATGCACCCGGATATGCGCCAACCGAGACATCGATCGTCTGCCCGGGTTTCACCTGGGCCAGCAGGGTTTCCGGGATATTGAAGTCCAGGCGTAACGGGTCAAGCTGAACTACATCGACAAGTTCCTGGCCGATCGTCGCATAGTCACCTACATTGATTTTGCGCAGTCCGACCGTGCCATCAAACGGGGCGCGAACAACCGTTTTCGACAAACGTGTTTCGGACGATGTGAGTCGTGCAACAGCGACGTTATAGTTGGCGCGCGCTGTGTCGTAATCAGTTGCGGAAATAAGCTTGCTCTTGATGAGTTCTTTTGCGCGGTTGTAAGCCGCTTCACTCTGTTCGACGTTCGCACGGGCTTCGTTGACTTCAGCCTCGAGCACGGTCGCTTCGATCGAGAAGAGTCGATCTCCCCTGGAGACGGTCTGCCCGTCCTCGAAATGCAATTTCAAGACCTGCCCCGGTGCCTCGGCGCGGAGAACAGCTGAGGCGTCGGCCAGAACGGTGCCGACGGCATGCACCGACGAGGACAGCGGTTGCGGGCTGACGACCATGCTCTCTACAGTCATTGCGCGACCGCCCGGCGGTCCACCCTGGGCCTGCGCAAGCGTTGATGCGGCGACGAGCGCGATTATCGAAAGACGTACGAAGTGCATGGCTGTGATCGACCTTCTTTTGCAGTTATTTTTTTAGCAGTTGGTTCGAATCGCGCAATGGCGCAACCGACAGTGGCTGCCTGCGGCGGGGCGCCCAATATACCGGTTTGCCGGAAAATATCGACCAGAATCCACTGATTTAGTTGCAATAACCGTCGTAACGGCTACGCCGCTGGTTGTCGGTCAGGTAACTCCGGGTTCCAGCATCCGGATTGATCCGGCATCCGCATCCATCTCCACGTCAATCCCGAGTGGAATGGTGAACTGCTCGTCGATATGGCCAATCATGCTGCCGCTGAAGGCCGGAATACCCAGCGGGGCTACGTGTTCGGCGAGCATCTCTTCCATTGTCAGTGACCCGAATCCGCCGGAAGGGTCACATTCCGTGCATCTGCCGAAGATAAAACCCCTGATCTTTCCGAGTACGCCGGACAGGGATAACTCCGTCATCATGCGGTCGATTCGATAAACCGCTTCATCCACATCCTCGATGAACAGAATGCTTCCTTCCCAGTCGGGCAAATATTGAGAGCCTGTAATTGCGGTTAATAATGAAAGATTTCCACCAAGTATGCGCCCTGTGGCTTTACCGCTCCTGATGGTCTGAATACGGTTTTCAGTCTGCACGAGAGTGTTTTCGGTAATGAGTTCCGGGTTGCTCAATGTGTAGTATTCGCCATTCATTACAACGCGCCTGAAATGCTCGGCGGAAAACCTGTTTAACGGGCTGGGTCCGTGGAAAGTAACGAGCCCGGTTTTGACATGTACGGCGGTAATCAGGGCAGTTGCGTCGCTGTATCCAAGCAGGACCTTGGGGTTCGAACGAATCAGGTCGTAGTCGAGCAGTGGCAGGATGCGTGGCGCACCCCAGCCGCCCCGGGCAAAAATCATTTTTATCGCCGGATCAGCGAAAAACCGGTTGATGTCACTGGCACGTGCGGCGTCTTTCCCCGCGAAATACCCATGCCGGTCGTAGTAGTTGTCACCCAGCACGACCTCAAATCCGAGCGACTCGAGTGCGTCTACCCAGATCTTCGTTGCTTCCGTTTCAAACGCAGCGGTCGCGGGACTGACCAGGCCGACCTTGTCCCCCGGGCGCAGGCGGGGTGGCTTGATAAGCGGCGCCGCACCAAACAGCGTTGCGGGAATGAGGCTGGTCGCCCCGATGGCAGATATGAATTCACGACGTTTGATCATATTGTTATCTTTGTTGTGAGGGCTTCAGGTCCAAGTATGGCAGCGCGGATGAGAGATGAACAAATTTGAGGAGGCACTGAGCAGGGATAGGGTCATCATCCTTGATGGTGGCCTGGCAACGCAGCTGGAATTCATGGGTTTCGATATCAGCGGCGGGCTGTGGTCTGCAAAACTGCTGGAAAGTAATCCCCAGGCAATAATCGACGCCCATCGTGCCTATCTCGAAGCGGGCGCGGACTGCATCATCAGCGCAAGTTACCAGGCAAGCCGTGAAGGATTTGTCTCCATGGGCAAGTCCCCGGATGAGGCTGATCGGCTGATAGCCAGCGCCGTCGATCTCGCGCTTGTTGCGAGACGGCAATTTCTGGACGACAACCCGTCCACAAATTCATTGGCACTGGTCGCCGCGAGTGTTGGTCCATATGGAGCCACGCGGCAGGACGGCTCCGAGTACACGGGTATCTACGATATTTCCGCCGAAGCGCTTCGCCTCTTTCACGAAGGGCGCCTGGCACTCCTGGATTCGCGTGGTGCCGATGTCCTTGCTGTGGAGACTATTCCCAATTGCGTCGAAGCGAAGGTGCTCGCGGAATTGCTGGAGCGCGTGATGACGCCTGCGTGGGTATCTTTTGCCTGTCGCGACGGCAGTCACATCAGTGATGGCACGCGATTGGCCGAAGTGGCGGCGTTATTCGCAAACCATCCGCGTGTGCAGGCGCTGGGAATCAATTGCACGCCACCGGAATTCGTTACCTCGTTAATCGCTGAGGTGCGGCGTGCTGCACCGAGCAAAGCGATTGTCGTTTATCCGAACTCCGGCGAGACTTATCACGCCGAAGACAAAAGCTGGTCCGGCAAGTCCTGCGATTTCGATACTGACTTCAATGTAATGGACTGGCGTAGTGCAGGGGCATTGTTGATCGGCGGCTGTTGCCGAACCGGGCCGAACGACATTGCGGCTATAAAGAATCTGCTATGAGCATTACAAAAGTTCTGGTGCTGATAGTCGTGCTGACGCTCGCGCTGGTCGGTCTTCGATACTGGAGCAGCGAAGATGATTCGGGCGTCATTCCGGCAGCGGCGGTGGCGCCGGGAAGTTCGGTATCAGCTGGCACGCAGGAGTTTCTGGACGAAGCGGAACCTGTTCACGAAGTGGCAGAACCTGTACGCACTGATGAGCCGACCTGCCTGACGTTGAGGCAGTTCGAGCAAACCCCGGAAGTCGTCCAGGACATGGCGCGATTGGAGCCGTTATCAGTGCATGGCACGGCGATGAGTGCCTACGAGAGCCTGGATGAAGATACGTTGCGAGGATTCGCCGAGCAGGGAGACTCCGCAGCAATGGCAATTATCGGCGCGATTTACGTTTTGCGTGCATACGACCTGGATGAGTCGCTCGCCATCGCATGGTTGAACGATGACCAAACCATCAGCGACCTGGATCTCGGCAACAGCCAGTTGTCCTCCGCCGCAAGCCTTTCCCTGAATGAAGCCGCCTACTGGTTTTACGAGTCTGCGATGCATGGTCGGTTGTTTGCCCTGCAAAATTACGGCAGGTCCAGGGGCAGGTTGTTCGGCGGGCCGGTCGGTCTTGGCTGGGTCAGCCAGGAAGAATACGACGCATTGAATCCAAGCGAAAAAGCGGCTTTGGTACCCGCAAACCTTTACACGCAGGTCGTCTTCGACATTGCACCGACATTGCGCAAAGGGTCGCTCGGCGTTCTTTCCCGAAGCGTTCCACAAGATCCGCTGCATGACATGGTTCGAGCTGAGCTGGCAATGGAATTCGAACAGTCATTATCGGACCGTGGCTTGCCGCCGACCAGCGAGATACCTGCTGCATCACCGGTAATCGAAAGCCTGCTAGACCGGGTCTGCGAATCCGAATTCGAAGACTGGTCGCCGGAACTGGCGAAATAACAAAGACAGGTAATCCTGTTGTTGGCCCCGGTTGGCTCATCCGCCGGGGAGTATCGCTTACGTTGCGTAACGCTGGTGTCCTGCTGCTCGCAGCGCTGAAAATTGATCAGGAAGAAACGACCTGGGTGTTGCCGCGCCGTCGACCAGCGCGTCCGCGTCGGCCTGCGGGCGCTTTCGGCGCCTTCCTGGCTGGCGGTGGTGGAAGGTCCGGCAACTTTTCCTGTTTTTCGAAGCCGGCCTTAACAATATCGCGCATCGCCTGGTCGATGGCCGGGTCGGTTTCGATGGGCTGGTAGGAAGCCAGTCTCTTTTCCACCTCATCGATGGCGCGCTGGTTCAAATCTTTTGCGCCCGCTTTTTCCCAGGTCTCGCGATTTTCACGATCGATCACCGGGTCCGTGAGATAGAGCTCGTTTGGCCAGTGCTTCAGCGTGTGCGGGCTTGTTATCAGGTGATCGTCGCGCATCAGATCGCTGACGATATCGTCTATGGGCAGATCGTCCAGCACTTCTATTTCGCGAACGAAATGTAATGATTGTCCGCAAACCTCGTTGTCGAATACGAGCTTCGGCAGACTGAAGGTCAGCACGAAATCGAGCATGCCCGGTCCTGATACGGAATTGACCCCTGCAATCGCAGCCAGCAACGCGCTGGAAAACGTTTCGCCACCGGCCTGCGCGTCCAGGAACTTTCCGTCGGACAGGGCCATATAGGCCTGGGTTGGTAAATTGAGGCTCTTCGCGATAGCGACGTAGGCAACGTTGAGGTGCTGGGCCTCGATGGCAGCCATTGGTGAGCTCGCCGCCTTCATATGAAACGTTGCCGGGGCACCGCCAAAAACGACGGGAGCGCCGGGGCGAATCACTTGGGCCATCGTTATGCCGGTCAGTACGTCCACGCAGTGGAAGATGAGCGCGCCAACCAGGGTCACCGGTGCGATAAGGCCCATAAGCGTTACCGGGACAATTTCGACCGGGATACCGGCTTCGACACAGTCCAGCAGGTTCTGGCATGAGTCCTCGCCGAAGCGGAAATTGCCAGTTGCTGTGATCGTGAAAATCGACATTGGTTTTGCGATCAGGTCCGCCCGGTCGGCGCGAAACATCTGCATCATGTCGGCCATGCGAGGCACACCATGTTCGCCGAAGGCGCCGGACACGACGGGTTTTTTCGACGTTGTCAGGGTCATGTACAGGCGCCAGACATCCGATACACGCGGTTCGATGTCTTTGTTGGTCGAAAAAGCGGTTGCGAGGTAGGCAATGTGATCCAGGCCATCGCACAGGCGTGCGTATTCGATGAAGTCCGTCGAATTGGCGAGACGAGTTTCGCCGGAGCGATGATCGAGGATTTTCAGTCCGCTTGAGCCGGGCACGTAATGCACATTATTGCCGCCGATATCGGCGTGGGCACCGCCATCCCGATTGAAGAGCGTGAAAGACGAGGGCGCATCTGCGATCGCTTTCTCAACGACATCGACGGGGAACAGAATTCGCTTGCCGCTTGCGTCGGTTTTCAGGCCGTGGTCCAGCAGGCGCTGTTTCATAACCGGTCCGCGGATTTCCATGCCGACTTCGGCCATCAATCGTTTGGCCTCGTTTAGTATGTTTTCGATCTGTTCGTCACTAAGGACGGTTAAAGTTGGACGCATGGGTATTCCCTGGTTAGTGAATCTTGGCGATCTCTTCTTTTCGTTTGGCTACGTAGCTCTGTAGCGCTTCCTCGATTGCCGGATCGATCGGCGGTTTTTCGTAGCTGGCGAGGAGCGACTTCCAAATCTTATTGGCGCGAGTTGCTGTATCCATGCTCCCGCCTTCCTGCCATGCCTCGAAATTCTGCCGGTTTGACACGAGCGGGGCATAGAATGCGGTTTCATATCTTTCCAGTGTGTGAGCGGTGCCGAAGTGATGGCCGCCTGGCGGAACTTCCGTAATTGTAGCAAGCGCCAATTCGTCATCGTTGACAGCGATCGGTTTCAACGTCTCGGCCATCATCTGCAGCATTTCCGCATCAACAATCAGTTTTTCGAATGACGCCGTCAGGCCGCCTTCAAGCCATCCGGCAGCGTGGTTGACCAGGTTTGCGTGCCCCATGATCGTGCCCCACAGCGACATCTGGCTCTCATAGGCTGATTGTGCGTCGACACAGTTTGACGTTGTCGTATTGCTCGAACGGTATGGAATACCAAGTCGGCGGGCAATCTGGCCGCTGGCAAATGCCATCTTCGTATATTCGGGTGTGCCGAGAGCAGGCGCACCGCTTTGCATATCGACATTCGATGCAAACGCGCCGTACATGACCGGCGCTCCGGGCCGCACGATTTGCGCCAGCGTTACCACCGCCAGTACTTCGGCGGTCTGTTGTGCGAGTGTGCCAGCCAGTGTTGCCGGGCTCATCGACCCTGCCAGCGTAAATGGTGTGATGCAGGTGACCTGCAGGGCACGGGCCAGCTCGATAACGGCTTCCGTCATCGGGATATCAAGTTGCATTGGCGAATTGGTATTGATGATCGCAAGCAACGCAGGCTCTTTCTCCAGTTCCTCGCGGCTTTCGCCAAACGCAATTCTCGTCATTTCAAGGCCATCGACGATTCGAGTCCGGCCGAGCGCCACACCCTGTGCGTTCTTGTCCATCAGCGTAAATTGAGCGAGGTGAAGATCGAGATGCCGCGACTCGGGCGGCAGGTCCATCGGCTCGAAACACCCGCCACCTTCCTGGTGGATGATGTTCAGGCTTTGCACGAGTCTCAGGTAGTCGCACATTTCTTCAAAGTTGCCGGGCCGGCGGCCCTTGTCGAGATCACTGACGAATGCGGGACCGCCTACTGCCGTGAACACGATGTTGTTGGAGCCGATATGCAAATTGCGCTCGGGGTTTCGCGCTCTCAGACCGAACTCCGCAGGCGCGTGCGCCAGCATTTCTGTGACCAGACCGCGGTCGAACCGGACCATGCCATCCTGGTCGCCGGTATCGGCGCCAGCGGCCTTCAGATAGCCGCGACATTCCTCCTGCAGAAATCGGAATCCCTTCGTTTCCAGGATCGTCAACGCTGCGTTGACGATGGCTTCAACCTGGTCCGTGCTGAGAATTTCTATCGGTGCGAAAGGATTTCGCACGGTTTGCCAGGGCAACTGTCGTACCGCATTGACGTTGCGCCTCTGACGATGTCCGCGACGGCTCACTGCAGCACCGCTATTGAATCGTGTCGCCATTTTTCCGTGGCTTCAACCTGGTTGAAACAGAAGATGTGGTATCCGGCGATAAGGTTGTCGGGGTCCGCCTGGTATCTGGCTAGTTTCAACACCAGTTCATCCGGCTTGTAGGTGCTCGATTTCATCAGTTGCGCCGCAATATTTGGTTTCTTGCGAAGAAACCTCAGTGAGTCGCCGACGCCGATCCTGAATGACGTTTTGATCAGCCGGTTGCGATCGATAACGCCGGGTAAGCCGATCCAGACAGGCAGCGTAATGCCCCTGGCCCTCATGTCGTGCAGCCACGAGCCCAGGAAGTCCGAGTCAAAACACATTTGGGTCACCATGTACTGGCAGAGCGCCTGTTTCTTCTGCAGCTCACTGAACAGTGTCGCGCTGTCGACGTCAGGGTGCCCTTCCGGGTGCGCGCCCACGCCAATTTCACGGATGTCATGATCGATTCCCTCGAGTGCCGAAAGCAGCTGGAAGGCGCTTGAGAATTCCCCTTCCGGTTTGGGTCGATCGCCTCCCGGAACGAAAAGGCTTTCGATTTTCATCTTCTTAAGCTGCCGCACGATGTCTCTGAGGTGATCGTGATTGCGGACGTTTTTCGCCGCAATATGCGGCACCACGCGAAACCCGGCGTCAACCAGCCGCCACGTCAGTTCCAGTGTCTCATCCACGCCCTTGCTCGGTGAGCAGGTCACTGCAACATAGGAATTCGGTTCGAGCACCTTAAGTTTCTCCTCGATTCCCGGTGCAGGAAAGATTTCCATATAGGCTTCGTGCAAATCATGGAGAAGCACTTTTCGCTCGATTTCAGATGCCGGTCGTTTCACCGCCTACGTCTCCTGCGACCGCTGGTCGTCATCTGCACTGTTTTTTTCGGAAGTTTGACCACTTTCTCGAGTTCGTCGAATGCATCTGCGTCATGTGGAATAGCCATCGCTGCCACGAAATGATGTTGAAACCTTTCCTCGACGGCGGTTTCAATTTTCTCGACATTCCTCGTTTGTTTTTCGATCTCGGATCGCGAGTTGTTGTCGAGCAAGGCGATTCTCGCGCCGGTGCCCGCCGCATTGCCGGCCGATGAGACCATGTCCAGTCTGCAATCGGGAATCATTCCGAGAACCATCGCGTACTTGACATCGATGTGCGCACCGAAAGCACCGGCCAGCCGAATACGATCGACTTTTTCAACGCCGAGTTTTTCCATTAACAGTCGAGCGCCGGCATAAAGGGCCGCTTTTGCAAGCTGAATGGCCCGCACGTCATTCTGCTGGACGGTGATATCACGTTCACCTCGCAACAGCGTATAGGAAAAGGTTCTTCCGTCGGCGGTAACCCGGTCCGACCGTTTGGCAGCATCTCCGGAAATAGTGCCATCGGAATTGATTACACCGGCGAGATACAGCTCTGCAATCGCCTCGATAATTCCGGAGCCGCAAATGCCGGTAACGCCACAGGCCGGTATCGAGTCGGGAAATGCCGGGTCGTCTGACCACAGTTCCGATCCAATGATCCTGTACCTGGGCTCAAGGGTTTCCGGGTCAATTCGCACCCTTTCAATAGCGCCAGGCGCCGCTCGCTGGCCGGAGCTTATCTGGGCACCTTCAAATGCAGGCCCGGTCGGGCTCGATGCGGCGAGTATCCGGTCACGATTGCCGAGAAGCATTTCAGCGTTCGTGCCGACATCGACGATCAGTGATATTTCCTCGCGTTCGTAGGGGGATTCCGCCAACAGAACACCGGCTGCATCGGCACCGACGTGTCCGGCGATGCATGGCAGCGCATATACATAACCGCCGCTGTTGATTGTAAGTCCCAGATCGCGCGCCGGCAGGCTTGCAGCGGCGTCGCTTGCCAGGGCGAATGGTGCCATGCCGAGCTCGACCGGGTTCAGCCCCATAACCAGGTGCATCATGATCGGGTTGCCGACAATCGTGACTTCAACGACCGTATCGAGGCTCAGCTTGGCGTCAGATACAACCTCTGCGATCAGGTTGTTAATAGCCTCGCGAACAACAGCCGTCAGCTCCGTTTCCCCGCCTTCGTTCATCATGATGTAGGAAACGCGGCTCATGAGATCCTCGCCAAAGCGGATCTGTGGATTCATCTGGCCGGCGCTCGACAGAACCTCGCCGCTCGCAAGATCGCAGAGATGCGCGGCGATCGTGGTCGAGCCAATATCGATCGCAACGCCATACAGTTTGGTTTTGAGCCCGGGCCAGACAGCAACTATTTCGCCATCACTTCGAACAGCGGCAGTGACCTGCCAGTCTTCCTTGCGCAGCACCGTCTGCAACGTCTGCAGTGCAGGTAGTGATATCCGCAGGTCCTCCAGTTGCCAGTCACGCTGAAGTGCCAGCTTCAATCGCTCGAGATCGCCGCTCGGATCGTGCATGTCGGGCTTCGTCACCTCGACAAAGTAGGCGTGCGTGGCCGGGTTTATCTGGATGTCATGCGCTTCGTGCTGTTTGCGAACCACCTGCTTGTGCACCTGGCTCGATGCGGGAACATCGATCGCAACGTCACCCAGCAGCAGCGCCTGGCACCCGAGGCGACGATTGTTAGCGAGTTTTCTGCGTTCGGAATACCGCGATTCCGTTTCTCCGCGCGCCGACAGGTTTTCCAGCCGGGAATCGATGCCGTGTTTCGATAGTTCACCTTCGGTTACGACGACCTGGCATCGTCCGCAGAGCGCCCGGCCGCCGCAAACAGAGTCGAGATCGACACCCAGGCTGCGTGCAGCCTGGAGGACCGGCGTTCCTTTTGGAAATCGACCTCGCTTCCCGGACGGGGAAAATACGATCAGTGGTTCATTCTTGTCGGCCATGGTGTTCAGGCGCTGGCCACGTGGCGTCGCCGGCCACCACGTCGCCCGCGTTGTGGTCCTTCGCCCGAACCCGGTTCGCGATAGGAGTGGATCCATGCCGAGCACTGGGGATCGTGCCCCATGATCACGTTAGCACCACGAACGGCCTGCATCAGCTCCGAATGTAACGGGTTGGTAATCGCCGAGGTCATGCCGCTCGCAATGGCCATACTGATGAATGCGGAATTCAGACCGTTGCGGTTTGGTAGTCCGAAGCTCAGGTTCGATGCGCCACAGGTCGTATTCACCTTGAGCTCTTCGCGCAGGCGCTTGACGAGTTCCATGACCTGACGTCCTGCCGTATTGATCGCACCGATTGGCATCACCAGCGGATCGACGATGACATCGCCCGCCGGTATGCCGTAATCCATCGCTCGTTCGACGATTTTCCTTGCCACGTCGAATCGGACGTTCACATCCTCAGAGATGCCCGAGTCGTCGTTGGAGATTGCAACAACGGCACAACCGTATTTCTTGACCAGGGGCAGTACTCGTTCGAGTCGCTCGTCCTCGCCGGTCACTGAATTCAAAAGTGGTTTGCCTTCGTAGGCCTCCAGTCCGGCCTCGAGTGCCTCGACGATGGATGAATCAATACAAAGTGGCGTGTCCGTGATCGATTGAATCAAACGAATAGACTCAGCAAGTATCGCCGGCTCGTCCGCCAGCGGAATACCGGCGTTGACGTCCAGGATCCGGGCGCCGGCCTCGACCTGCGCCATCGCGTCGGCCTGGACCCGGCTGTAATCACCGGCTTTCATTTCCCTGGCAAGCAGCTTCCGGCCCGTTGGGTTTATGCGTTCGCCGATCACCACGAACGGCTGGTCGAAGCCAATGATGACCTCCTTGCTGGCGGAGCTGATAATCGTTTGAGTCATGTCGTGCTTCTTTTCTCGTCCAAAAAAGTCTTACGGTCGAAGCTGGTCCTGTGGCGGGCGCAAGCTGCGATTGTTGGCCTAGCTGTTTCTCTTGCCGCCCGCCTTAACGACTGCCTCGAGCAACACGTCGTCAAACTCCTTTTCGAGCATTGCGACCCGGGACTCAACCAGTGCTTCGATATCGCCTTCGACCATTTCCGTTTCACGGCGCCAGTCTGCGAGGTAAGCGTCGCTGGACCCTCTGCCTGCACGCATCGCAGCACGATCGATCGCTTTTGCAAATCGCGAATCGAGTTCTTTCTTGTAGTTTGTTCGGCCCTGGCGACCGACAACCTGTGCAGGGATGTCTCGCCAGTAAATGCTGATCAGTTTCGCCATGTGACAACCTGTTCCTTTAATACGTTTTCAACGAGCTGTAGCCCGGTCCGTTGCTCTGCATAGTCGAGACCGAGAAACTGTGCATGTCTGCCGGCGAGAGATGACAGTTCCTCCGATCCGGATTGCGCGAGAAATACCAGCTTCCTGTAGTTGCCGAAGTACTGTTCTTTAAGTTCCGGGTGCCTGTCGATTCCAAGCCCCTTGATAACAAGCCGATCGAAATGTCGCGCCAGGAAATCCGTCAGGTAGAAGGTTCCGGGTTCGGCTTCTGCAAGCTTGCCAAAGGTTTTCGCGCCGGCAAAAAACTCATAGCAGTGTGCCCCCGGTATTCTTTGTACATCATATTTCTCGAGCACCTTGTCCAGCCGCCCTCCCGTGCCGCAATCCGCGTAGGCGACAAAAATGTTCTCATAGTCGTCACGAAATTTTTCAATAGCGTCAGCAACGGCATCCGGAATTCGTTCCGGCCGATTGTGCAGTTCGGCCGGGAGGCACTGGATGCGAATGTGCTGCCACTCGTTGCGACGCAGAATTTCTACAAGTTCGTGAGCAAGCGCGCCGCACGCTATTAACAGAGCACCGGCGGCCACTTCTGTCGCTACGACGCGCGTCGTTGTTTAACCAGGCTCTTGGCAACTTCAACGGCGGTTGCAGCGTCCCGGCAGTACGCGTCAGCGCCGATGGCTGCACCAAATTCCTCGTTCAACGGCGCGCCGCCGACCATCACGATGTAGTCGTCACGAATTCCCTGCTCTTTCATCGTGTCAATGACGACCTTCATATACGGCATGGTCGTCGTCAGCAGGGCGGACATGCCGAGAATGTCGGGTTTTTCCCTTGCCAGGGCAGCGATGTAAGAATCAGCATCCGTATTGATGCCGAGATCGATCACCTCGAATCCGGCACCTTCCATCATCATGCCAACGAGGTTCTTGCCGATATCGTGGATATCACCCTTAACCGTACCAATGACCATCTTGCCAACCGGTTTCGCGCCGGTTTCTGCAAGCAGCGGTCGAAGAATCGCCATCCCGGCTTTCATTGCGTTGGCAGCGAGCAAGACTTCCGGCACGAACAGGATGCCGTCGCGAAAATCTTCGCCGACAATATTCATGCCGCCTACCAGCGCGTCATCAAGGACTCTGCTGGCGTCCCAGCCACGGCCAAGAAGAATGTTGGTGCCGTCCCGGATTTCATCCGCCAGGCCATCATAAAGATCATCGAACATCTGCTCGACGAGTTCTTCGTCCGAAAGGTCTGCCAGGACTATGTCGTCTCCGGCGTCGTCATTAGCTGTCATAGGTTTGTCCAGTTTGTGCGTTGAGTCATTTGTCCGCGACGCCGAATTCAGACGTCCGTTAAGTTGCCTAAATTACCATCGTCCGTTGCCGGGCCGCATATCCTTTTGTTCGAGGCGAATCGGGAATTGCTTGCGAATTCGCGCGTCGGCCTCAGGGTCAATGTACTCGGGGTAGTAATCCGCCATCATCTCGCGAACTCTGATACTCGCTGTCTCGTATAGCGTCTGACGTCCCATTTCCTCCCAGGCCCCCGGTGTCAGCCGGTCAGCGACCTCGGGGTACAGGTATTCCGTTTGCATGCGCTCCAGCGTCTGCGGGTGCCCGAGATAATGCCCGGCACCAAAGACAGCTTCCTTGATAACGTCGTAGGACAAGGTTTCATCGGTCACTTCGATGCCACGCAGTATGCGCTGAACGTTCCCGATCATGTCGTTGTCTATCAGCATGCCTTCAAAGGATTGCCCAATCAGGCTGCCGACGATCCCGGGATAGGCGGCAACCAGGTTGCCGCCGGCCAGCGCCGTCGTGGCAATGGTCAGCGCTTTTTCATAGCCCGCCTGTACGTCAATGGTCTTGGCATCTGTCATGCCCGCACCGATGCTGGTAATGAAGCCAAAGTGATTGCAGATCTGGACGGTGGCAGCCGAGATCAACGCTTCTTCGCCGCTGCCGCCAGTGAAGGCACCGGTTCGCAAATCCGAGATAAACGGCCACATGCCAAAATTCAGTACGCTGCCGGGCCGCACCAGGTTCATGACACACAGGCAGGCCAGTGTTTCTGCCAGGCATTGAGCCAGCGTGCCGGCGAGAGCCGCCGGCGCGGTCGCACCCGCCTGCGGTGCTACTGCAACGTCGCCCGTAAGCCCAAGCTCCGCAATTTTTACGAGGACTTCTGCATTTTCCTTGCCAAATCGCAATGGCGACACAATCGGGCAACCGCCGAATGTGCAGAATGGCCGCTTCAGAAATCCCCCTTCTTCACCGAGATAGGCGTCGAACAGGGCGATCAGCGGTTCGATGTGGTCAACGTTGGCGATCCCGAGCGCGAAGGACTTGTTCGTGCCCGCGAGTTCGGCATAGGCGATATTGATGTCATGAACAAATACGTCGTGGCTGTATTCGGCCGCGATGAACGGTTGTCCAAAGGTGTGGATATGTTCGAGCTGATCGGCCAATCGCGCCGCGTCGTACAAATCGACGAGCTTTGTCGGCCTGAAGTGCTGTTTTTCGTAATCCAGAATGGTGACCGACTCACCGGACGTGCAGAACAGGACTTCGGAATCGCGGACTTCAAGATCGTTTTTTGGATCCGGCGCATACAGGGTGTAGCCGCGTGCCGACTTGTCAATGAGATCTTCCACCAGCGCACGAGGGAATAGCAGCCGGTTGTTATCGTCCAGCGTACAACCGCCCGGCAGGGCGTAGTGCAGGATTTCGGGAATCGGATCGCCGATGCCTATGTTTTCGAGTATGTCCAGCGCGGTCGCATAGACCTTCTCAATATCCGCATCGCTGAGCGGCCGGTACTGGCCACCCGGGAGCCCCGGATGGACAACCTGGCCCGCAACACCCGCTGCCCGGATTTTTCTGCGTGCCTGTGCCCCACCGGCCCGCCTGGCGCGAGTGCCGGTACCACGAGATCGACGAGAGGGGGTCTTCGCCACAGGTAGCTCCACTTGGGGTGAGTTATTGCTGGCAGGCAGCTGATCAGGCAGGAATTCTAGCGAATCGGCGACCCTCGGACCTACCGCTCATATCACCATGTAAAACGGCTTGTCAGTATGTGAAATAAGATACCGGGGGCCAGGGGTGAGCCCTGACCCCCGTGGAGACTAGCGGCGCCGGGAGTACTTGACGATTTGCCTGGGACCGACTTCCGCACCATAAATATTGCCATCACGGTCAACAGCGACACCCTCGGCGGCGGTTGTTCCCGCGGTGTCAGGGTTTGGATTCGGGTCCGGGATGTGCATCGTCACCCAGCCATCGAAGGCACTGCCGATATAAATTCCGCGAGCGTAGCCGCGGTTCATTCCCCAGGTCGTGTTCGACTCGGAATCCGCGGAGTAGAGAATATCGTTGTGGTCGATGAACAGTCCGCTCGGGCGCCCGAACTGCGACCAGGTCTCGAGGTGGTTGCCGTCCTGGTCGAATATCTGGACGCGATTATTGGCGCGGTCGCCGACGAAGAGTCGTCCCTTAGAATCCATCGCCAGGGCATGCGGGTCGCGGAATTCGCCATATTCCCTGCCTGTCGATCCCCAAGTCTTGATAAATTCGCCGTCAGCATTGAATTTCATTACCCGGTTGTTGCCTTCGGCACCGTGCCCATCGACGACGAAGATGCTGCCATCAGGCGCTACGAGTACATCCGATGGCTGGTTGAACTCATCCATCCCGTCGCCGGCGACGCCGGCCTTGCCCAGGCTCATCAGCAACTCGCCGTCCGGGCTGAATTTATGCACCTGGTGTCCCTTGCCTTCGTGGCCACGGGCATCCGTCACCCAGACATTGCCGTCGAAATCGAGGTGTATGCCATGCGGCCAGACAATCATTCCGGCGCCAAAGCTTCCCAGCAGATTGCCGTCGGCGTCAAAATGAAAAACACTGTCGAGATCGTCGTGGCCAACGCAGGTGTTCTCACCGCAGCGTTCTGCAACCCATACTGTGCCGTCCGGTGACGTGTAGACGGCGCTGGTTGATCCCCATTCCCGATCAATGTCTCCCCAACCCGGCGTGCCGCCGTATGGATTCGATGCTGCGACCGCGAGCACTGCAGACATCGCCAGCAAGGCACCCGCCAGGAATCGAACTGATTTCATGTTTTTCTCCCCCAACCTGTTCTTTAAATTAAGAGCAAACTGCCCACTAAAGGCGGTCCCTTGGCGGAACCGCTTCTTTCCCGACCTCTAACGATAACATCTGCACCGCAAAGAGTGGCCCGGCTTTTTGACTTCAACCATTGAAGGCAGTAGCGTCCCGCTACAAACGGTACTCCGGTCTGACACTGGATGATTCGAATAATAAAACAACACGTCCGATCAGCTTTCCTGCTACTTCCATTAACGTTCCTTGCGGCTTGCTCGGAGCCGGGACCGGAGGTCGTGCCGGGCGTTTCGCTGGAACTGGCTCGACACCGCGCGGAGGCAGTCGCGGATGTCAACTATGAACTCGCGTTCTCCATACCCGATAACCAGGATGCAGACATCGCCGGATCGCTGGTGGTTACCTTTGTTCTCAGCAACGAAAGGTCGCCTCTGCAGCTCGATTTTCGGGAGGACCCGGATAACATTTCGCGCGTCGTGGTCAATGGTGCCGAGTCGGAATTTCGCTTCGAGCATGAGCACATCGTAATTCCTGAAAATGAAATCGTTGCGGGTAGCAACAGGGTAGAAATCGAATTCATTGCCGGATCGACATCCATGAACCGGAATCCGGAATTTCTCTACACTTTGTTCGTACCTGACCGGGCGCGCACGGCCTTTCCGCTGTTCGATCAGCCCGACCTGAAAGCGACCTATGACCTGACGTTGCTCGTGCCCGAGGGCTGGACAGCAATGGCGAATGCGCCCGTCCAATCCGTGGAGCAGAAGGGCCACCAAACCAAGGTTCGCTTCGACAGGTCGGACCTGATCAGTTCCTACCTGTTTTCGTTTGTCGCAGGAAAGTTCGAGACAGTCGAGCGTGAGGTGAAGGGCAGATCCATGGTCATGCTGCACCGGGAGACTGACGGCGAAAAAGTGGCGAGAAACCTGGATGCCATTTTCGAGCTTCACGCGGCAGCGCTTGACTGGCTCGAAGACTATACGGGCATTGACTATCCGTACAAGAAGTTCGGCTTTGCCCTTATTCCATCATTCCAGTACGGCGGAATGGAACACGTCGGTGCAATCCAGTATCGAGCCGACAGTTTGTTTCTTGATGAAGCACCCTCGGACACCCGCTTGCTCAGCAGGGCCGGGCTCATTTCGCACGAGACCGCGCATATGTGGTTCGGTGACCTGGTCACGATGAAGTGGTTCGATGATGTGTGGACGAAAGAAGTATTCGCGAATTTCATGGCAGCGAAGATTGTTAATCCGGGCTTCCCTGACATCAACCACGACCTGAATTTTCTTGTTCGCCATTACCCGAGTGCCTACTCGGTTGATCGAACGCCTGGTGCCAACCCGATCCGCCAGTTTCTGCCGAATCTTAACGAGGCCGGCCAGATGTATGGCGCGATAATTTATAACAAGGCGCCGATAATGATGCGTCAGCTGGAGCTGATGATCGGAGAAGAACAGTTTCGCCAGGGAATGCAGGAATACCTCGCCAGGTACGCATTCGGCAATGCGACATGGCCGGCACTTATCGAGATTCTCGATGAACGATCGGACGAAGACCTTAAAGCCTGGAGCGAGGTCTGGGTCAATACTCCCGGGCGTCCGGAGTTCTCAGCTGCGTTCGAACCGGGATCAGGAAGTCTGCGAATCAGCCAGCAGGACCCCGCCGGTATGGACAGGGTATGGCCACAGACGTTTGATATTTCCGGCATCGACGAAGAAGGCGCCCACGTACGCTTGCCGGTTTCGTCGGTAAGTGCAGGCACCGTGCTTGGCAGCTCAAGGTTTTCGGCGGAGTCCGAACTTATTTTCAATGCCGACGGGAGGGGCTATGGGCGTTTTCCGGCTGGCCTGGAGGCCCTGGAATACTGGAGCTTGTTGGGTGAAGTCGAGAAGGGGTCGCTGTTAGTCAGCCTGTACGAAGTCATGCTGGAGCAGGAGCGGGTCGGCGTGACCGATTATTTTATCGCGCTCCAGGAAATAGTCCTGAGCGAAGAGAATCAGCTGATTTTGAACCTGTCACTGGGGCAGGTCCGGCAAATTTACTGGAGACTGTTGCCTGAATCATTGCGTGATCAATATTCAGCCGATCTCGAGACGGCACTTTGGCAAACGATGATGCGGCAGTCCGAAAGCAGTAGAAAGAAGATCTTCTTCGACGCATTTGCCGATATCGCGCTTTCGCCAGCTGCGGTCGAAAAGATCCACGGCGTCTGGTCAGGAACACTCGTCGTCGAGTCACTGCCGCTGTCCGAGGATGATCGTATTGGACTTTCGCAGATTCTTGCGGTCAAGAGGCCGGACGATGCCGACGAGATTATTGCTACCCAGCTTGCGAGCACGCAGAATCCCGACAGTCGGCGAAAGCTGGAATTCATCGCACCGTCACTGTCCGCTGACCAGGGCGTCAGGGATGCGTTTTTCTATTCCCTGGCAAACGAAGAGAGTCGGGCTGTTGAGTCCTGGGTGCTGGATGCGTTGGAGAACATTCATCATCCCCTGCGAATTCGGGAGTCGGAGCAGTATATTCTTCCAAGTCTTGAGCTACTCGAGGAGATCCAGGTGACGGGCGACATCTTTTTCCCAAAGCGCTGGCTCGACGTGACCCTGGCAAATTACCGTTCGGGTACTGCTGTACACACGGTAAGAGAGTTTCTCGAGGAACGACCCGGCTATAACGAGCAATTACGAATGAAGATTCTCCAGTCTGCAGATATGATGTTTCGTGCCAGCACCCTTGTCGGCGCTGACCGGGCACAGTAGGTAACGCTCCCTCCACATGATCAATTTTCTATTACTAATCTGCGGCCTCGCCGGCCTGTGGCTCGGGTCCGAAACCCTCATTCGTGGCGCCATGTCCATTGCCGACCGATATCGGCTGTCGGACGCGCTCTTTGGCATGCTCGTGCTTGCGATTGGCACGGACCTGCCCGAGTTGTTCGTTGCCTTCGATGCATCCGTTCGCAGCCTCGCGGGTGAAGACCTGTCGGGAATTGTGATTGGTAGCGCTATTGGCAGCACAATCGGCCAGTTTGCCCTCGTTTTCGGTGTTGCCGGTTTTCTTGGCTTCCCGCCGATGCAGCGGAAGTTTCTGCCAAGAAACACGATCTTCCTGGTGGGCGGTGCCGTTGCGGTTCTTGTGTTCTCGCTCGACGGCGTGATCACCCGTGGCGAAGGATTGCTGTTGACGGCTTATTACGTCGCTTATCTCATGGTACTGATTTTCCGCCGCGTTGAGCTACCCGACGAAGGCAGCAATTCGACCGATGTCGAGATGTGGAAAGCCTGGCTGATTCTCTTTGTCGGACTTGGCCTGCTACTGGTAGCGGCCGAGCTGACCGTCAAATCTGCGGCGAGTTTTGCAGAGGAAATGGGCCTCAGCAATATCGCTGTTTCCGCCATCGTGATTGGTATGGGCAGCAGCTTGCCGGAACTCTCCGTCTCTTTTGTCGCGTTGCTGAGAAAACGTAGTGGCCTTTCAGTAGGTAACCTGGTCGGTAGCAATGTGCTCGACACCTTGCTCGTGCCTGGGCTCGCTGCAATTATTTCGCCGCTGACGGTGCCGGTAGAAGTGCTGTGGCTTGACCTGCCAGTACTGATTGTTACGACCTTGCTGGTGCTGGGATTTCTCTATGTGTCAAAACGGGGAATCCGGACAATAGAAGCGGTCATTCTTATATCGATCTATTTTGCGTATGCGGCCACGCGGCTGATCGGGCCGGGCTCCTGAACCGGTCAAATACCAAGTTTTCTTCTCAATACTTCCCGTAACTGGGGCATACACGCCGGATCCAGGACGTTTAGCGCCTCGATGCCGGAGAGTTTCTTTACGAGGTCGATTGCCGCAGAGGTGCTTGTCGCGAGCCCGGTTACCAGGTCAGGCCTGAGGCCAAATGCCTTCTCGACCCCTACGACCGAGTAAGGGTCCGATGCGCACAGGATTGTGCATGTGATATTGCCGTTGAGTTCGTCAATGGCGGCCGTGCCGTTGTAGGGTTCAAGCGGCGACGCACCGGCCTCTGCCACAAGAAAATCCGGGTTGAGACTGTCAATGTGGTGAAGGATTGGCCGAAGGGCGCTACGAAAAACCGATTCGGATTCCACCGTCGATGGCAGGCCGCCATCGACAAAGTCGAATACTGCGTGAGCCCCTGCGTCAGCGAAGCTCAGGATGTCCCGGTACCGGCCGGCGCCGGTAAGCTTGGCGCCAATCACGGATTTGCCCATACTCTCCAGTTCATGAATGACAAACCGGCCAGTCGTCGTTTTCCCGGCGGACATTGATGTGCCAACCAGGAGAATGGTCGGCACTTTGAACGTGCCGCCGGATGGCTTTATGGCGAAATCAGACATGCATACCTTTTTTCCATGCCTGACCACGTGCCCGAGGTAGGTGAGATTCAATGTAGGAGGAATGAGCATGGACATGGATGTCACGGCCCCGAACAGCCCGGCACTGGTCATCGCGTTCATCGCATAGCCACGAATATCCTCCCAGCTGCCGACACCCTCGAGCGTCGCCGAACGGCTGCCAAATGCACCGATCACATGATCTCCCGGCAACGCCCCGACCATTCTTCCTGAGGACAGTTCGATGCGGTAAACCCGATGAGGAGCGCCGGTCACTTCTCCCGCCACATAGTCGCCACTGGCCCAATAACCGCGGTCGATGGGTTTGATGTCGTAGGGGTTTTTGTGCAGATCGGAGATCCGCGTAAGCGATGCCAGCGAAGTCACGGTCATCACGTTGCTCCAGTGACGGCCGGTGCCATCAGCAACATCGCCAAAAGCGCGGTTCTTTCAAGCGTCTTGTCTATGTACAGAAATTCGTGCTCCGCATGTGCGCCGTGACCCACCGGTCCAAGGCCATCCAGCGTGGCTGTGTACTGGCTAGTGGTATTACCGTCGGAACCGCCACCGGCACGCGCATGTTGCAGATTCAGACCGAGCTCCTGTCCCAGGCCTGCAGCCTGCAACCACAGTGCGTTATTGCGTGGGGTCAGCTCCATCGAGGGGCGACCAATACCGCCTTCAATTTGCAGGCGGACGCCGGGTGTCGCTGGCTTTAAATTGTGAATGACCTCCTCGATGCGCTTCCCGTCTGCGATCGTTGGCACGCGAACATCAACCAGTGCCTGGCTATGCGGCGCGATGACGTTCGGCTGTAGCCCACCATCGATCGTTCCCACGTTTACCGAAATTCCCTTGTCCACATCGTTCAGCGCGAACAACGCCTGGATAACATGCGACAGTTCAAGGATCGCGCTGGCACCTCCCTCGGGGTCAAGGCCGGCATGAGCGGCCTTGCCGTGCACGACGATCTTGAAACGACCAATACCTTTGCGTTCAGTCTTCAGTGCACCTTCCTCGCCGAGCGCAGGTTCGAGCACGAACGCACGCTGGACGCGATTCGCCAGGGCACGAACGTACTTTGACGAAGTCCGACTGCCGATTTCCTCGTCAGAGTTTATGAATACCAGTGGCTCAAGCGGCAGCGGTAAATCGAGTTCCTGGATGGTGCGCAGGGCGAACACGATCTGTGCGATTCCGCCTTTCATATCAAAGGCACCGGGACCGCGCGCCATGTTTCCCTCGACTGAAAATGGTCGTTTTGCGGTCGTGCCCAGCGGCCAGACGGTGTCGTAATGGCCAAGCAGGAGCTGCATTGGCTGTTTTCTGGCCCTATCAGTTCGTCGCGCAAAAATATGTCTGTGCGAATCGCTGGAGTGGGGCACGCGAATCCTGAAGCCCAGCGAGGAGAATGCATCGCTAAGGACGGAAATGATAAGACGGTGCGCGGCGGGATGTTGAGAGGGTGACTCTGCGTCAACCATGTGTTTCAAGAGCTCGACAAGCGCCGAACGTTGATCCTGCACGTGGCGCAATACGCGTTCTGCGGTTTTTGAGCTCATGCTGCAGTTACCGTTTCATATTGGCCGGAAACGGAAATGCATTGGATCGAGTGATGGTGGCAAAGCGACCCGGTGGCAGGTAGGCCATCAGTGGCGCATCGTGAATCAGTTCCTGATCGTCAAGTTCGGAGGATCGTAGGAAATCCGGATGGGCGTACGCGGCTACGACCTCGCCGGTTATCAGGCAATTGTCGCCAAATCCGTCGATTGTTTTGTAGTGTCTGCATTCGAGGAACAAGTAGGCGTCCTCGATAAACTCACCTTTAATCGCTTTCGCCGGAAAAGTTGCGAAGCTTTGCAGCACTGTTTTCTGGCCATTGGAGAAACGGGGCGTCGCGGCCAGGCTGGCATACACGACCTGGGAGGGAGTCGTATAGCTGACGGTGAACTCGCCGGTTCTTTGAATGTTGGTATGGGTGTGATGGCGTGGACTGCAAACGAAGCCGAAGTAGTTTTTCCAGCCCATAGGAAACGCCATGTGTTTTGGCGCCAGGTCGAGCGAGTCATCCTCGTCTAACGTCCCGACCAGCACCAGTGGCGCGACCATAAAGCACCGGTCCCAGATCGGTTTTGCGATGTCCAGTTCTACAACCCGATCGGCAGTCTTTGACTCGCTCACTACCACCCCCTTGGCACGCGAATCGCATGCGCATTACCCTCATTTCAAACTACCGGGAGGGCCGGGTTTCTTGAATAAGTAAAACCCGACATTTGGAGAGTGGAGTGCTTATTTGTAACGCTGTCCGCCTTTGATGACGACGTCGACATGCTGCAGTATGCCGATGTCTGCAAGCGGGTCGCCTTTTACGGCCACCATGTCGCCATAGCGTCCCGGCTCAATAGCGCCGACATCGCCGGCCCAGCCGATGTACCTGGCAGCGACCGACGTTGCCGCTTTGATCGCCTCCATCGGCGTCATGCCGCGTTCAACCATGATTGGAAACATCTTTGCATTGTCGCCGTGCGGATAAACGGCAGCATCAGTCCCAAAGATGATCGGCACTCCTGCCGCGTGAGCTTTGGTGAACACCTGGCGCTGTGCCTCGGTGGTTTCGTCGTTCTTTCGCAGGAATTCCTCCGGCCAGTTTTGCTCGCGTCCAATGGTTGCAATATGAGTGCCGTTATAAATGTCCATCGAAAAGGCGACATCGTTCTGTACGGCAAGAGCAATCGCCTCGTCGTCCGCAAGCGATGCGTGCTCAATCGAATCGGCACCTGCAAGGATGGCGTCCTTTATGGATTGCGCGCCGTGTGCGTGAGCTGTCAGTTTAATACCGGCTGCGTGCGCAACCTCTGCAACGGCTCGTATTTCATCCTCCGTCATTTCCGGGGCGCCGGGTACGCCACCGAAAGCCAGCACCGCACCAGAGGCGATTACCTTCAGTACATCGGCGCCACCATCAACGGCAGCCTGTGCGTTCCTGCGAAACTCGTCGGGCCCGCGGGAAACACCCATGCGGACTCGCGGCGGTATGTCCTTTTCGTCGTAGCCAGGTATGACAAGGTCACCACCGCCGGCTGGAATTGTCAGGTAGAAACCGGCTACCTGCATGCGCGGCCCGGGAATTTCGCCACTGTTAATACGATCCCTGAGTACGCGTCCCGCCCAGCCGTTATAAGCGCCGACGTTGCGGACGGTTGTAAAGCCGACGCCAAGCGTGGTTGCCGCGTTAATTCGCGCAATCTCCTGCTCGTCTTCCAGGGGTCGCGTGTAAAAGATACTCAGATCAGCTGTATCGCCTGCGGCCTCGACGACGTGCGTATGGGTATCGATCAAGCCGGGCAGGCAGGTGTATTCCGACAGGTCGATGCTGGCATCTTCGGCAGATTCATCTTCACTGACCGCGCGGATCCGACCATTGACAATGCTTACTGTTACGCCATTTCTTGTTTTATCCGCCAGTCCGTCGATCAGCCGACCGCAGTAAACCCTGGTCACTTTGGCAGCGGCCATTTGGTCCGAAGCAGGTTTTCCGCCGCATGACGCCAGGGAGCCAATCAGGATAAGGACAAGAAATCGTCGCATCATCGTTTCCACAGAATTTGTTATGAGTGATCGATTATTGCACTCTTGAGGGCATGCTGGAAATTGATGGGATGACTGATGATGCGAACGTTTTTTCTGGGAACACTGCTGGCCGGGCTCGCGGGATGCGGCATGGACGTTGATGCCGAAATTGATCGGCTCTTTAACGACTATGCGGGTAAAGGAATGCCCGGTGCTTCGCTTATGGTCATAAAAGACGGGCGGCCGGTGCTCACAAAAAGCTATGGTCTCGCGAACGTGGAAGAAGGCATCCCGGTTCGGCCGGAAACCAACTTTCGCCTCGCGTCCGTGACCAAGCAGTTCACGGCGACCGCCATATTGATGATGGTTGAGCAAGGCAAGTTGAGTCTGGACGATTCGATCAGGAAGCACTTCCCGGAATTCCCGCCGTTCGCCGACGGCATTACGATAAGAAACGTGCTCCAGCACACATCGGGTATACAGGATTACGAACCCATTTACGGCGATCGATTTCCTGAGCAGGTGAGCGACCGGGGCGTTGTTGAAATCATCAGCAAGACGGAAGGCACGATGTTTCCGCCGGGAAGCCAGTACAGCTACAGTAATTCCGGATACGCAATCCTGGCCGTGTTGGTCGAGCAGCTTTCGGGCGAGACATTCCCGGATTTTTTGCGTGAACACATATTTGTGCCGCTTGAAATGATGAACACCGTGGCGCTGGTCGAAGGCGTCACGAAAGTGCCCAATCGTTCATTCGGCTACTCGGTATCGGATGCGGGCGTTGAATATACCGATCAAAGCGCCTGGAGCGCCGTCCTCGGCGATGGCGGCGTCTACTCGTCCGTCCTGGACCTTTTCAAATGGGACCAGGCACTCTACGACAATGGCCTCATATCAGCCGACCTGAGGGCGCAGTCGTGGACGCCGGGCCTTGAGACCTACGGTTTCGGTTTTCGGATTGATGAGTATCGGGGGCACAAGCGCTATCACCACAGCGGCAGTACCAGCGGTTTTCGCAATCATATGCAGCAGTTCCCCGAGGACCGCCTGAGCATCATTATCCTGACAAACCGGGCCGAGCCGGACGTCGAGCCGCTTGCGGAGAAAGTCGCAGACCTTTTCCTCTAGCGACATTAGCGATGACGGGGAACGGAGCGAAATGGTATGTTTCAACGTCCCCTCCCAAGAGAGCCAGATGCCATGAGAATGCTCGGTCGCCTGCCAGTCTCCCTGATAGTCCCTTTGATTGCCGCCCAGGTTTTGGCGCAGGACTTCAGCGCCTTCGAATACCGTAATGTAGGACCGTCACGCGGCGGCAGGGTTACGGCGGTGGCGGGTACCGTTGCCGCACCTGCGACGTTTTATCTTGGCGCATCCGGCGGTGGCGTCTGGAAAACAGAGGACTATGGCACGACGTGGAATAACGTGTCCGACGGCTACTTTGAGACGCCGTCGGTCGGTGACATTGCCGTCGCGCAGAGTGACCCAAACATAATTTATGTTGGAACAGGATCCGACGGGCTGCGGAGTAACGTCATCGTCGGCAAGGGTGTATACAAATCCGTCGACGGGGGCGATACCTGGGAACACATGGGCCTTAAGGAAACGGGGCACATTGGTGCTGTCGAGATAGACCCGACTGATCACAACATTGTATGGGTAGCTGCAATCGGCCAGGCGTTCAATGCGAACGAAGAACGTGGCGTTTACAAGACAGCGGATGGTGGCCAGAACTGGGAAAAAGTGCTGTTCATTTCCGACACCGTAGGCTTCTCCGATATCGAGTTGCTGCCCGGAAATCCCAACATCGTTTTTGCCACGGCATGGAAAGCCGAGCGCAAGCCGTGGACGATCATTTCAGGCGGTGAACAGGAAGAGGGGGGTCTCTACAAGTCCGTCGATGCCGGGCTGACCTGGAAAAAAATCACCAGGGGATTGCCGCAAGGCCTCATTGGTAAAATCGACCTGGCAATTCCGAAAGCGGACTCGAGCATCGTCTATGCGCTCGTCGAGGCACCCGATGATGAGGGAGGTCTCTATAAATCGATAGACCAGGGTCATTCTTTCGAGCAGGTTTCGAGCGAGTCCTCCATACGCGCGCGTCCTTTCTATTACGGAAACGTCGAGGTGGATCCCAAAAATCCGGACGTCGTTTATGCGATGGCGACCCGGAATATGAAGTCCGTTGACGGTGGCAAGACCTGGGAACGGCTGCAGCCACCGCACGGTGACAACCACGACATGTGGATCAACCCGGACAATCCGCAACTGTTCATCCATGGCGACGACGGCGGCGCGAGCATTACCCATAACGGCGGCAAAACCTGGTCAACACAGTTCAACCAGCCGACCGCCGAGGTCTACCAGGTCGAGGTCGACGATCAATATCCTTACTGGCTCTATGCCGGGCAGCAGGACAACTCGACCACGATTGCAGTGCCCAGCATGCCACCGTTTCGAGCTCAGGATCTGTCCGCGTGGCTCGTCGATTCCGGTGGCTGCGAGACCGGACCGGGCGTGCCGAAGCCGGGCAACCACAACATCGTGTATTCGAACTGCAAGGGTCGCTTCTCTGTCTTCGACAAACGCATTGGTACCGAGAAGGGTTATTACATCGGCGCCAGTAATATTTACGGACACAATCCACGCGATCTCAAATACCGCTTTCAGCGCGTTTCGCCAATTCACGTATCGCCCCACAACCCCGACGTGGTCTACATGGGATCGCAATACGTGCACCGTACGACCGACGATGGACAAACCTGGGAGACCATCTCTCCGGACCTGACGGCGTTCGAAGCCGACAAGCAGGTCATCTCGGGCACGCCCATTACGCGCGACATCACCGGTGAAGAGTTCTACAGCACTATCTATTCTTTGCGTGAGTCGCCGGTAAAGGCCGGAGTCATCTGGTCCGGTTCAAATGACGGGCCCGTGTTCGTCACGCAGGACAATGGAAAGTCGTGGCAGAACGTTACGCCTCGCGGCCTGCCGCCTGGCGGTCGCGTAGATTCGGTCGAGCCATCGCCACACAACGCCGCGAAGGCCTACATTGCGGTGCTCAGGTACCAGTTCGGCGACTGGAAGCCCTACCTGTACAAGACAGAGGACTTCGGCAGGCGCTGGCAGTTGCTCACGGACGGCCGCAATGGCATACCCCAGGACTTCCCGACCCGCGTCGTTCGCGAGGACCCGGTGCGGGAAGGATTGCTTTATGCCGGCACTGAGTTCGGAATGTTTGTGTCGCTCGATGACGGCGGTCACTGGCATAAATTCCAGCAGAATCTTGGCGTAACGCCGGTAACGGATTTAAGGATTATTCGTGATGACCTGGCGGTGTCCACCATGGGTCGGTCTTTCTGGGTTCTCGATAACATTTCGACGCTCCGTCAGGCGTCGTTCCAGGCGACAGGCGACAAGGCTTTATTGTTCAAACCGAAAGAGACGATTCGATACAGGCAGGTTTACAGCGGGCAGAGCAACAACGGTGTGCCCGATTATCCCGCGCCGGCGGTGGTCATCGATTATCACCTTCCCGACGGGATTTCCGGACCCATCCGGCTGGATGTAATGGACGCAAACGGCGTACTGGTCAACTCCTATGAGAGTAGCGGCGAAACTGCCGGCGAGGACCAGGTGGTCGAAGACATGAACCTGAGTCGCGCAAAGGTCACCGTTGATGAATCCCTCAGCGCGAAATCGGGGATGAATCGTTTTCGCTGGAGCATGAAGCATTTCGGCGCGTGGACCAAAGACGAGAAGGATCGATTCAAGAATGGTCCGCTGGCCCGGCCGGGCACCTACACACTGAGACTGGATGCCGGCGGCGTCGTGTCTGAACAATCGTTCAGGCTCGTAATCGATCCGCGCGTCATCGAGCAGGGCACAACAGAGGACGACGTCGACGAGCAGGTCAACTTCGAACTCGCCGTCGTGGATCTGTTGTCTGATGTGCGCCGGTTCGAGAAAACGGTCGAAGAAGAGCATGAAGTGCTCGAAGCTAAGAGCAATGAGCTAACGCCGGCAGACGCAAGTCGCTTGTTGCTGGTCACCGACGTGCTCAACCGGGTGAAGACTGCCGATCTCATTTACCCGCAGCCGATGCTGACGGACCAGGTTTCGTATCTTTACGAAATGGTGAGCAATGCGGACCAGGCGCCCGGCGTCGAGGCCGCGGATCGACTGGCAGAGTTGTCGGCGCAGTTTGGCGAATTGCAGTCCGAATATGGATCCGCGGACTGAGCGATGGGAATGCGGGCGGCTCTAGCAGGTAATCTGCGTCGAAGCTCGAAATGAAGGCGGGTGAGGTCACGGTCGCTGCGATCTGCAGTAACTGAGTTTGTTCTTATAAAAAGAAATCGGATCGGGTTTGATTGACCATGGTCAATTCAGATTGGATCCGATCTTTTGATTTAGCAATTTAGAACTCAGTTTTGGCGGATGACTTTGCCTGGTCGCGCCTCGGTAGTCACGCCGTCCCGGTACACCAGTTCGCCGCCGACCCAGACCGATGTGATGCCAGTCGAAATGAGGGTCGGTTCCAGCGGCGTCGCATGATCGATAACGGTGTCCGGGTTAAAGAGGACCAGGTCGGCGATCATGCCTTCCCTGATGAGCCCGCGATTGGCAAATCCCATGTTTTCGGCTGCCAGGCTCGTCATCTTGCGCACGGCTTCCTCGAGTGACATCAGTTTTTGCTCGCGAACATATCGGCCCAGGACCCTCGGGAATGAGCCGGCACTCCTCGGGTGGAGGCTGACTATGCCGCCGTCTGTGCAGATGTTGGCATAAGGCCAGACAAGGAGTTCGCCGATGTCGGTTTCCTTCATGCTGGTACCAATGATGGACTCGGCACCTTCGCCATGTTCCTCTTTCCACGCAAGCGCTTCCAGCGCAATCTCCGAAAACGCGGTAATGACATCGACCTCACGAATTGCGGCAATCTCCGTCAATGTCTTGCCGACGTACTCCGGATTCGGCTCGAATCGCGTCATCCACAGGCCGTCCGGCGGGGCGATCTGGTCGAGCGCTTCCGCTATCGCGTCCCGGTTCGTAGGATCCCTGTCGGGCAGCAGAACCATGATCGTCGACTGCCAGTACTCGTAGGGGTAGATATCGGCGGTAATGTTGATGCCTTCGGCGCGCGCGGCGTCCAGTTTTGCGACGAGATCGCCGGCGCTACCCCAAAGGCGTTTCATCGCCAGTTTCATGTGCGACACCTGCACGGGCATGCCGGTCTCCCGGCCGATCAGGATGATTTCGTCAATTGCATCTTCGAACCAGCGGTCTTCACTGCGCACATGACTGATGTATCGTGTGCCGGCGTCGGCAGCGACCTGCGCCAGGGCCAGCACCTCCGACGTATCTGAGTGGATGCCAGGTTCATATTCGAGACCTGAAGCGAACCCCAGGGCGCCACTTTCCAGTTCGCTGGAAAGCATCTGCTTCATCGCTTCAACTTCTTCCGCGGTAGCCGTGCGGCGAAAATCCTCTCCCATAACGTTGGATCGCAGCGTGCCATGCCCGACGTAAGAGGCGACATTGATTGTTGCCGGTGAGGCATCCAGGTCTGAATAAAAATCGGCGAGAGGGTAATACGAGCCACCATCCTGCCCGGCTATGATCGTGGTAATGCCCTGGCTGACCACGGGAAGGGCGTCCGGGTGCTCGAAAATGTCGCTGCTGGCGTGACTGTGGGTATCGATGAAGCCCGGCGCCAGTACCTGCCCGGCGCCGTCGACAACGGCTTCACCGGGGCAGGCCTCGAGCGATCCGATTTCGGAAATCAGTCCGTCGCGTATTCGCACGCTGGCTGCAACGGCCGGGGCGCCGGAGCCATCGATGAGCTGGATATTGGTGACCAGGAAGCCCGGTGTTTCGTTCAAACATGTCGCCGGCTCTTCCTGGCTACATGCGGTGAGCGCTATCGTTGCAAGTAGTGCAACTGTTCTTCTAATTATCATCGTCGACCTCGAATTGACCGGTTAATCTTCGCCATACATGTGACCAGCTAAGGCCGATCGCAAGAAGAGCGGATACACAAATCAATCCAACCCAGGTTGCGGAAGAAAGTGTGTTGACATTAAGCCAGCCAACATCCACCAGTAACCACACTACGCCACCGAGTAGCGCACCGCCAAGCAGAAGCCCGAGAAAGCCCAGCGATCGCTGAGTTGCTGCAAGCAGAATGACCCAGCCGATCAGCAGCACGATGCCGACCACGAAATGCTCCGGACCAAGGTCGGACGAATCCGGACCGCGCGTTTTCGCCAGCCAGGCCCAGTATGAGAATCGGGTTGGATTGTAAGTCGCTACGACCAGTATCGTCGACGCGACGAGGCGCCATACGAAACTCAAAAAGTTGAACTCTCTCGAGGCGCGGCCGGAGCGGCCCTTTTCTGATTTGCTTGCCATCAGTTCTCTCTGCTGTTTGGTTGTTATTGGCTCAGGTTGCCTGTTCCTGGCGCATTTGAACGATTCGCCGCTGTACTTCGTCAAACAGGTCGTCACGCAGTCCGGCGAATTTGAAGATGTCGACAACAATAAAAAATGGCGCCGCCACGTTCGCCTGTACAGGGTGCTTCAGTACGACCGGTACGGACTTCTCGACTGCATGACCGACAAACTGCGCGGCATAGCCGCCGAAAAATGCCACTGCTGCTGTCATCCCGGACGTTGCCAGCGGTTCCGTACCGATCACCGTGGCGAAATAGGTTATGGGCGCAGCGTATAGCAGGAACACCAGGCTGAAAAGCCTGTCGAGAGTGAAATAGAAGATAAATAAAAGCAGGGCGGTGACCTGTGCCAGGTTGATCGTATAGCCAACAATCTCGACGCTGGCCCAGCTCATCGCGATGAATACGCCCAGCATGATTGTGGGAATGCCGAGCATGTGAATGGCGATGTTGAACGGATGCTGATGTGCCGAAGCATAACCCGTCAACATATCCATGAGCTTCGAGTTCTCATTCATCGGTCAGGCCGTCATGCGGTCAGGAAAGCGGAATCGGCAATTTAACACGACTTGCCGGCCATATACTTCACTGCCCGCCCTGATATCATCGCGGTTTGCCGAAATTGCCGGACGCCGCTGATGCCTTTTACGCCATTCGATCTCGAATATACGCAGTCCCTCTGGGAACAGAAGGTTGACTTCAACCTGACCGAGAGCGGTGTACACCCGATCAGGCTGGATGAGTTACTTGGTGGCGATGAGAGCCTGTTCAACGAACTGCTGGCTGCAGAAATCAACTATCCGCACGTCAACGGTAATCCGTTGCTTCGCGAGAGCATTGCCGAACTTTACGACGGCGCCGGAGTAGGAAATGTCCTGGTGACCGTGGGTGCGGCCGAAGCAAACAACATCATCATGCAAACGCTTATGCGGCCAGGCGATGAATTACTCACCCAGACGCCGACTTACAAGCAGGTGTGGGGCCTTGCCGAAAACAGCGGGCATATTGTCAGGTCATTTCGGTTGCAGGCAGATGCCAGCTGGGCGCTGGATGTCGACGAGCTTAATGCCGGCGTGACGGAAAAGACCCGCATTATTGCGATTGTTAATCCGAATAACCCGACCGGTCACATCATGACCGACGCAGAAATGGATGCCGTGGTCGCTGCTGCGGACAGGGTGGGTGCATGGATACTTGCCGATGAGGTTTATCGGGGCGCCGAGCGGTTGCAGGAAGAGGAAACGAAGTCTTTTTACGGGCGCTATGACAAAGTGCTTGCCGTCGGCAGCATGAGCAAGGCTTACGCATTGCCGGGTCTTCGCATCGGGTGGGTCGTCGGGCCGCGCCAGATGGTTGACGACATATGGCGACGCCACGAGTACACGACAATTACGGCGACAGCGCTTAGTAACATACTTGCGACTCACGCATTGTCGCCGGATGTCCGGCCGAGACTCATCAAGCGCACCAGGAATTACATTCGAAACGGTTTTCCGGTGCTGGAAAAATGGATGAACAGCCAGGATGGCTTGTTCAGTTACACGCCACCCGAAGCGTCAGCCGTTACGTTCATCCGCTACCATCTCGATATCAATTCAACCGAGTTGATGGAAAAGCTTTGCCGCGATGCCGGCGTTTTTGTCGGGGCCGGGGATTCTTTCGGAATGGATCATCATTTACGGATGGCATTTGGCCAGGAAAAGGCGGTCCTCGAAGAGGCATTCGGGAGAATTGCGAATACGCTGCAGTCGATCGCCTGATGCAGATCCTGACCCTCGGGCAAATCAAGGAAGCGCTGCCGTTGGTCAACCTCATGGATGAGATTGAGCGGGGATTCATGGCCTACAGTCGGGGCCAGTCGGTGGTACCTCCGGTCGGAGAGCTCATACTGCAGGATCCTCCCGGTGACGTGCACATAAAGTACGGTTACCTGAAGGGTGACAAATATTACGTCATCAAGATCGCTTCCGGATTTTACGAGAACCCGGCTCGGGGTCTGCCTTCGAGCAACGGCATGATGTTGCTGTTCAGGCAGGAAACCGGGCAACCCGAAGCCGTGCTGCTTGATGAGGGATTCCTGACGGATATTCGAACGGCGGTTGCCGGCGCTATCGCTGCGAAATACCTGGCCCCTGCCAGCGTGACGCGAATCGGAATCGTTGGTACAGGTATGCAGGCAAGGCTGCAGCTCCGGTACCTGATGCCCGTGACGAACTGCCGCAGCGTGCTTGTGTGGGGTCGGGACCAGTCGAAGCTGGACGCCTGCGCGGAAGAAATGACGGGTTTTGGATTCACGGTTTCGACGACCACGAATGCGGCCGACATAGAGAATACGTGCAACCTGATCGTCACGACAACGCCGGCAACTTCACCGATACTCACCGGTAAATTGCGACCGGGCACGCACGTAACGGCGATGGGCTCGGATACGCACGACAAGCAGGAAGTCGCTGCGTCGATATTACAACACGCGGACCTGGTTGTTGCCGACAGCATTCCACAGTGCCTCGAACGAGGCGAAATTCACCAGGCACTGAAAGTTGGCGCAATCGCTGAGGGCGAAGTGGTCGAGCTGGGTGAAATTATTGCCGGCGATGCAGCAGGCCGTACAACAGAAGAGCAGGTAACAATAGCCGACCTGACTGGCGTTGCCGTACAGGACATCCAGATTACGAAGGCAATTTTCGAAGCCTCGCAAACCTAGGCTCAGAGCCGGGCTCTGACCCCGATCGGTTTACTCGTATCGCAATGCCAGCACTGGTCTCGCGGTCGCAGCCCGGCTGGCCTGCAGCGCGATGGTGAGCCAGGCAACAGCAAGTGCGGCGGCGGCACTGGCGACGAACAGCCACGCCCAGTCGGCAAATGGTGCCTGGTATACGAAACGGTTAAGCCAGTCTTTCATAAAGAAATAGGCCAGTGGCCAGGCGATGACGTTTGCGAGGAGCACGAGCTTCGTAAAGTCAGCTGTCAGCAGCATAATGATGTCCCTGACTGACGCACCCATTACTTTTCGGATGCCAATTTCCTTGGTCCGTCTTTCCGTGGTGAACGATGCCAGGCCAAACAATCCAAGCGTCGCTACAAAAATCGCGAACGCAGAGAAAACGCCGAACATTTGTGCCTGCCGCTGTTCCGATCGGTACAAGGCATCGAATCGATCGTCGAGAAATTCCCAGAAAACAGGCTCACCCGGAACGAGCTTCTTCCACACCGACTCGAAATGTTCGATTGCTGCCCGATGATCGCCGGGCGCGAGCTTGACAGAAATTCTGCGGCCGTAGTTCGGGTCCGGTTCTTCATAGACGGTCGCTTTCATTTCGTCATGCAGCGATGAAAAATGGATATCCGGAATGACACCAACAATCGTACGGTCAATAAACATGTCGAGTTCACGGCTCATGGGAGAGCGAATCACTTTCCCGATCGCTTCTTCCGGCGACCAGCCGAAGAGACGGGCAGCCGAAACATTGAGGATTGCGGCGGCTTTGACGACGGGGTTGTCCGTGGACGGATCCTCGACGCGCATTTCGTTCTGGCGGAAAGGTCTTCCGGCAACGAACTTAATGTCGTAGTGGTCGAACCATTGATAGTCCACCTTGATGTTCGCGATGCCGAAGAGGTTGTCCATCACAACGGGCACGCCCTCGGCGATATAGCCCTGGCCGTCATTGTTCTCCATGCCGGGAACTCTTGAAGAATAGACCGCGGACAAAATGTCCGGATGCGATTCGAGTTCCGCCTTCATTGGCTCGTAGGTTTCCCAGAGATCGGCGAAGTAAGGAAGCTCACTGACAAGATTCCGTGACTTGTCCAGGCCAAGATCGACGTTCCGCGCGTAATTCATTTGCGCAATCACGATTCCGGTGGAAATCAACAATGCAATTGATGTTGCAAACTGAATGACCACGAGTGTCTTCCGCAGGAAAGCAGACCCGGTACCTGATGCAGGGCCCTTCAGGACGTCAACAGGACGAAATCTCGAAAGGTAAAGCGCCGGATAGCTTCCCGCGAATGCCCCGACAACAGCGGTGCCCAGGAGCAGAATGCCCAGCGATGACGGATCCGCCAACGAAAATGTCAGCGGTATTTCAAGAAATGCGCCGAAACCGGGCAATACAATTTCGACAATAGCGACGGCGAGCAGCATTGCCAACGCCGTCAGCATGATCGATTCGCCCATGAACTGGGCGATCAGTTGCTTGCGTTTGGCACCTACCACTTTTCGAATCCCGACTTCCCGGGCACGTTGCGTGGAACGTGCTGTCGTCAGGTTCATGAAATTGATGCAGGCAATGAGCAAAACAAACAGCGCGACGGCAGAGAAGGTATAGACAACTCCAATGCTGCCATTCGCTCGCCACTCACCGTCTCTGTCGGAGGTCAGGTGAATATCAGCCAGGCGCTGTAACCCGAGCGCAGAACTCTTTTCTGCATCTTCATTCCAGTGTCTTACCAGGAAGTCGTTGAACTGTGCCTGCAGATCGGCCGGATCGTAGTCCTCGGGCAGTCGCACGTAGGTGTAATAGTTATTGCTTCCCCAGCTTTCAAGTTCGTCCGGGCCTAACAGTAGTGGTACCGCTGCCATTGAGCCGATGATTTCGAACGCCATATGCGTGTTGTCGGGGAGATCCTTGATTACAGCGGTTACCGTCACGTCGGCCTGGTCCATCAGGTTTAGCGTCTGGCCTATCGGGTCCTGGTCACCGAAATAGCGCTCCGCTCCCCGCTCGGTCATGACAATGTCGGTCGGTCTTGCCAGCGCCGATTGCGCATCGCCACTGACGAATTCGAGGTTGAAAAATTCAAATATATTGGGATCTGCGATAACCATTTCGTTCTCACGAATACGAATATCGCCGCGCGCCAGGGTAACGCCGCCAGTGGAAAGAACTCTCGTAATATCTTCGACTTCCGCGAAGTCCTGCTTCATCAGTGGCGCGATAGGTGGCGCTACCGCGGCAAGTTCGAGATTGTTGCCGAAGAAGTCGCGGGTCACGCGATAGATTCGATCTGCATTGTCCCAGTGCTTGTCGAAAGAAAGCTCGTAACGGACAAACAGTGTGATGATGATGCAGCACGCCAATCCGATCGCCAGCCCGACGATGTTTATCGCGCTGAACAGGGGATTGCCAGTGATATTGCGCCACGCGATCTTGATGTAATTATTGAGCATGGCGTGCCTCACCGGCTTTTTGCATGCCGACAATATTCTCTGTCAGGACGCGGCCATCAAGCATGTTGACGACGCGCCCGGCATGATCGGCGTGACTCTGGTCGTGAGTAACCATGATGACCGTCGTGCCTTCGCCATTAAGTTGGCCAAGAAGTTCGAGAACCTCTTCACCGTTGCTCGTATCCAGGTTACCGGTTGGCTCATCTGCAAGAATCAGTTTCGGGTTCGTTACCACAGCGCGGGCAACCGCAACGCGCTGTTGCTGACCACCCGAAAGCTGTTGCGGCCGGTGGTCGGCCCGATGCGCGATGCCGACACGTTCCAGGACCTCGGTGACTCGTTTTTTTCGTTCGGCTGGTGCGACTTGCTGGTAAAGCAGGGGCAGCATGACGTTGTCGGCAACCGACAACTCATCCACGAGGTTGAAGCTCTGGAAGATGAAGCCAATGTTCTCTTTGCGAATATCCGCAAGCTGTCCTTCCGAATAGCCGGCGACATCCTCGCCCAGGAATCCATAACGGCCTGAATCCGGCGTGTCCAGCATGCCCAGGATATTCAGGAGCGTTGACTTGCCGCAACCCGAGGGGCCCATGATGGCGATGAATTCGCCTTTATTTACCTCCAGGTTTACGTGGTTTAGCGCCGTCGTCTCAACAGCTGACGTGCGATATGCCTTTGTCAGGTCATGTATTTCGATCATTTTCCGCTCCTGGGTCTAAATTTTTGTTCTTAGCGATCGATGAATAATCGATCGATTTCAATGAAATTTGCATATGACGAAATGATGACCTCGTCACCGGGAACGAGGCCACCATCGACCTCGATCATGTTTGGATTCCGACGGCCCAGCTGCACGGCTCGGCGAGTTGCCGTCTTTCCGTCCGGGCTAAGCACGAACACCCACGCCCCGCCTGTGTCGTTGAAGAATGGACCATTCGCAAGGAGGACGGCCTGCTCGTTGCTATCGCCAAGTACCAGCCTGAGTTGCAGCGTCTGGCCTCGACGAATGTCCGGCGGAGTTTCGCCAAGGAATCGCAGATCGACTTCGAACTGGGACGCCTGGACCTCGGGATAGATCTTGCTTATTTCCAGCAGGTAATCCCGGCCATTGATTTCCAGTTGCGCCCGCTGACCGATTCGAACCCTGTTCAGATAGAATTCGTTTACGAGTGCGGTCGCTTTGAACTTTTCGACATCGTCAATTTGCCCGAGGCGCTCGCCTCGCGATTTCGACTCGCCGATTTCGGCGTCCATCGATGTCAACTGCCCGGCTCGCGGTGCGCGAATCAGGAGATTGTCGAGATTGCCCCGGGCGAGCTTCAGGTTTTTTTCCAGTTGCTGCACGGAACTGTTCAGCTGTTCGATCTGGGCAAGCCGGACTATTTCATCCTGGGCCTGGCTTTCCTCAGTAACGACGCGGCGTTTCTTCCAGTATTCCAGTTCATCGTTGCTATTCTCGTAATCGGTTTTTGAGATGAACTGGTTGCCTTCCAGCTCTTCGTATCGATTGACCAATCGTGTAAGCCTGATGATCTGGTAATCGATCTCGATCAGGTCACTCTTCAATTTAAGGCGATTTTGCTCTATTGCGAGCTGCGTATTGCGCAGGTTATTGAGCTGTTCGCTTACCTCGGCTTCGCGCGCAATCACATCCAGCTGTAGCGAAGTGTTTGACAGGTCGATCAGGGGCTGACCCTCTTCTACGAATGCGCCCTCTTCGACGAGAATCGCCTCGACACGGCCGCCTTCGATGGCATCGAGGTAAACCGTCTTTTCGGGTTCGACGCTTGCGCGCAGGGGGATGTAGTCCTCGTACATTCCGTTGCTGACTTCCGCGGTCCGGATTCGTTGTCCGTCGAGCGTGAATGACGTCGACGAGTCAGACGCGAAGTAGATGATCGCCAACAGAGCCACTACGCCGGCAATGGTGCCGCCGATCACGAGCGGCTTTCGCGAGGGTGTTTCTATCCTCCGGTCCATTCCCGGCTGGTTCGAATGTGCTGAATGACTGTTCATGCTTTATATACAGCAATCCCCGTGCCAATTTGTTGCTCAATAAAATCAACAACTTACATCAGCCCTGGTGAGAACAGGTGTCCGAATTCGAAAATGAGTGATCGATTTCGGACACTTGCAGCGATACCCTCTGGCGATGATTACTCGTGCCACGATTCTGATAGTAGATGACGATCCCGATGTGCTGACGGCTGCGCGGCTTTTGTTGGGACAACATTTCGAGCGGGTTCTGACAACAGCGGATCCGAACGAAATTGAGTCGCTGATGGCCAGTTCCCGGATCGATGTGTTCCTGGTCGACATGAATTTTGCGATCGGCCGTAATACCGGGGCCGAGGGTCTCAAATGGCTTGAGCGCATTCTTGGCCTTGATCCCGATGCCGTCGTCGTCCTGATGACCGCTTTTGGTGATCTGAATACGGCCGTGCAGGCAATGCGCGACGGTGCCGCCGATTTTATTCTGAAGCCATGGCAGAACGACAAGCTCGTCGCGACGCTCGGCGTGGCGACAAAGCTGAGGCAGAGCAGGGCGAGAGTTAACGCGCTAAGTGTGCTGCCGCCCTCTGACGAGATGGTCGCTGTATCACCGCAAATGCAGAAGGTGATGCACGTTGTCGCAAAGGTCGCACCGACGGACGTCAACGTTCTGATTCGTGGTGAAAACGGAACCGGCAAGGAACTCGTCGCCCAGGCGATACACAGGCAGTCATCACGGTCGGACAAGGTAATGGTGTCGGTCGATCTCGGCGCCGTCGCCGAGAGCCTTTTTGAAAGTGAGCTGTTTGGTCATAAAAAAGGAGCGTTCACCGATGCCGCGAGCGATCGCGCGGGACGTTTCCAGGCTGCCGACCGCGGGACGCTCTTTCTCGACGAAATTGGTAACCTGCCTGCTGCTTCGCAATCGAAATTATTGCGCGTTCTTGAAAGCAGGGAGGTCTTGCCGCTCGGAAGCGACCAGCCGGTACCCATCGATGTGCGCCTGGTAGCGGCGACGAACCAGCCACTGGAACAGCTCGTCAGCAACGGCCTTTTTCGCAAGGATTTGTTGTACCGGATCAATACAATCCAGATCGAGCTGCCACCGCTGCGCGATCGGGTTGAAGATATCGAAGCGCTCGTTTTGCATTTTGTCGCGGTCTACAGCAGGAAGTACCGCCTTGCAGGAAAAAGCGTCAGTGATAAAGCGATGGCAGCATTACGCATGTACCACTGGCCGGGCAACATCAGGGAGCTCTCGCACGCAGTGGAAAGGGCGCTCATTCTCAGCGACCGCGATGAGCTGGACACGGCAGATTTCCAGCTCAATCCAGGTTCGGGATCATCAGGCCCTGATTCCCTGAACCTGGACGCCAGCGAGCGAAGAATGGTCGCCGAGGCGCTCGAGAAGGCGGGTGGCAATATTTCGCACGCGGCGTCGTTGCTCGGTATTACTCGCGCCGCACTTTATAGACGCATAGAGAAATTCCAGTTGTGAAGAGCCGTCACAGGGCGAAATTTCGACTTTTGATGGCCATTCAGGTTGCGTTGCTCGTTGCAAGTACCCTGCTTCTTACCTGGTCGATCATGTCGACCGAGTACCTGGCGGTCCCGGTCGTCGTCGGCATGGGCGTCTTTTTGCAGGTGCTCTTTCTTATGCGCCACGTCGAGTCTCACGTGGATACACTCGAGGATTTCTTCTCCGCGATTAATTACGAGGACTTTACGAGGCGATTTGTCGAAGGTGAGATTGATTCGGAGCTGAAGGAAGCTTTCAACCAGGTCCTGTCAAGATTCCAGGATGCCAGGGCCCAGCGGGAGACAACTGCGGGTTACCTCGAAACTGTCGTGCGGCATGTACCCGTTCCGTTCTTTGCGGCAAGGTCCGACGGCACGTTAACCATCGTCAATAATCCGGCGCGTCGACTGACCGGACTGCCGGCCCTCAGCCGGCTGGAGCAGCTTGCTGAGCTCGACCCTGCGTTGCCGGAGCTAATACGTTCGATCAAACCAGGCAGCCAGCAACTGCTTCAGACTCGAATTCGAGGTGTGCCCGTCGAGTTACGCGTGTCGGTTTCGGAAATCCGCATGGAAGGAGGAGTGGAGCGGCTTTATTCAATCGAGAACCTGTCCGGTGAACTAACAGCAAGGGAGGCGACTGCGTGGCGTAACCTTATCCGCGTGCTGACCCACGAAATTATGAACACGTTGACTCCTGTTACCTCGCTCGCCCAAACCACCAAAGGGCTACTCGATAAACCGGGCGCAAAAGAAGATATCCGCGAGGCAGTGCATACGATTGCGCGCCGCAGTGAAGGGCTGACAGATTTCGTGCTGCGTTACAGGGAACTCCTCAAGGTTCCCCAGCCGATTCTTTCGCTGGTTAATGTGTCGGAGGCGCTCCACGGGGTCGAGAAACTGATGGCCAGTGAGTTACAAAATGTTCAGGTCACGGTCGATGTATCGCCCGCCTCGCTTGAGGTTTCCGCAGACAGTACGCTGCTGGACCAGGTGCTCGTGAACCTGGTACGCAACTCCCTCGATGCGATGAAAGAGATCCCTCGTCCTCTGCTGGAATTGAAAGGGCGCATCAGTTTCGGCCGCGTTGTCATCAGCGTAAAGGACAACGGCGCCGGGATTGAAGCCGAGGCTTTCGATCAGATCTTCGTGCCGTTTTTTACGACCAAGCGTGACGGAAGTGGAATCGGCCTGAGCCTGTGCCGCCAGATAATCACCGCGCACGGAGGAGAGGTCGCGGTTGAAAGTGATACCAGTGGTACGATCGTGAGACTGGTTTTTTAGGAGCATAAACAATGGAACTTTCGCTTCGAATCGTTGCAGTTCTCTGGTTTCTGTCCCTTTGTGGTGCGAATCCACTTGCATCTGTGCTGTTCGATGAGCAATCGAACCTGTCGCTGACTATTGAAGCGCCAATGCGCGAGCTCATCAAAAACAGGTCTAAAGAACCCGTTTACGACGCCGTTATTCGTTACGTGGATTCGTCGGGCGAGGAGCGAGTGCTTGATGCGCAACTGACATCTCGCGGCAACTCCAGGCTCGAGGCATGCGAGTTTCCTCCGCTGCGACTGATATTAAAGAAACGTGCTGCAGAGGGAACGATATTCGAGGGGCACACTCGCCTGAAAATGGTCACGCAGTGCCACGACCGGAGCGATGGAGAAAAATGGCTGCTACAGGAACTCGGAATATATCGCGCCTATAACCGCGTTACGGATTACTCCTACCGGGTCAGGCGTCTCGATGTCACCTACGTTGACAGTAATGCATCGCGCCGGAACAAGACAAAGGCAGCTTTCTTCATCGAACCGATCGGCGATGTTGCCGCCCGTTTGAAGCAAAAGCCGATTCGACCGCCGGTGATCGAGCCTGCGCAGTACCATCAGTCCGAGCTGGCGAAAAACATGCTTTTCCAGTTGTTGATCGCGAATACGGATTTTTCTATCCGCCGCGGCCCGGCCGGCGAAGGTTGTTGTCACAATGGCCGCATATTGGCGGAGCCTGGCGCGCAGAAAGACTGGGTCGTTGTCCCGTACGATTTCGACCAGGCGGGAATCATCAATACGGACTACGCATTGCCCGACAGGAGACTCGGCATAAGACGCGTCAATATTCGCCTGTATCGTGGGTTTTGCTGGCAGAATGAATCGTTACCCGCAGCTATCGATTTATTCAGAGATCGTCGCGAAGAGATCACGAAAGCGCTGATTCCGTCCGAACTGTCGTCGACAATGCATAAGAGGATTCAGCGCTTTGTTGATGGATTCTTTGAGATCCTTGATGATCCTGCGGAACTGCAGAGCAGGATCACAGACAAATGTAGGGGTGCTGCCTCTTTTCCAATCAGGAAGACGACAATATCTGACAACTGACGGCGGGCTGCGACTTTCCGCCCAGTCGACGTTTGATTATCGAATTTACGGAGTTTTGAAATGATGAAATGTATATACCGGGTTGCAATTTTCCTGACGCTCGGGCTTCTCGCGACAGTTGTTAGTGGCGAAGAGCTTGTGGTCGAATACCAGGGCTCCGGTAACACGACAACGCGCGAGTTCACCGTGAAAGCACCCTGGATTCTCGATTGGCGAATTAACAGCGACTACAACAAGATGATTTCATTTGACCTCGATCTCATCGACGGTACAACAGGCGTGCTCATCGGCAATATCAAGAGCGCCAAACAGCTCGGCGATGGTGTCAGCCTGTTTGATAAAGGTGGGAAATATCGATTCCGCATCAATGGGTCATTCATTCGCTGGCACCTGAAGGTCAAGGAGCTAACAGCGGAGGAAGCGAAGCGTTACACGCCGCGTTAGCCACAACAGCAAAGACCGGGTCGGATCCAATATCGCATCGGTATCCGACCCCTTGTTCGGCTGTCTTTTGAGCTACGAGTTGTAAACTTCTGTAAAGACCCGGTCGAATGCTTCGAGGTCTTCGATTTTGCCCATGCTAACGCGTGAGTAGTTCGGGTAGCCTTCGAAGCTTCCGCGGATCAGGATATCCCGCTCGTCCATCCGTTTCTGGAATTCAGTGGCGTTCCGGCCAATATCGGCATAGACGAAGTTCGTCTGCGATGGCAAAGGTTCGATCCCGTTCCTGCGAAAAGTGGCGTTAACCATGTTTCGGCCTTCAATGACTTTTGCGCGTGAAAAGCGGATGAATTCGCTATCCTGGTAGCTCGCATGAGCTGCCGCCATGCCAGGACCATTCGGCCACGCCATCACGTGCCCTGCGATCGTTTCGGCAAGATCCGGTCGGGCCATGCCGTAACCGACACGCAGCCCGGCCATGCCGAATATCTTGGAAAAAGTACGCATGACAACGACGTTCTCTTCCTCGCGAACGAGGTCGATCATGGACGTGTACTCGGGTTTGTCAGTCAGCTCGTTATAAGCCTCATCGATCAGGACGACCGCTTTTTTGCCGACCGACCGGCAGAAGTCGCGCAGCGCGTCACCATCCAGCGCCATACCCGTTGGATTGTTAGGATTGCAGATGTAGACGAGGCTGATGCTGTCGTCGACAGCCGCCGACATCTTGTCCAGGTCGATCGCCATGTCTTCGCCTAACGGGATTGTCACCAGTTCGACGCCCATTCGTCGCGAATAGGCGAGATGATCCGTATAGGTGAGTTCCGGAAGCAGCACCTTGCCTTTTTTTCCCCAGGCAACGAAAGCCGCTTGCAATGCTTCGTTGGACCCCGATGACAGAACCATGTTGTCCAGCCCGATCTTGTTCTTTTCGGCAATTGCGCCCATGAGGTCGCCGACGATATCTGTCGGATAGTATGCGCCCATGCCGAGAGCTTCCTCCGCAGCCTTCAAAGCCCTGGCACTAGGGCCATAAGGATTTTCATTGAAGCGCAGTGCTATCTTTCCTGCCGGCGGCCCATGCAGCGCGAATGCAGATGGTGCGAACGCGAGGCTGACGGCGGTGCTGACCATGCCGCGCATAACAGCGCGTCGGCTTAACTGAAGTGACATATCCTTAGGTCCCCTGGTTTATTCGCGAGCAAATCACGAATTAGAATTTTATTGATCCAGCAAAATCGAAACTCTGCGATTTCGCTTACCTTTCTTTTCGACTTTGCCGACCTGGAACCGGCCAACTTCGCCTGTCGACTTCAGGTGCGTACCGCCACATGGTTGCAGGTCGACACCTTCAATTTCAAGCAGACGAACCTTGCCTGCGCCTTTCGGAGGCTGCACCGACATCGTTCGCACCAGTTCCGGCTGCGCTTCGAGTTCTTCGTCCGATATCCAGCGGCACGTGACAGGATGGTTTTCGTCGACCAGCGCCTGTACGTCGGCGGTAACCTGATCTTTGTCGACCGTATCTTCCATGTCGAAATCAAGCCGGCTTTTGTCCGCCGAGATGTTGCCGCCGGTAACACCGTATTGCAGCACGGATCCCAGGAGATGCAGTGCCGTGTGCATGCGCATGTGGAGGTATCGCCTGTCCCAGTCCAGCGCTGCGTTTACAGGCGTGCCTCTGCCTGGCAGGTTTGCGCCCTCGGCAGCCAGGTGGCGAATCTCGCCATCGTCGCCGTAACGCGTATCGGTAATGCGCACACTGCCACCATCCCAGCTGATCTCCCCGGTGTCGCCGGGCTGGCCGCCGCCCATCGGGTAAAACACGGTGCGGTCGAGGACAACATAGCCATCCCCCGCTGCGGTGACTGTTGCTTCGCAGTCTTTCAGGTAGGAATCTTCTCTGAATAATTGTTCTGTCATTTTCGCTGTCGTCCCGGGCAGATTCGACCCAAATGTACTCTATAATCGCGCAACGTACACGCAGCGGGCCTGATTCATCTCGATGACACTATCACCTTCATTCGGCGCAGCACCCTCCGGCCGTTTCTTCATAAAAATGCACGGGCTGCAGAATCACTTTGTGATTTCGGACGCGCGGGCGGAGACTTATCGACCCGGCAAAGCGGAAATCGTGCGGGTATGTGACGCGAATACCGGTGTCGGTGGCGACCAGCTCATCATCATTCAGCCGCCGTCCGATAAAGGGCGCGCCGCTGGCGCAAGCGCGTTCATGCGAATCCTGAATGTCGACGGGCGAGAGGTCGAAGCCTGCGGCAATGCCACCCGCTGTGTTGCGTGGCTGCTGATGGAAGAGGCGGGCGGCGATGAGATCGTCCTCGAGACATTAGCCGGGACCATCGACTGCAAAAGAAGCGGTGAACAGGAAGTCAGTTGTGCAATGGGCAAGATCAGCATGAACTGGAAGGATGTGCCTCTCGCCGAAGAGCGCGACACGCTCCATCTTGCGCTCGACTACGGGTCGTTAAGCGATGGCGTTGCGCTCAGCATCGGTAACCCGCACGTCGTTTTCTTTGTCGACGACATGAATTCGGTCGATATAGAGGCGATCGCGCCGGGTATTCAGAAAGACAGCTTGTTCCCGGAGGAGGTCAACGTGGGGGTCGCGGAAATAGTATCCCCTGACCACATGAAGTTGAAAGTGTATGAGCGGGGCGCCGGACTAACGACTGCCTGCGGGAGCGGGGCCTGCGCTGCTGTTTATGCGGCGATCGCAAGAAGCCTGACCGACAAGCGCAAGATGATCGTCGGCCTGCCGGCAGGCGATATGCGGATCGAGATTCGCAGAGACGGCAATGCCATCATGACCGGGCCGGTGGCTTATTGTTTTTCCGGATATTATTAGTCGATGCGCATGCGACCCCTGGTCCAGGTGCTTTGTGTATAGATCTCTGGAGGGAGAATAGTCGTTGGATTCTGATCGTCTGAACCGTTGGCTTACACTCGGCGCCAATCTTGGCGTGCTGGTCGGTATCGCTCTGCTGATCGTCGAGTTGAACCAGAACCGGGACATGATGCGTGCCCAGACCCGTAACGAGCTTGCAATGGGGATCGTCGACCTCCTGCAAACACCGGCCAGCAACGAGCAGCTTGCTGACGTACTGTACCGTGCGAATTCCGGCGAAGAGTTAACGCCGCGAGAGTCATTCCAGGTCGAGCTTCGCACCAACGCACTTTTCCGTTACTGGGAGAACGTTCATTACCAGTATCGGGTGGGTCTGTACGACGAAGTCGAGTTCGGCAAACAACGGGAAGCCATGAAGACCTCCTTCGCCCACTCCCGGCGACAGGGCGAATACTGGTGCAGGGTGCGCTTGCTATATTCACCCGAGTTCATGGCTGAAATTGACAGCCTGCTGGCCGAAGACGCTTGTTAGTTCCTGCTCCCGGATTCGATTAGCCCATGACGAGCCACAGATTTAACCCTACACTTCACGACTGCCATTCATAAGAGAGAACCATGAGAAAGATAGTACTTGCGATAGCGTCGCTGACCCTGGTTTCCGGCCTGGTCGCAGCTCAGGACAGGAATTCCGAGCATGCCAAAAAGACGCTCGAGATTTATACGCACATTATTGGTGTCGAAACGTCCAAAGGTCTCGGAAATGTGCCGAAGGTGGCTAACTATCTTGCTGGCGAGCTTGTTGCCGCGGGCTTCCCGAAAGAAGACGTGGAAGTACTGCCAAACGGAGAGACGGCTTCCCTGATTGCCCGTTACCGGGGTGACGATTCATCGGGCAAAGCGCCGATTCTGTTGTTGGGCCATATGGACGTCGTCGAAGCGCGTCCCGAGGACTGGGAGCGACCGCCTTTCGAGTTGACGAAAGACGATGCCTATTTCTATGCGCGCGGAACAATCGACAACAAGTTCGGCGTGGCTCAGCTCACGTCGACGTTCATTCGCCTGATGAAGGAAGGCTTCGTGCCGAATCGTGACCTGATTCTTGTTTTCTCCGGTGACGAAGAGAGCGGCATGGTCACGACTCGACAGCTCGCCTACGAGCGCGAAGATCTCGCCGAGGCCGAGTTCGCATTGAATTCGGATGCGGGCGGCGGCGACCTGAGCGAGGAGGGGAAGGCACTCGTTTATCGCATCCAGGCGGCAGAAAAGACTTACGTCACCTGGGAGATGACGGTGCGAAACCCCGGCGGGCACAGTTCAAGACCCCGGCCGGACAATGCAATTTACGACCTGGCAAACGCGATCAGCAAAATCCAGGCTTACCAGTTCCCGGTGCGCTGGAATCCCATGACGCTGGAGTTTTTCCAGGTGACGGGCGAACAGATGGGCGGTGAGCTTGGCGATGCGATGATGCGCTTCGCCAAAAATCCCGAAGACAAAACGGCTTCCGATCGCCTGGCGGTCGAGTCATCCTATGTTGGCACAACACGCACCACCTGCGTCGTCACGATGCTGCGGGCCGGCCATGCAGAAAATGCCCTGCCACAATCTGCCACCGCAACCGTCAATTGCCGCGTTTTCGCCGGTGACCCGGCGGCCGACGTCCTGCAGGCGCTGCAGCAGGTTGTTGGCAATGAAGCAGTCGAATTCGAGGAAATCTATGAGCCCGTCGAGAGCCCGGTTTCCGAACTGCGCGAAGATGTTCGTGCCGCAATCAGTGAGGCGGTACAAGGCCGTTACCCGGGTGTGAGAATGATCGCCTACATGGAGTCAGGCGGAACGGACGGCATGTATTTTCGCCGCGCGGGAATTCCAACCTGGGCGGCAGGTGGCATTTTCATGAATCCCGATGAGATGTTTGCCCATGGTCTTAACGAACGAGTGCCCATCAAGACTTTTTACGATGCGCTGGATCACTGGAGCATCATCATCCGGGAACTGGCGGGCGACTAGGTACCGGCAATAAGAAGGGCCTGCGTGGGCGGGAAAGAGACCTATCCTCACTTGTTACGCTGCGATGACATCGCGGCGGCCGAAGATACGTTTTCGCATCCATGGAATGCCAATTCCGAAATTACGGGTACGCACCTGGGCGGCAAGGCCGGGCTGAAGCGCAGCGGCGTCAGCCTGGTTCGGATTGCGCCCGGGAAAGAGTCCTTCGCCTGCCACCTTCATCACCGTGAAGAAGAATGGATCCATGTCATTTCCGGTCGGGGTGTTTGCCAGGTCGATGACTCGGACTATGAAATGAGCCCGGGAGATTTCGTTGCCTTTCCGACGCCTGACGATCATTCTAAATAGATAGTGTTTGCGCTTCCTTGCTGACATGCTATTGGCAGTCGCGAAAAATGACTTTCGCTAAACCATCAGGACTTGATCGGCGATTCATCAGGGCACGAAAGCGATTTGCTGCGATGCTTTGCGTTAGTTGACCGCACAGTAAAAGGACAGGCGCAATGAACACAGGGGCAGCAAGGAGAGTTACAGGAATTGTCTTATTGGTAGCGCTTTCGCACGGCCTTGCGGCATGCGGCGGTACCAAAGTTATCAAGGAGCCCGTACCACTGGTAGCGCAGCAGTCACTGGCGGACACGGCTGACGGGCAGCTCTCGGTGACGCTGGACTGGGTCATCGTTCGGGACGGTCCCGGAACCTGGGCCAAAAACGCAGACTGGGATGAATATCTTATCCGGGTCAAAAACCAGGGTGACGAGACCTTAAAGATTACAAGTGTCGTTGTTACTGATTCGCTGGGTACCACCGTCGTTCCGGGCGGAAGCCGGAAACAACTGGTCAAGGGGACCAAGGCGGCGGGCCGGCGCTACAAGGGCGCGGGACTGACTGCTAAAGCGGGAGCCGGCACGGGCACGCTCATCGTTGCCGGGGCCGTTACCGGTGCTGCTGCCGTTGGTGTCGGTTACGCGGCGCTCTATAGTGGCGGTGCAATGGCAGGTGCCGCCGTCGGAGGGCTGATGTTAGCGCCTGTGCTGGCGGTTGGCGGCGTTTTTCGCGGCATTAACAATAGCAAGGTCGGGAACGAAATCGAATCGCGGCAGGCGCAGCTGCCGTTGCTGTTGCAAGGCGATGAGGAAAAAGGTCTGAACTTCTTCTTTCCGATGTCGCCGTCTCCCCGACAGGTCGAGATTACCTACACGGATGGCAGTGGGGATCACATCATTGTTGTTGATACGCGGGACGCGCTCGAGGGGCTGCACCTGGTAAAAGCGACTAAATGAAGCTGTGTTTATTATGTTGCCGGGATCACCTTTCTTAAAGGGATCAGCAATCACGCTCAGTGAGGCAGGATTGCAATCGTTCCATCAGGCTCCCCAGTTTTTGGTTCGCAATGACTGCCTCGCCATGACTCGACTGCGCCATCATCATCAGGTTCATCAATTCATTGGCGAACGCCACGTCGTTATGCAGCACCGAATAATCCGGCGCCGATAGTGTGTCGGGTAGCTCCCTGATCGCAACCTCGCTGATGACGTCCTCGGTACCGCGGCCGGATGGATGGAGGAACCGGCGTTGATAGACATCCCTTAGTGAAACTTTGTTTCCCAGGTTCGCGTAAAAGTTAATCGAAAGAATCGTGCTGCCGGATGTCTGCTCCTCCAGCAGGTCTTCAATAGCCGTTGGCCAGCTCGCCAATGAAGATGCCAGATCAATCCTGTTCATACGCGCGATGGTGCCCGAAGCAACCGCGGTCTCCAATGAGCCAAATGGGGCGTTAATGCGGTAGTAATTCAGGAGGCTGTTGAGCAATACAGTGATCCGTGCTGTTTCATCAGGTGTTGGTTTCGCGGAAAGCAATCCAAGCAATTCATGGCCATATTGCACAGTTGCACTGTGGGCAGTAACAGCCTCCGCCAGGAGTGCCTTGTGAGACTCAAGCTCACCATACAACGCATTCAGGCGAGTGATGTCTGCTTCATGTTCCTGGCGCTGATCCCACATCGCATCAATCGAGAAAGCGAGCAGGATGCCGAGCACTACGGCAGTACCTTCCATTAAAATCCTTGCCCAGGATGGATTACGAACATTCATTGCATGCGCCCGGCTTAGCAAAGATCCGATACTAGCAGACATCTTTCGGGGCCCGAGTGGGTGCGCCGATGAGCTACTTATCCGCGACCAGTTACTCTATCCTCGCAGGACGTATCGAATTAATTGCGACCGGCCCCAACTCCGCCCCCGGGAAATGATGATGAAGAAGAACAGTTCACTGAGGTTTTCGAAGAACAAATTGTCCGGCGTACAACTCGTGCTCGTTTGGTTCATGGGTTTAGCGACAACGCAAACAGCTGTCGCAGAGGAGTCCGACGCGGCGACACTTGCCAGTTGGGTTGCCCTGAGCGCGCCCACCGGGCACGAGCACCTGGCCATCGAACCTTTAAGTCGCCAGCTGGAAGGGTGGAGCACAGACCGGAACGGCAATCTCCTGAAGACGACCGGGACAGGCGATCCACACCGTGTCGTGGCCTGCGGACTGGACTGGAATGCCCACGCGGTCACACAGGTTACGGATGACGGATACCTTCGCTTGCACGGAATTGGCAGGGGGACGGGCCACCCGTTGTGGGACCAGGCGCTCGAAGCCCAGCAGGTTCGTGTGCTGACGCGGAACGGGCCGCTGGTTGGTGTCGTCGGCATCGCAAACGGTCACTTCGCACCACAGCACCGCAACGAAACTGAAGTTGTTACAGCCGATGACCTCTGGCTGGACATTGGCGCGACTTCTGCGGAGGAAGTGGAGGAAATGGGCGTGCAACTGCTCGATCCCGTCGTTCGTCACATCCCCGCCTGGAGTTTCGCCGATGAAATCGCCGGTCCGGGCGCCGGTGCTCGCGCAGGTTGCGCCGCAGTCGTTGCTGCAGCGGAATCACCGGCAGGGCCGGGACGGACAACCTGGATCCTGAGCACTCAGCGTGTGTTTGGCTGGGTTGGTCTGAGCGGGGCGCTGGTCAAACTCGCGCCGGTTCACGAGCTGATTGTCCTGAGCCCTGGCGAGGCTGAGCAACGCAGCGAAATCCTGGGTGTTGAAAACGAAGTGATACAGACTCGCGTCGCTGAATTCACAGGCCTCGAGTCAGTTCGGCTGCTCGCACCAAAAGTCGCAGATGCCGGTGCTTTGATGGAACGCATCGAACTGGTCAACGCAGAGGCGCTTCTTCGCGACTTGCTAACTGCCGTGAATTCGTCGAGCGAGAATTTGCCTGGCTGGATTGCCGCCCCGATACCGCCGTCGCCACGAAATGACGAAGCGAGGCGCTTGCTTGGCGGACGACAAGGCGCACGCCTGAACGATGTCGCGGCGTTGCTCGATCGCCTCGCGGAAATCCCGGGCGTACCAGGGCATGAAGGTCCCGTTCGTGCGGTTGTGCTGGAAGAACTGCCCGACTGGGCAAGGGAGCGCGCACAAATCGACGACATGGGAAACGTGTGGGTGGCCGTCGGGCCGGAAGGCGAGAGCACCGTTTTCATGGCGCACATGGACGAGGTCGGTTGGGCAGTCGAGGCAATTGATCCGGACGGCACCGTCCACCTCGAAGGTCGCGGAGGCGTTGTTGCATCTGCATGGGAAGGTCAACCTGCACGACTACAGCTCGATGCCGGCACGAAGGCGGATTCTGCGGCGACGGTTGCCGAATTGAATGGCGTCTTTCTGACCCGCGATGCACCGGATGCAAAACGTCCGGACGAGGTTTCTGCATGGTTTGGTATGGACGCTGCCGGGCTGGATGCGGCGGGCGTACGAATTGGCATGGGTGTAACGGGCTACAAAGAAGGGCATCGAATCGGTCAAACCCGGTATACGGCTCGTTCGCTCGATGATCGAGCCGGGACAACCGCGCTCCTGGTAGCGATAAAAAAGCTGGACCCCGACTCGCTGGATCACCGCGTCATTTTCGCCTGGTCTGTCCAGGAGGAAGGTGGCCTTCATGGAGCGGCAGCGCTGGCGGAAAGCCTGGGTGCTTCTACTCGTCGGATCTACAGCGTGGATACTTTCGTATCGTCCGACACGCCGCTCGAGTCACCGCATTTCGCCTATGCGCCGCTTGGCGCGGGGCCGGTGCTGCGTTCTATCGAGAGCAGCAGCATGGCGACGCCATATGAGCTGGATCGCAACAGGTCGATAGCGAAGAAAGCCGGCATCACGTCGCAGTTTGGTTTGACGCAGGGCGGTACCGACGGAACGCGATTTACGGTCTGGGGCGCGCCAAATGCAGGGCTTTCCTGGCCGGGACGCTACAGTCATTCTCCTGCCGAGGTGCTGGACCTGCGCGACCTGGCCGGATTGTCGGATCTCATCCTGGCGATGGCGCTTGCAGCACCGTGACGTGAATTGAACAGCCGCTCCGCGGCAGTCTGCACCCGGGCGCGGCGGTTTGTCAGGGCGATCAGTCGATCAAGACGGTTATCTCAGGCGACAAAGCCAAACGCGAGGAATGCGGCTGTCGCGAATCCGGCCGCAACCAATGCGTAGGGCAATTGCGTTCGAACATGATCGATGTGATCGGTGGCAGAAGCCATCGACGCTACAACAGTCGTGTCGCTGATCGGCGATGCGTGATCGCCGAATATAGCGCCTGATATGGCGGCGCCGAGGAGCAATGGCACGGGCAGTCCGAGTGTCGTCGCGATCGGAATCGCAATCGGAATCATGATCGCGAACGTGCCCCAACTGGAACCAACGGAAAACGCGATAAATGACGAGGTCAGGAAGATCAGTGGCGCCAGCAAGGGCGTCGGAATCGTGTCACCCACGGCGGTAGCGACGTAAATGCCTGTTCCCAGCAGGTTTGCAATGTCGCCAAGCGCGAGCGCAAGCAACAGGATGGTTGCAATAGGTAACAGGCCTCCTGCGCCTTTCATGAAGATTCTCATCAGCTCGTTAACGGTGCTCGTGCCTTTCGACAGGATCATGATCCACGAAACCAGCAACGCAAAACTAACCGCCCAGAGAATGGAGACCGATCCGGAGCCTTCAATAATGTTGCCATCACCGGTGATATAAAGGCCAACCGGCATCATGAGAATCATCGCGACAATCGGCAGCACCATTAACCAGGCAGACGGCACCGCTCCCGGCTGATCCTCAACCAGTTCGGCAGATATGTCGACCATAGGCGTTGCATCCGGCCAAAGAACCTCTCCGGCTTGTGTGCGTGCTTCCGCTTTCTTCATCGGGCCGATGTTGATGTTCTTCCAGATGACAACTGCCGACAGAATAATGGCGATGATTGCGTAGAAGTTGTATGGGATGGATGCGATGAAAGTTTCCAGCGGATTCTCTATGCCGGTCGATGCAATCAGGCCGATGATGACTGCACCCCAGGCGTTCAAAGGGATCATCACGCATACCGGCGCAGACGTGGCATCGATCAGGTAAGCGAGTTTTTCTCGCGAAACTTTATAGCGGTCGAACAAAGGGCGACTGACTGAACCCGCGACGAGCAGCGTGATGTTCGATTCGATAAAAATAACGAGGCCGGTAATCCACGCAAGAATTTGTGCACGAAAGCCGTTATGAACCCAGCGACGCGTTTCGAGGAAGTGTACGAAACCCCTGACACCACCTGAGTGCTCGATCGTCGCGATGAGCGAGCCGATGATCAGCGTAAAAATCAATACGCGGGTGTCGCCAGGATCTGTGAAGACGTTGACTACCTGGTCGAGACTTGCTGTCACGCCGGTCACCGGGTTGAAACCGGTCAGCAGCGTGCTACCTATCCAGATACCGGCAAACAGTGACAAAATGACCTGCTTGGTCCAGATCGCGAGGACAATGGCGAGGATGGGCGGTAAGACGGAATACCAGCTTGGGTCAGTCATAGGCTTTTCTTGTACTTGTCAGGACTAACCCGACTGTAATCCAAAGGCAGCGTTATTACGATTTTTCGACGGGTGACTCCACGGCATAGTCGTCGCCGTAGAACTTGCTGGTGCTCCTGGTATGGAAAGTAATGGCCTTAATCGGCTGGTATTTTGGCTTGCCGAGACCCGGCAGCACATCCAGGACTTCTTCTTCCCAGACATAGACAGCTATGGGAAACGAAATGCGCGCCGTGTCGTACTGTGAACCATCAACGGGTCTGCCCACGCGATGTGAGGTCGAGGGCAACCGGTCATTGGTAATGCGCTGCATGTAGTCGCCCGTATTGATAATGATCGATCCTTCCGGCGCATCCAGGCGAACCCACTTTCCACTGCGGTGATTCCAGACCTGTAATCCACCTATCTTCGAGGCAGGCAGAATCGTGAACAGGTCAACATCTTCATGGCCTAGCAAACGCCCGGCACCTGGTGTGTGGTCTATCTGCCCAAGTGGCGGATAGTAATTCAGGCGCAAACCGAAATTCGTACCGGTCAGTTTTTTGTCGTAAATGTGCGGATCACAACCAAGTCCCTGGAACATCGCCTGTGCAATTGGCTGGAACAACCTTTCGTGTGCGTTTGTCAGTTTCCTGAATACTGGTTCGTAGCGGGTATCGGGCCAGAATTCTTCCGGATTAAACCCGGTCGGTCTTTCCTGCGGCATATCGAAAGCGCGCCGGCACCAGACCCAACCCTCAACGAGATCCGGGTGAATATCGCTGGTTTCCTTTATCGGGAAATAACCCTGGCTGACGGATCCGAACCGCCTGGCACGGAAACGCATCTTGTCCTCGAGCGATGTGGTTGTGAACAGCTCTTCTGTCCTGTCGTTCATCTCGTCATAAAGAGATTTATCGACGCCATGGCCTGTCAGCACTGTGAATCCGATTTCCTGCACCGCGGCCCCGAATTCCTCGGCGAATCGCTTTCGGTCACGGGAATTGCCGTTGAGATAGCGACCAAGGTCAAAAGTCTGGATCTCGTAATCAGTATCGAATTCATCGGTATCGCTCTCCGCAAGGCGATACGTATGGCCCTTCTCTACCTGGTCGTAGCGAATAAAGTCCCGGTTGACGGCCTCGATGCCTGGCTTGCTCATTATTTTGCCTTTTCCGTTTCGCCTTGTAAGTGATTACCCGGCTTGCTTGTTTATAGCGTATCAGAACAATGCAGGTATAAATCAGTGGTGAGCGCTATGAATGAGAACATTCGAAAATTGCTGACTGAAATTGCGCGGCTGGAAGAAGAGCTCTCCACGGTTATCCAGGAGCAGCAGGAGCAGCTGCACTATCGCCTTGAAGGCTCCAGGGTGCGATTCGAGGAAAACCTCCGCCGTCTGCATCGGGAGATGAAAGTTGGCGTGTTCGCGTGGCTCCGGGAAAGCGAGTGGCGAAATGTGCTCAGCGCGCCGTTTGTCTACATCATGATAATTCCATTTCTCGCTCTCGATGTGTTTGTAACGATTTACCAGGCTGTCTGTTTTCCGCTGTATGGCATTCCGAAAGTTAGTCGGTCAGATTACATCATTGTCGATCGCCATCTCCTCGGTTACCTGAATATCATCGAGAAAATGAACTGCCTGTTTTGCGGGTACGCAGACGGATTGCTTGCGTACACGCGACAAATACTCTCCCGAACGGAAACGTATTGGTGCCCGATCAAACATGCGCGCAAGGTGCTTGATCCTCACCGTCGCTATGCGAAGTTTGCCGATTTCGGGGATGGTGACGATATCGCCGCTCACGTCGCAAGAATGCGCAAGCAAGTCGCGCGGAAGCGACCGGCTAAATCCGAATGACGGCCTGCCCGATCAGGGATAGATTCGATATTCGTATTGCGGCACGAACACGTCGTAATGCGGCTGCAGGAATGTGACGATATCTATGAGTTCCTGCACGGTCATGTAGCCGTTATAGACAGGCATTTTTGTCTGGCCATCATTGGTGATGACGTCCAGTGGATAACCTTTCGCCAGCTTGTGCGACGGATTGATAATTGCCGTGACCAGTTCGCCATAGGTTTTGACCCGCGTAACCTTTCCACCAAGTTGAACGAAAGGCGGCTCGGACCTGACCAGTGCGGGGAGCTCCTCGCCGACGATGGTATGGCATTCGTGGCAATGCATGTAAATGAATGCTTCCTTTCCGCTCATGGCATTTCCTGCCGGCAGGCTGAAGCCTTTCTCCGACATGCGGTCGGCTTCGCAGGCACTGAGCGTCAGAAAAGAAGCGACCAGGAGAATCGCTGAAAACAGGCGTTTCATGACTATCACCCCTTTAAGCAGACTACAGCTATTGGTATCACAGGCCTGAAGCCGGCGTCATCAGGGAAAACCACAGCGATTTTGCTGAATTTGTACGCATTTCGGATAATTTCCCGGTCGCCAAAATCGGTATCAAAAGGGTGAAATTCGAGTCGAAATAACCTAGGATTGCCCGCCGCGGTTCAGGCCGGGCAGCGAAACGCCTGCCGCGATTTTCCCATGAACAGTTTTGGAGAGTTTTCGTCATGTTACGGAAGAGCATTTTTATTGCCGCCACTTTGTTGGCGTCGGGCCAGGTTCTCGCGCAGGCCGCAGCGCCAGCCGCAGAGGAAAGCCCGTGGTCGGGCGCCGCGTCACTCGGCTACCTGAGTACCTCTGGTAACACAGATACGACCAGCTACAACACCAAGTTTGGCGTCGACTACACCAGCGGTGAGTGGAAGCATGGATTTGCCGGGTCGGCTAACGGGTCTGTCGAGAGCGACGTTACGACCGCCGAGGCCTACAAGGCCGGGTGGAAATCCGAATATAACCTGACCGAGCACGACTTCCTGTTTGGTACGGTCGACTGGCGAAAGGACCGGTTCAGCGGCGTGGATCAACAGGTCAGTGAAGCGATCGGTTACGGTCGTCGACTTATTGACACGCCGAAGCACCTGCTCAGCGCCGGTCTCGGTGTCGGTCACCGGCAGGCAGACCTCGCCGATGGCACCAGCGAATCCGGTGTTATCGGGCGCGGCAACATTGACTACAGCTGGAAATTCAGTGAGACGGCGGGTTTTGATCAGAACATTGTCATCGAATCGGGTTCTGACAACACGTACATAGAATCACAAAGCGCAGTTCGTGCGAGATTGCTCAGTGATTTTGCACTGGTCTTTTCCTACACCATCAAGCAAAACTCCGACGTTCCCGTGGGCAGCGAGAAGACAGATAAATTTACAGCCATTTCCATCGAATACGCTTTCTAACAAGCGAGCTTCGATCGGGCGGAGCGGTTGCCGGTTCTAGTAGGCAACCGCGCCTCCGTCTTCCGCCCGGGGATCCGCTCCGCCGGACAATATCCCGGTCTCGGGATCCCGATAGACACCCATCGCCGTGCCGATACTGCTGGTTTCCCGTATGACGTGGCCCTTCTCTTCGTAGAGGCGCAGCGTGTCCGGAGAGAAGCTTCCGGACTCGACGCGTGTATTGTTCGGCAACCATTGATGATGAATTCGCGGTGCGTCAATCGCGCGGGCAATATTCATATCGTGATCAATAACGTTCAGTATGGTTTGCAGGGTGGTGTTGATAATCGTTCTGCCACCGGGCGAACCGGTCGCAAACAACGGCACACCATCTTTCGCGACGACAGCAGGTGTCATGCTGGATAGCATTCTTTGTTCCGGCCTTATCTGGTTGGCTTCCGTCCCAATCGTGCCACGCTCGTTAGTAACGCCCGGTTGGGCGTTGAAGTCGCCCATCTCGTTATTCAGCAGAAAGCCCGCGCCGTCGATGACAATCTTGTTCCCATATCCGTTTTCGAGCGTGTAAGTAAGGGAAACCATGTTGCCTTCTCCATCGACAACGGAGAAGTGGGTCGTTTCGTCACTTTCATAGATCTGTGCAAATCGGGCCGGATCACTTTCAGAAGCGGTGTCCAGCGAAATCGTCGCGCGTTGCTTTTCGGCATGCTCTTTCGATGTAAGCACTGCGACAGGTACGTCTTCGTTGAAATCGGTATCGCCCAAAAAATTGGCTCGATCCGCGTATGCGCGTCGCATGGATTCAGTGAGTAAATGCAGGTAGAGCGCGGAATTGTGGCCAATACCCTTCAGGTCGTAACCTTCGAGGATGTTGAGCATCTGAACCAACGCGACACCGCCGGAGCTGGGGGGAGGCATGCTGACAATTTCGTAACCGCGATAGGTTCCTCGAATGGGTTCGCGCTCTTTCGCTTCGTATTTTTCCAGGTCTTTCAGTGTGATGATGCCGCCATTGGCCGACATGTAGTCAGCAATCATCCGGGCAGTTTCGCCCTTGTAAAATCCGTCCTTGCCATTTGCCTGGATGCGTTCGAGCGTCGCTGCGAGATCCGGCTGCTTCCAGGTGTCGCCGGGTTCGTAAAATGAACCGTCTTCCTTGCGGAAGATTTTTGCGGAGCTCGGGTACATCTCCCAGTAGCTGTTCAATCGCTTGAATGAATCGGACAGGCCCCAGCTGATCGGCATGCCGTTACGCGCGAGGTCGATGGCCGGTTGCAGTACAACTTCCCATTCCAGGGAGCCGAACCGTTGATGAGCCAGCTCGAGGCCGGCTACTGTGCCCGGTACGCCGGTGGCGAGAATGCTGGCATGATTTGAATTGTCACGAATGTTACCGTCGTCATCGAGATACATCGTCCTGGTCGATGCCAGCGGCGCTTTTTCCCGAAAATCGAAAGCGGTCGCCTCTCCATTTGCGCCATGGTAGATCAGGAATCCTCCGCCACCGATATTGCCAGCGCTGGGCCAGGTGACGGCCATCGCGAACGCCGTTGCCACTGCTGCATCAACCGCATTTCCACCTTTCTTCATAATATCGATACCAACTTCGGACGCGATTTTTGAGGATGAAGATACGACCCCGTTATTGCCACGGACGGGGTGTCGACTGGTCGCGTCGGCGCCGATCGCGCCTAGGAGCAGGACAGTTGCAAGAGTCGCTACAAAAAAGTTCTTAAATTGAAATCGTTTCACAATGTGTCACTCACTGACTGGGCGAAGGTGGAAGAATGAAGATACGGATTTTACACGAGAAAAAGGGGGCGGCGCCCTTTTATGGCGCGCCACAGTTTAGAATGAACGGAATTCTTTGTTGGAAAACGGTCTTGACCCCATTTCTCGACCGCAACGGACTCTTTTTATATGGCCTCTGAACCCTCGTTTGTTTCGCTGATTCCGGTTTTTGTTACGCTGATCGTTGCATTAACTGCTCGCAACGTACTCGTCGGGCTTTTTTCCGGCGTGCTCGTTGGTGTTGCCATGGTGGCCGATACGTCGGTGTTGCTGTTTGTACCAACGCTCGTGCAGAACCATATTGTGCCCGAAGTTGCGGATACCTATAACGCGAGTGTCCTGGTGTTGCTGGTGTTCATAGGCGGTTTCGTCAAGCTGATTGAATATTCGGGTGGGGGCACAGCGTTCGCACAGCTTGCCGCCCGTTGGGTCTCCGGCAAGGCTCGCGCACAGCTGGCGTCCTGGACAGGTGGCATCATGATCTTCTTTTCGGATCTCGGCACACCTTTGATTGTCGGACCCGTTTTTCAACCGTTGGTCGACCGCCTGAAAGTTTCCCGGCAGAAACTTGCCTTTATTCTCGATTCAACTTCGTCACCCGTCGCCATCCTGATTCCGTTCATCGGTTGGGGCGTCTTTATAATGAGCGTGATCGCTGACGCGTTTGCAGCCTCCGGCGTTGCGACCTCAGAATGGGATGCTTTCGTTGCCGCCATCCCTTATCAGCTTTATGCATGGCTTGCGATCGCGATGGTGCCTGTCCTCACGATTATGAAGTTCGACTTTGGCCCGATGGCTGTGGCCGAGTCAGAAGCCGCAGAACAGGTCGTTGCGCGACCCATTTTGCCGATCAGTGAGAGCATGAGGGCGAAGCCGATATTGGTCTGGCTACCATTGCTTGTACTCGGAATCACTCTTTTCGCGACACTCAATCATCACGGCTTTCCGTTCGAGCAGGTTGCAGGCTCCGATTTTCGGGCCGGTTTGTCGGCCGCGTATTTCCTGGCCGCTGTTGTGCTGGTCATCCTGATTGTCAAATTAGGTGTTCGTGATCTTTTGGACACATTCGCAAGGTATATCGAAGGCATGACCGGCATGATGCCGATTGCGGCGACGCTGGTACTTGCATGGACACTCGGCAGCGTCAGCGAAGCACTCGGTACAGGTACTTATGTCGCGGACCTGGCTCGTGGCGGGCTGCCGGGAGGACTGCTGCCAGCGGTGATCTTTATTCTGGCCGCTATTATTTCGTTTGCAACCGGATCGTCCTGGGGCACGATTATCATCATGATGCCGCTCGCCGTGCCGGCGGCACTCGCGACCGGCGCCGCACTGCCGGTGGCAATTGGTGCCGTTCTGTCCGGCGGCCTGTTCGGAGATCACTCGTCACCTGTTTCGGAAACGACGATTCTTTCATCGACGGGTGCAGGGACAACCCCGCTCGAACATTTTCGAACCCAGATGCCTTATGCGGTAACCAACGGGACTATTGCCCTGGTCGGGTTCATATTCGCCGGGTATCTGAACCTGCCCTGGATTGCGGCGGCTGCGATTGTCAGCCAGGTTGGACTGTTGCTTGTCATAAAAAATCGACTGGCATGAGAGACAGCGCGCCGGTAAAGGCGCGCGCCAATTTATCGCTGGAAGTGAAACCTGCCACGCTCAATCTGCTGCGGCCAAAGCTGATCCATGGTGTCCGCGTCGTACACAACTCCATTAACGATGGTCATGTCTACGCTGTCAGAGTTGCGGATGTTTTCCAGCGGATTGCGATCAAGCACGATCAGGTCAGCCAGTTTGCCGGGTTCAAGCGAGCCCAGGTCACTATCCATTCCCAGGTACTCGGCGCCGTTGATGGTCGCCGCGCGTAGCGCATCGTGCGCTTGCATACCGCCGGAGGCGATAGCCCAGAGTTCCCAGTGGGCGCCAAGACCCTGCAGCTGGCCATGAGCGCCAAGATTCACCAATCCACCGGCATCGGAAATCTTTTTCAGGCCTTCGGCAACCAGCATATGGTTGTAGTCGTTGTCATCCGACATGACACGGCGACGTGATCGTGCGTCGATCTGTCGAGGTGGAAAGAATGACTGGAGCTTTTCGTTTTTCCACACGTCGTCATGCTGGTAGAAATATTTTTCGCCTTCCTGGCCGCCGTAAGCGACAAGCAAAGTTGCGGTATAGCCGGCCCGGGTTTTGGCAAACAGATCGACGACATCTTCGTAAATCTGGCCAACCGACAGGGAGTGTTCGATGCCACTGTGTCCGTCAATCAGCATTCCCATGTTGGCCGGGAAATCGCCGCCACCCTCAGGTACGACCAGCATGCCTTCGCTTGCCGCGGCGCGAATGATCCACTGGCGCTGTTCGCGACGTGGTTGCATATAGCTTTTGACACTGAATGCGCCGAGCGCTTTAAGCCGGCGCACGTGCGATAACGCATCTGCATAACTGTTGATTACCGCCATGTCAGAATTGGTCGCGCCATAAAGTATAAAACCGGTCGAGAAAACGCGCGGGCCAACCATTACGCCTGCATCAATCATTTCTGACTGGCTGAAGACCGTGTGCGTGCTCGCAGACGGGTCGTGAGTCGTCGTTACGCCATAGGCGAGATTTGCATAGTAACGCCACTCTTTTTGCGGGTTAACGTCGAGTACGCCGTAGCCGAGGTGTGCGTGTACGTCAATGATGCCGGGCATAATCGTTTTGCCGCTGACATCGAATCGTTTAGCGTCAGCGGGCACCTCGACGTCGTTGCCAGGGCCGATTGCGGTAATACGATTGCCAGTGATTACAACGGTGCCGTTGTCTATCACCTGGTCGCCGTTCATCGTAATAATTCGTGCGCCGGTCAAGGCAACAGTACCGTCCGGAATAAATCGCGGCACTTCGAGGTTGATCGTGTATTCCTGTTTGCCGGGCTCAGCTTCTTCGGTCGATTCTTTTTCTTCACTGTCGGCCTTGACCAGCTTGACTCCGACTTTGGCATCACTTGCCCATGATTCCAGTGCCGTCCATGCGCTGAGTGGAGCCGCATCGTCAACGCTGGTATCAATCCTTACTTGTGCCGCGTTGACCCATGCACTTTCAAGGAAATCCTTCAGCCCCTCGATGTCGACGGTAGAGTCACCGAAAGCGTAACGACCGTTGCCGTCGATATTGACTGCAAGGATGAGTACACCATCGTCGCCCGCTTCTCGCGGTTCCGCTTTACCCGTGAGTTCAATTTCACTCACCGGAAGGCGCGTGAGTTTATCGGCGAACCCCCAGCTAAGGTAACGATTGTCGCTGCTCCAGGTTACCCACTCACCCCCGTCCCTGGTCAGTTGCTGGAAAGCCAGCGTCGCCGAATCGGGGTTGAAGTCGACTGGCTCACCGGTTTTCGGCAGAACAGTAACGTACGCGTTATGCAACTCCGATATGGCGACCATTGATTCGTCGGGACTGACGATGGCTTCCTGTGCGTAGCGAAATTTCATATGCATCTTGCGATCCGTGCCATCGAGCCGGATCGAAATCAGTGCCGTGTTAGGAGGCTGGCGTTCGCCGCGCTCACCGCCACCACCCTCGTCGTCGAAGTACCAGATTCGGCTGCCGTCGGCCGAGAACGTAGGGCGTGTCGTCCGGCGATTGGAGCCGCGATTCGCCGTCGAGACAATAACGGAAGCTTCTCCTCCGGCAGAATCCAACAGCAGGATATCGTGGCGCTGCTCGTCTCCCAGGTCATCGCCACGCAGGCTTGTACCACTGCCGGCGACGACAAGAATCTTATCCCCGTCAGCTGACCAGGCAGGATTAACGAGCTGCGCGCCGGAAGAATAACGTGTGGCGACATTGCCGGGTCTTCCGCGTCGCCAGTTGACGGAGTGAAGCTTGCCGCCATCAGTGTCGCTCCAGGATGTGAACAATACGCTGTTTCCATCCGGCGAAAACGTCGGCGAGAATTCGAGCTCCGTCATGTCGGTAACGCGTTGCGGTTCGCCGTCGGGCAGGCTCATCCAGTAAAGGTGGCCGAGCGCCGCAAACACCATCGATTCGCCGTCCGGGCTGACAGCCGGCCAGCGGATCAGCCTGGATTTTATTGTTTCCGGGGCGGGATTTCGCTTCGACCGCAGTGGTTTGTGGTAGCGAACCGCCACATCAGCATTGAAAGGTATATCTGCAATTTCGCCACCGCCTGTCGGCACCCGGTTAATCTTGCCACCGGCCCAGACAACGAGATTGGTGCCATCGGGTGTCCACTCGTAATTTGGATAAATGTGGTGCGTGCCGAACGCTTCGAGCTGGTCCCGATCGAGACCATCCCAGATTTGACGCTCCGACCCGTCAGCCAGGTTGTGCAGCCAGATTGTGGAGTCAGCGCCAACCCGACGTACAAAGGCAATCTTTGTACCGTCGGGGCTCAAGACAGGGCTTGCGGCGCTGCCGTTGCCGCCGGTGACGACCCGTTTTTCGCCGGTCTGTCGGTCGTAGCGATTAATCGACCAGATCGGGCCATAAGGATTGCGACCGTAGCTGAATGGGCCGCCCTCACCATAATAAATATAGCGGCCGTCCTTGCTTGCCTGGAAAGAGTCCACTTCGCCCTTGTTCGCGACCAGCTTGACGCCACTGCCGCCATCCTTGTGCAACATCCACAGTTCAGTGATGCCGATCGAACTGGTATCCGTCAGGCGCTTGCGGGCCATGATCCAGTCGCCGTCAGGCGTCCAGTTGGCGCCGCCGAATGTCTGTTGGTTACCCTCGTTGAGATTCCTGAATTCTGACAGGCTGGTGCCATCAAAATCAGCGACCCAGACCGCGTTGATTCCCCCGCGATCAGACGTGAATAAAATCTGTTTGCCTGAAGGACTGAAGCGGGGCTGGAAATCATAAGCGGCACCGCTGGTCAGGCGGGTCGCGTCGCCGCCGCTTATTGGCAGGAGGTAAAGGTCGCCCAGCAGATCGAAAATAATCTGCTTGCCGTCAGGATGAACGTCAAGGTTCATCCATGTGCCCTCATTCGTTGAAAATTCGAGCATGTCCGATGGTGATCCAAGCGGGCCATTGACATCCCACTTGCCGCTTCTGTCGACTTCTTCCGCAGCCTCTCCGGTGATACATGAAAAGAACAGCGTCAGAATCAGGATTCGCGTCACCACAGTATTGTCTCCCGGCAGATCGATATTGAGTGGATGCAGAGTGTACTGTTTTGGTTCCCTGGATACATTAAGCGGGGTCCGGTCGATGTCCTGTCACGGTCGGTACAAATTCCGATTTCGCATTGGTTTCGGGCGAGTGCCGAATCAGGCAATATGCGTAGTACCTGCTCCGGCATCGCATTGGTATCGGAATCTGAATGGCAGGTGGATTCGGCATTATCCGGGAAGAAAAGACATGAACCGACTGAGCGTTACTCTCATATGCATCATTATTTCAGGATGCGCCACGGCCGACGAGGAATCCTGGCCATTCGATGCAACACCCGTGGCGCAGCTCAACGAGCCCTGGGCGATGACGTTCCTGCCCGATGGACGCCTGCTGATCACGGAAAAACCGGGACGCGTTCTCATCGTCACGCAGGGTGGCGAAAAGTCTGAGCCATTGCCAGGTGTACCGACGGTCGACTATGGCGGTCAGGGTGGCCTGGGCGACGTCGTTCTGCATCCCGACTTCGAGTCAAACAGCCTGGTTTACCTCAGTTTTGTCGAGGCCGGCGCAGATGATACGCGTGGCGCCGCGGTTGCTCGCGGCACCCTCACGCTCGATGACAATGGCGGGGGCGCCTTGCGCGATATGACGGTTATCTGGCGGCAGGATCCCAAGGTTACGGGTCGTGGCCACTACAGCCACCGCATCGCTTTCTCGCCTGATGGCTACCTTTTTATAGCATCGGGTGAACGGCAGAAGTTTGATCCGGCTCAGGACATGAAGATGAATCTCGGCAAGGTCGTTCGTCTGCACGACGATGGCTCGGTACCCGATGACAATCCTTTTGCTGACCAGGGTGGTGTTACAGCGCAGATCTGGTCACTGGGTCATCGCAACCTGCTCGGCCTGGCGTTCGATTCAAAAGGACGTCTATGGAACCAGGAAATGGGTCCAAGACACGGCGACGAGCTCAACCTGGTCAAGCGCGGTCGCAATTATGGCTACCCGATCGTATCGAACGGCGATCACTACAGTGGTGAGGAAATTCCGGACCACGACACGCGGCCGGAATTCGAGGCGCCTAAAGTGTTCTGGGTTCCGGCCATTTCGCCTGGAGGATTAATGTTCTACGACGGCGACTTGTTTCCGGACTGGAAAGGCAATGCCTTCATTGGCGGTCTTGGATCGATGTCACTGGTCCGCGTAGAGTTTGATGGTGAGGATGCGCGAGAGGCGGAACGATTCGAAATGGGCAGGCGAATTCGCGAAGAAGAGCAAGGGCCGGATGGCGCCATATGGATCCTGGAAGATGAAGATGAGGGACAGGGTGGCCGGCTTCTCAAGCTCACACCGAAAACGTAATGACCGCAAGAACCGGGAAATGTCTTTGTGGCGCCGTGCGTTTTGAGGCCGAAGAAGTAGCGACGGAATTCAGTGCGTGCCATTGCGATATGTGTCAGCGGTGGTCAAGTGGACCATTTTTTTCGACGACCGTCGGCAAGGTCAGGTTCACCGGAGAGAAGAATCTTAAGCGTTTCCGGTCGTCCGAGTGGGCCGAACGCGGATTTTGCAGTGTCTGCGGATCCAACCTGTTTTTCCGTGTTCTGGAGTTTGCTGACCATGAAGTGTGTGTCGGCGCTTTTGATGAAAGGAATGACCTGGTTATGACCGGTGAAATATTCGTCGACAGGAAGCCGGATGGTTATGCGCTTGCCGGAGACCACCCGCGATTGACAGAGAAAGAGACGCTCGAAAAGTATCGAGGCCTTGCCGGGTAAGGACAGGCGACGTTCAATGCGCAAAAAATCCGCGTTGGCCTCACCCGACAGCTGGGTAGACCGGATCGAGATGATCGTCGCGTCTGTGCTGCAGCTTGGGATAGCTGCAGTCGTTGTCGGCGCTCTCGTTGAGAAACAGTATCTCGTCGCGTTCAACGGTGCATTTGTACTTTTCCTGAGTTTCGCGCCAGCGATGATCGAACGCCGCCTGCGGGTACCGTTGCCTGTAGAGTTGACATTGATCACCTGCGTCTTTCTTTTTGCCAGTTTCGCACTGGGTGAGGTTCGTGGTTTTTACGAGAAATTCTGGTGGTGGGACCTGGCATTGCACGGACTCTCCGCGCTGACCGTCGGAATCATCGGTTTTCTGAGTATCTATGTCTTTTACATGACTCACCGGATCAGCGTTGCGGCCGGCTGGATTGCAACCATCACATTTTCGATTGCCGTAACGGTTGGCACCCTGTGGGAGATGTTCGAATTCCTGATGGACTGGTATTTCGGCTTCAATATGCAGAAGTCCGGTCTGCCCGATACGATGACGGACCTCCTGATCAATGCGGCCGGGGCGGCAATCGCCGCCGCAATCGGGTATTTTTACGTCTACGGCGAAGACAGCCTTTTTGGGCGTCGCCTGATTCAGGCGGTCGCAAGACACAAGAACAAGAAAGAGGCGCGAGATTCGAATGCATAGTCCAGCAACTGTTGCGGCGCTGTCTGCACCTGTACAGCATTGCAATGCCGAACCGGTAGGAGGTGGTTTCACAGGCAGATATCAAAGGTGACCTCGGACGCGAGTTCGCGCACGCCGGTACCCAAATCGGAATCTGTCAGCGGCTTCCAGATTGCTGTCGTCATTATAGGTATTTCGATCACATTGCCGCTGATGTACAGCTCCGGCGAACTGGCGCAGGGCATCGGCCTGTCGCGGGCCATGATTGCCGTATTGGCAGGTGCCCTGATTCTCAGCCTGATGTCCGTTCCCGCTTCGGTGGTCGGCGCGAAGACGCGATTGTCGAGTTACATGATCATCGAGCACACGTTCGGATATGCAGGCGCGAAGTTCGTCAATTTCTGGTTCGGCCTGTTTCTTCTCGGCTGGTACGCGGTAACAGCAGAGCTATTTGGGCGCACGCTTTTTCTCGCTGCCGAGGAGCTAACGACCTTCACCGCAGGAGAGCCTGTTTACACGATGCTAAGCAGCGTCCTCGTCATCGCGACGACGATCTACGGGTTCAAGGCTATCGACCGCCTCGCATTGATCGCAGTGCCATTTCTCCTGCTCGCGCTCACGTCCGTTGCCGTGATTTCGCTGCGCCAGGCGACTTTTGCGGACTTGCTTGTCATCGAAGGCGTTGGCATGGATATGCCGACGGCTATCTCGGCGGTTGTCGGGGCTGCGATCGTGGGAGTTGTCCTGATGCCTGATCTGACTCGCTATGCCCGCAATACACTGGACTGCGTCGTCGCCTCTTTCCTTGGTCAGGGTGGGGGCATCATTATCGCCTACGTCCTGGGCATGATCCCGGTACTCGTCTTCGGTGAACTTGATCCAATGACTTACATGTTCATGGTCGGTTTCGGCGGCATCGCCCTGGCTGTGCTGGTGTTCGCCACGTGGACGACTAATGTCATTAACCTGTATTCAACTGCACTCGCGGCCCGGGCATCCGTTCCGGTCGGGCGCTACCGCCTGGTCGTGGTTGTCTGCGGAATTGTCGGGACAGCGGCCGCTGTGATTGGTGTAGCTGATCACCTGATCGATTTCCTGGTCGTCCTGGGTCTCCTGGTACCGCCAATTGCCGGTGTTTACCTGTGCGATTTTTTCCTGCTGGGAAGAACTGATTTCTCGGCAAAGCATCTTGAGCGGCGTCCGGCAATAAAGATCAATGCCATGATTGCAGGCGTTGGCAGCGGTGCTGTCGCAACGTGGATGTATTTTTCCGGGGCTTCACTGACGACGATCGCGCCGGCCGATTCACTGTTGATCGCACTTGTCGTCTACCTTGGCCTTGAACTGGCCAGTCGAAAGTTCGGGAAGGCGTGATGCGGATCGGTGTGGACGTTGGCGGAACGCACACTGATGCCGTAATTCTTGATGGCCAAACGGTCATGGCATCGACAAAAGTGCTGACATCACCGAATGTCAAAGACGGTGTCGTCAATGCGCTGGACGGGATTCTGAACGAGAGCGGCATCGAGCGGGGCGACATCGATGCCGTGATGATTGGCACAACCCAGTTTACCAATGCAGTCATCCAGCGCCGCGACCTCG